>JAZOTA010000019.1:0-13998 GCA_045657425.1 Eubacteriales bacterium
ATCGACGTCCGACGCATAGAAATTTACTGCAAGTGATGCTGTTTTTATATTAAATAAATCCATAAAAATCGGAAATCGCATTTTCGATTTTTATACCTAAGAACATCGCGAGTGTCGAGCAAAGCGAGGCGCGAGGCGCGAGCGCACGATGTTCACAAATTCCTCATTACCGACCAAAATGCTTGTCATTTTGGTCGAGAGCGAAGCGATAAAAAAACGCTCGAAAACAAGCGTTTTCGGGCGAGAGCGAAGCGAATTAAAGCGCTGCGTTGATGATGGTTGCAAAGTCGGGAGCCTTGGGCGAAGCGCCGCCGATAAGACCGCCGTCTACGTTCTCCTTAGAGAGAAGCTCGTCGCAGTTCTTTGCGTTCATCGAGCCACCGTACTGAATGGTGGTTGCCTTTGCAACGCAATCACTGTAAAGACCTGCAACAACGTTACGGATGATGCCGCAAACCTCGTCTGCCTGGTCAGAGGTAGCGGTCTTGCCGGTACCGATAGCCCAAACGGGTTCGTAAGCGATGATGATGTCCTTCATCTGTTCAGCGGTAACGCCCATAAGAGCGATTTTGGTCTGCATCGAAACGATTTCAGCGGTGATGCCCTGTTCGCGTTCTTCGAGAAGCTCGCCAACGCAAAGGATAACCTTAAGACCTGCTTCGAGAGCCGCAAGAACACGCTTGTTAACAGTGATATCGGTTTCGCCGAAGTACTGTCTGCGTTCGCTGTGGCCGATGATAACGTATTTTACGCCGCAAGCAACGAGCATATCAGCGGAAATTTCGCCGGTGTATGCGCCGCTCTTTTCCCAGTGGCAGTTTTCTGCGCCGATTTCGATAGGCGAACCTGCAGCAGCCTTAACTGCAGCGTCGATATCAACGTAAGGTACGCATGCGATGATGCCGCAACCGGAGGTATCCTTGCCTTCAAGTTCTGCTTTAATAGCGTTGATAAGCTCAACTGCTTCCGCAGGAGTCTTGTTCATCTTCCAGTTACCTGCGATAATAGCTTTTCTGAATTCTTTGTTCATAATTTATTAATCCTTTTGCAATATTTTATTAAATATGATTTTTCAAAATACGCAGTATTTTTATATTTGAATCTTCATATTTTTCAAGGACATGCGCCTTGAAAAATATACCTATGATGACCGCGTGTTTGGACAAACGAAGTGCGCACAAACACGGCGCGAGCAAACGGTCATCCGAAAGGCGACCGAAATGCTTGCATTTCGTGTCGAGAGCGTTAGCGATCAGTCATTGCAGCAATACCGGGAAGCTCTTTGCCTTCGAGGGATTCGAGCGATGCGCCGCCGCCGGTGGAGATGTGGCTCATCTTGTCGCCGAAGCCGAGAGTGTTAACTGCTGCTGCAGAGTCGCCGCCGCCGATAATGGTGGTAGCATCGGTTTCAGCAAGTGCCTTTGCAACTGCGATAGTGCCTTGTGCGAAGATGGGGTTTTCAAATACGCCCATAGGTCCGTTCCAAACAACGGTCTTTGCGGTCTTAACCTTGCTTGCATAAAGCTCGCGGGTCTTGGGACCGATGTCAAGGCTTTCCATATCGGAGGGAATTTCGTCAACGGAAACGATCTTGGTTTCAACTACAGCATCGATAGGATTGGGGAATTCCTTGGTAACTACGCAGTCAACGGGAAGAAGGATTTCAACGCCGTTCTTCTTTGCGCGTTCAAGCATTTCCTTGCAGTATTCGAGCTTTTCGTTGTCAACGAGGGACAAACCAACTTCTTTGCCCTGTGCCTTAAGGAAGGTATATGCCATACCGCCGCCGATGATAAGAGCATCTGCCTTGGTAAGGAGGTTTTCGATAACAGCAAGCTTATCTGCAACCTTTGCGCCGCCGAGGATGGTAACGAAGGGTCTTACAGGATTGTTTACAGCATCGCCGAGGAACTTGATTTCCTTAGCCATAAGGAAGCCGTTTGCCGATTCTTCAACGTAGGATGCAACGCCAACGGTAGAGCAGTGAGCTCTGTGAGCCGCACCGAATGCATCGTTAACGAAGATGTCGCAGAGAGAAGCGAGCTCCTTCGAGAAAGCTTCGCCGTTCTTGGTTTCTTCTGCGCGGTAACGGGTGTTCTGAAGAAGAACTACGTCGCCGTCTTCCATTTCAGCAACTGCTTTTTTAGCGTTTTCGCCTACTACACAGTCATCAGCCGCGAAAACAACGTCTCTTTCAAGCTTTTCAGCAAGACGTACTGCAACGGGAGCGAGAGAATATTCGGGCTTGGGTTCTCCCTTGGGCTTACCAAGGTGAGAGCAAAGAATAACCTTTGCGCCTTGATCGAGAAGGAATTCGATAGTGGGGAGTGCAGCAACGATACGGTTTTCGTCGGTGATCACGCCGTTCTTAAGAGGAACGTTGAAATCGCAACGGACGAGTACGCGCTTGCCGGCAACTCTGAGATCTTCAACAGACTTTTTTGCGTTCATTTGTTTTTCTCCTGTTTTTGTATGAAATTAATTTTTTTGACAATGGAAACATTTGGAAAAAACATCCCAAATCAGCTTATTATATAACAAAAAACATTGCAAATCAAGGGGTTTTCAAATTTTACTTAAATTTCTCGGCGGAATATTTATTAAAGGCATTCATTCCGCGCGAAATCGAAGTGCTCAATGCAGAACCGAACTCGATATAGTCGGCAATCGCATCGGTAGTGGGACGTCGGATCTCGCTTATAACGCTTCCGTAAACGTTTGTGAAATCAAAGGTCGCAGAGTCGCAAAGCATCGAAAGCAAAACCGTTTCCTCATTGTTGTAAAGATATGTGCCTATATGCTCGTTGATAAAAGCATTCTTAACCGTATCGCGGCCTGCGGCACAGGTTGCCGAAATAACAACCGAAATAAAGCGTTTTTTATCCTCGCTTTGATGGTCGACCGATTTAGGTATCGAAATTACACGCGCATCGTTGGAAAGCAGACAGTTATATCCGCCCTGCACCTCGTTACCCTTGGGAATCGGCAAAAAGCCGTACTTTTCGGGGTTTTCGTTGCGAAGTGTATAGAAATACGAGAATTTATGCACCATAAATGCCAAACGTCCGTCCTTGAACGCCGATGCAACGTCTTCGCCCTCGAACGGGTACCGTCCGCGCGAGTTATACGCCTCACGCAGAGGCGAAGCCGCCGCCTTAACCTCGTCGATACTCATCATAACAGCAACGGGTGTTTTGAAGGTGTTGCCAACCATTTTGTTGCCTGCGCCCGTCCACATTACGTGTGCAAAGGAGTTTTCGTTGTAATATGCACCGAAGCCGAAAATATCCTTTTCGATGTCGCTTGTGGATTGCGAATATACGTCAGGCGCAGATGCACGGGCAACCTCGTTGAAGGTGTCCCAAGTCCATTTCCCTTGCAGCGCAAGGGCTTCGGGGTTTTGGCGAGCTGTTTTCACAACGATATCCCGATTGTAAAACATCACGAATTCTTCTTCGTAATACTGCGCCGTCGCATCTACAAGCAGATAAAGCGAGTTGTTTGTTGCTAGCGTGGTTGCGTTCTTTTTGTCAAAATAATCGTTTTTGGCATCAAATCCCGGAAGAGCATTCATATCTGCAAGATAACCTGCATTCATAAGCTTTACCGTTTCTTTTGCCGAAACCGATATCATATCGCAATAATGCAAGCCGGCTTCAAGCGAGCCCTTGAGGTTTTTTGTCAGTTCCGCAGAATCGGTTTCGATAACCTTTATCTCCGCGCCGTAAGTATTTTTAAGGAAATCGTTGCGCTTTTCTATCGCCTTGCCAAGCGAACCGAAGGTACTCTCTTCGTTGATAAATACCGCTTTTTTATCGGTTGCGATAATAAAGTCCTGCTTCATAACCTCGCCGTTTGATTCTTCAACGGGCGGAGGCAATTCGCTTTCAATCTTTTCGTAAATATCCTCGGAGGATTCGGGCGTAACCGAAGACGTTCCCTCGATATATTCTACGTTTTCACACGCGACCGCAAGAAAAAGCGAGAATAACAACGCAAATGCAATTATAATTTTCTTCAAATAACATTCTCCGTTCAATTGTTTCACGTGAAACGTTTTGCGTTTTGTTCCACGTGAAACATTTTTAATGTTGTTTTACGTATACTGTCGGTTTTTCGGGATTATAATCGACAATTTCAAAATCATAATCCGCACCGATGACAAAGTCCTGCCCGTTTGCATATTGGTTAGGCACAGTTGCGATAAGACCGCAAATGAGCATTACCGAAACGTCACCGTTTTCGCGGATTCTGAAAGGAAATCCTTTGTGCAGTAACGAAAGGTTGTTTTTAACGAATTCCTCTGCCGAGGTTATAAAATAGCGCTTTTGCGTGCCGCAAACCATACCCTCCGCCTCGGTCGCATTAATTGCGGCGGTGCTTGCTATCTTGCGATATTTATTAAGATTAAGGTTTTTCGGATCGCCCGATGCGAGGATTCCGTATTTTATCATCCTTAAAGTGAGCAAGGACGAATATTTTGTCACAGGGTGTATAAACGACACAAGATGATCGCTTGCGCCGACCGAATTGAATATCGGCTTGTCCGAAAAGGTCGCACAAGGAAGCGCACGTCTTATTGCCGTGCAAACAAAGCCGTAAAAGGGCGAGCCCTTTGCGTTATCGGCAATGTTCGATGCCCTTTTGTAATCGGGTGCGGTTTTATCGTTTTCACCGACAAGCGCACCGAGAAAATCAAGCGCAGTAACGTCAAGCGTTTCCTGACCAACGTAAATACACGGCAATTCGCGCTCAAACATATATCTGCCAATCGCTTCGGCGGCAAAATACCCAAGCTCACGCACCATCGCGCGGCTGTCGGGCTCTTGATCGTAGGAGAAGTTGATCCTACCGTTTTCGCAACGCTCGAAGTTGCGGCGGAATACCGTACAGTCAAGACCGCCTCTCTCACGACGTTTTGCGCAAAAGATCGCCGCAAGCTCGTACATATCAAGCAAAATATTCATATAGGGCGAATATTTCTCGCGCAGTGCATAGATCGACGATTTATCGTTAGCAAAGCCAAGGTGGTCAATTTCATTGTAAAAGCATTTTTCGGCAATGCGGACAACCGATTCCTCGAAGGTTATGTTTTCAAGATCGCCGTTTGCATTGACGTCCATAAAGACAGATATTGCAAGGCGGTCTTTCCCTACCTGCAGATCGCAAACGTCGTTAACTATCGTCGGCGGCAGCATTTCCGATTCGCCAAACCCGTTTCGTATTGCACCGCAACGTGCCTTTGCTTCCTCGTCCAGCGGCGATCCCTCGCAAACGTATTCATCAACGTCGGCAACGTGCAAGCCCAATTGCCAAGCGCCGCCGTCCTTACGGTATACCGAAACGGCGCATTCGCAATGCTTATCGGTTATTTCGCCAAAGGATAAAAGCGTTTTTCCCCTAAGGTCTAATCTATTAGAAAGGTACGAGGAAATACGTATGTTCCCTGCCGCGGCGGCTTGTCTTAAAGCTACGGAGGGAAACGAATTTCCTGTTCGTGCCGAAACGGCATTTGCATCAAACAGTTCCATTGTTATCCCCTTTCATATTATATCTATTCAGTGTGATTTTACACCATTTTTATGCCAATGTCAAGGAAAAGCGAAGCCGACTAACGCAAAAAAGAACTCCCGTTGCTACGGGAGTTCTTTATAGTCACTATTGTGAGTTATCAGCTTAAATTAGTTCTTCTTCTTAAGAACAACTACTGCAACAACTACGCCTGCAACAACTACAACGCCGATAACGATCCAGAGCCAGAGGAGGCTGCCTTCTTCTTCATCTACTACGGGAGCAGAGGTGTCGGTAGAAGTAGCGGTGGATTCTTCGGTAGAGGTTGCGGTGGATTCTTCAACAGATGCTTCGGAGGATTCTTCAACGGAAGCATCGGTGGATTCGTCAGCAGATACATCGGAAGAAACGTCTTCAGAGGTGTCGCCGGTGGAAGCGCCGCCGATTACGTAAAGCATTGCGTTGGTGTAGGTGGTATCAGCCTTTTCAAGGTCAACACCGAAGAGGCCGAGCTTGGTGCCAACGCCGAGAGCTTTTGCTGCTTCAGCACGGTCTTTACCAACGCCCTGACCGTCAGAGTGAACGGAAATAGCGAGCATGTCGTCTGCGATTTCGGAATCGAAGGAGAATGCTGCACCCGAGCCGGTCTTGGTTTCAACTACTTCGTAAACGCCTTCTTCGCCGTCAACAGGCTTAAGAAGGATAGAGGTTGCCCAACCGTTGTTGTTTTCGGAAACCTTGGAGGGATCGGTGTAAAGGTATGCCTTTTCGCCGGAGATAGCGGTGTTAACGCCATCGATAACGATTTGAACAGCATCCTTTGCTGCATCGGGAACGGTGCCTTCGGTCTTGGTTTGTTCGGGAACGATATCGGAAACTTCGATTTCCTTGTTACCGGTGAGGGTGATAACAGCTGCGCTGTCTGCATCCTTAGCAGTGAGAACGCCGTTCTGCCATTCGATCATACCGGGCTTGGTATTGTATTCCTGAGCTGCTACAGCATAGGTGAAGCCGAACTGAGCGCCGTCACCAACCTGGTTGATACCGGATTTGCCCCAAGGAATTCTTACTTCATAAGTGGTGGTCTTTGCTGCATCGTCACGAACGATAGCTGCGTCCCAGTCGTTGGGGTCAAGAGCAGAAGCCGCAACAGGCGTACTCCAGCAAGCACGGATAGGATTGTTTTCAGCGGTAAGTGCAAGACCTACTTCGAGGTAGTCGCCGCTGTATTGAGCGGACTGGTAAAGAGTTTCGCCCTTTGCGGGAGCACCGGGAGTGAAGATGAACTGTACGCAGGAGTACATCCACATGTAACCGTAGTCTTCTTCGTTGAAGAGCTCGTCGGCTTTATCGCCTTCTTCGTGGTTGATTTCGGGAATACCTACGTGATTTTCGGTATTAAGAACCCATGCCAAATAGAGATAGTCAGCATCCCATGCGCCATAGAATTCGAAATCCCAGTCGGATTCAGCGTATTGGTTGTGTTCGGTAGCAACGAACTGTTCCTTGTCTTCGGGATAGGTGTGAACGGGAAGTGTGCCGTATTCGCCTTTTGCTACCTTACCGTCAACCTTAGGAGCCTTTTTGACGAACTTGAATTCTTCTTCATAGTTAACAGTATCTTCTGCTGCTGCGGGAATCGCAAACATAGCAACGATCATGGTAGCTACGAGAAGAAACGCGAGTAATTTCTTCATAGTGTTTCTCCTTATTATTTTTGGGCAATTTCGCCCTATTGTGATGTCCACATTATAACCGACAATTTTTAAAATTGCAAGAGGATTTTTCAATTTTTTCATTTTTCGTAATTTTTAACAATGCGAATGTTTTTAGCCGATGCTTTTTTTGATTTTGTATTGCAATTTGATTTCCTTTATATTATAATATAGTCTATTATAGTATGGAGTCTTACGGGATGCAGTTTTCACACGAGTTTGACGGTTTAAAACGTCAGCTTTTCGATAAATATTTTTCATATTTAAACCCAAAGCAAAGGGAAGCGGTATTTTCGACCGAGGGTCCCTTGCTTGTCCTTGCGGGTGCGGGAAGCGGTAAAACAACGGTTATCGTCAACCGAATCGCAAATATTATCCTTTTCGGACGCGCCTCGAACGATAAAGAGCTTCCGCAGAACGTTAACACACTTGTTCCGATGATGCAATCGGTTATCAAAAACGGCAAAAGGGAACACGTGCGCGAAATGCTTAAGATGTGCGCCGTCGAGCCGGCACACCCTTATCGAGTGCTTTGCATTACCTTTACCAACAAGGCGGCAAAGGAATTCAAGGAGCGTTTGGAAAAAACGCTCGGAGATGCCGCGCGTGATATTTGGGCAGGCACGTTTCACTCGATATGCGTGAGAATATTGCGCAGATTTATCGACCGTTTGGGCTACAAAAACGATTTCACCATTTACGATACCGACGATTGCAAAAAGCTTATCGTTTCGATAATCAAGGAGCTTAATATCCCCGAATCGATGCTTCCGCTGAAAATGGTTATGCATTCGATTTCGATGGCAAAGGAAAGCGACCGCACACCGTCGGAAATTGCGCTTGATTCGGGCTTTGACCGTTTCGGGAAAAGAATTGCCGAGGTTTATGCAAGATATCAGGAAAAGCTAAAGGGTGCAAACGCGCTCGACTTTGACGATATCATAATGCTTACCAACCGTCTGTTTGAAACACACCGCGACGTGCTTGATATCTACCGCGAGCAGTTTAAATACATACTCGTTGACGAATATCAGGATACAAACCCGTCGCAAAGCAAGCTCGTTGCTTTTCTTTCGGGCAAGCACAAAAACGTTTGCGTTGTCGGCGACGACGATCAATCGATTTATTCCTTCCGCGGTGCGACGGTTGAAAACATACTCGGCTTCGACAAGACCTATAACAACGTAAAAACCGTTCGTCTGGAGCAAAATTACCGTTCCGCAGGTAATATTCTTACCGCCGCAAACGGAATTATATCGCATAATACCGACCGAAAGGGAAAAGAGCTTTGGACAGAAGCCGACGACGGCGAAAAGGTTCATTTAAGAAAGGTCGAAAGCCAGTCGGCGGAAGCCGAATTTATTTGCGACACCATTCAAAAGAAGGTCGCAAACGGCAAAAGCTATTCGGATTTTGCCATTCTTTACCGTGTAAACGCGCTTTCGCAATCGCTCGAAACGACTTTTGTGAAAAAGCGCATACCTTATAAGATTTTCGGCGGTCTTCGATTTTATGAAAGACGCGAGATTAAGGATATTCTTGCTTATCTTTCGGTCATCGCCAATCCGAGCGATACGGTAAGATTAAGACGTATCATCAACGTGCCGAAGCGTGCTATCGGCGAAACGACGGTCGAAAGAGCGTCGAATCTTGCCGATGAAAACGGTATTACGCTGTTTTCGGTCATCGATAATGCGCAAAAATATCCCGAATTGCAACGCGCATCGCAAAAGCTCATCGGCTTTACCGCTTTGATAAAGAAATTGCGCGAGTTTGCTCATACTCACTCCCTCTCGGCAACCGTTTCCGAGGTCATCGAGGCAACGGGCTACCGTTTAATGCTTGCCGAGGAGGATGACGGAGTTGAAAGAGAAGAAAACGTGCTTGAATTGGTGTCCTCCGCCAAGCTTTTCGAGGAAACGGCGGAAAATCCGACTCTTGCCGAGTTTTTAAACGAAATTTCGCTTGTAAGCGACCTTGATAGCTACGATTCGGGCAATGAATCGGTGTCGCTTATGACAGTCCACTCGGCAAAGGGACTTGAATTCGATACGGTGTTCATTCCGGGGTTCGAGGAGGGGCTTTTCCCGTCGGTGCAATCCTTTAACGAGGGCGAACGCGCCATTGAAGAGGAAAGACGGCTTGCCTACGTTGCGGTCACCCGTGCGAAAAAGGAGCTTTTCCTTATAAATACCGATTCACGTATGCTTTACGGCAGAACCGAAATGCGTCAAATATCGCGTTTTGCAAACGAAATACCCGAAAAATCGCGTGATATCAAGGGCATCGGCGGAAGAAGCAGTTATAACTCCTATTCGCAACATCAAACGGCAAATAATGCCGAAAGCCGAAGCAAATATCTCGAAAACATACGCGCAAATGCACAGACTGTGGAAAAACCCAAGCTTTTCGAGGCAGGAAGCTTGGTTATCCACCCGATGTTCGGTGAGGGCGAGATTTTAAGCGCTGCTCCGATGGGCGGCGACGTGCTTTACGAAATAGAATTCAAAAACGGAAGCGTAAAGCGCATTATGGGCAGTTTTGCTCGGTTAAAAAGTAAATAAAAACACTTAAATAAAGAAAGGGAAGCGCAAAAGAGTGCGCAAATTAAGAAAATGGCAGTAATCAAGCCGATCAAGGCATTAAGATTTACCGAAAAAGCAGGCGATATCAAGAACTGCGTATGTCCTCCTTACGACATTATTTCGGAAAGCGAAAGAGAAGCGCTTATTAACAGAAACGAATATAACGTCGTCCGTCTTGAGCTCCCTGTGGGCGAGGACAGATATAACGATGCAGGCAGAATTTTGAATTCTTGGCTCAACGAGGGCATTCTTGCACGCGATGAGGAGGCAGGCATTTACGTTTACCGCGAGGAATTCAACGTTGCGGGTAAGGATTATTGCCTTACCGGTATGATCTGCTTGGTTGAGCTTTGCGAATTCTCCGAAAGAGTAATTCTCCCTCACGAGGAAACCCTTACCAAGGCAAAGCAGGACCGTCTTAACCTTATGTGCGGTACGGGCTGTAACTTCTCGTCGATCTATTCGCTTTATTCCGACAGCAGCAAGAAGATTGCAAAGCTTCTTGCGAAGAAGACCGAGGAAGCGCCTATTTGCCGTTTCACCGATGAGGAAGAGGTTACCCACACCCTTTGGAAGATCGATAACGACAAGGATATCCTTACGATAATGACAACGCTTATCGACAAGCAGCTGTTTATCGCGGACGGTCACCACAGATATGAAACCGCACTTAATTACAAGCGCGGACTTACCAATCCCCCCGAAGGCGCCGATGCAAGCTGTGTTATGATGACGCTTGTTGATATGGACGATAAGGGCTTGGTGGTTTTCCCGACTCACCGTCTTATCGTTGACAAGCCCGTTGACCGTGACGATATCGTCCGCAAGTGCAAGGGCAGATTCAAGATGGCAGAGCTTCCTTTAAGCGAGCTTGAAGCATCCCTCGAAAAGGGTGCAAACGGCCACACCTTTGCGCTTTACACCGGCGGCGAAGATTTCTTGTTGATGGAATTGAAGAAGAACGCTCAGGAAATTATCGATTTCAGAAGCGAAGCGTACAGCGACCTTGACGTAAGCATCCTTCACTCCTACGTGCTTGAAAACGCGTTGGGAATTGACAAGGAAAATATGGCAAACCAAATCAATTTGCGCTATACCCGTTCGATGGAAGAAGCTATCGAATCGGTTAAAGAGGGCAAAGCGACCGCCGCATTCCTTATCAACGCAACAAAAGTAAGCCAAATCAAGGCGGTTGCACTTGCAGGCGACAAGATGCCTCAAAAGAGCACCTATTTCTATCCCAAGCACAAGACCGGCTTGGTTATGAATATCCTTAAAAAATAATTACCGAGGTACATAAATTATGAAAGAACTTGAAAAGAAGTATAACCCTGCCGAATTTGAGGAGAGGTTATACACCGAATGGGATTCCAAGGGTTATTTTAAACCCAACGCAAAAGAGGGAAGCGAAGCGTTTTCTATCGTAATGCCTCCTCCCAATATTACCGGCCAGCTCCATATGGGCCACGCACTTGACAACACCTTGCAGGATATTCTTGTCCGTTACAAGAGAATGTGCGGCTTTGAAACCCTTTGGCTTCCCGGTACCGACCACGCATCGATCGCTACCGAAGCGAAGATCGTTGAAGCAATGCGCAAAGAGGGCATCACCAAGGAGGACCTCGGCAGAGAGGGATTTTTGGAACGTGCTTGGGATTGGAACAATACCTATGGCGGAAGAATTTGCGAGCAGCTTAAAAAGCTCGGCTCGTCTTGTGACTGGTCGAAGCGCCGCTTCACTCTCGACGAGGGCTGCAGCGAAGCTGTTAAAGAGGTTTTCGTAAAGCTTTACAACGAAGGCCTTATCTACCGCGGCAACCGTATGGTTAACTGGTGTACCACCTGTATGACCTCTATTTCCGATGCCGAGGTAGAATACGACGATCAGAACGGCAACTTCTATCACCTGCTTTATCCCGTTAAGGAAACGGGCGAATATCTTGAGCTTGCCACCACCCGTCCCGAAACGATGCTCGGCGATACTGCCGTTGCAATCAACGCAGACGACCCGCGTTATGCACATCTCCACGGCTGCCACGTGCTTTTGCCGTTGATAAATAAAGAAATTCCCATTGTCTGCGACGAGCACGCAGATATGACAAAGGGTACGGGTGTTGTTAAAATCACCCCTGCTCACGACCCCAACGACTACGAGGTCGGTCAGCGTCACAATCTCCCGTCGGTACGTGTATTCACCTATGACGGCAAGATGACGGGTGCTTCCGACAAAGCGGCATACGAAGAAAGTCTTGCGCGCGGTACCGCCGCAGTAGGCGAGCCCGAGGTGCTTGATTGCGGTAAATATGCAGGCATGACCACCGCCGAGGCACGCAAGGCAATCCTTGCAGACCTTGAAGAAGCAGGTCTTTTGAAAGCGGTAGAGCCGCTCAAGCACAACGTAGGCACATGCTACCGTTGCCACCACGTTATCGAGCCGATGATATCGAAGCAATGGTTCGTTTCGATGAAGCCGCTTGCAGTACCTGCAGTTGATGCGGTCAAGAACGGCGATATCCGCTTCATTCCCGACAGATTCTCGAAAAACTATCTCTATTGGATGGAAAATATCCGCGACTGGTGTATTTCCCGTCAGCTTTGGTGGGGACACAGAATTCCTGCGTTCTATTGCGACGATTGCGGCGAATTGGTAGTTACCAAGGACGAAAGCGCAATCTGTCCGAAGTGCGGCAAGGCAATGACTCAAGACCCCGACACGCTCGACACCTGGTTCTCCTCTGCGCTTTGGCCGTTCTCGACAATGGGCTGGCCCAACGAGGATGCCGAGGATCTCAAGCGCTTCTATCCCACAAACACTCTCGTTACCGGCTACGATATAATCACCTTCTGGGTTTCGAGAATGATATTCTCGGGTCTTGCACACACAGGCAAAAAGCCCTTTACCGACGTGTTCATTCACGGTCTTGTCCGCGATGCGCTCGGCAGAAAGATGTCGAAGTCGCTCGGCAACGGTATCGATCCGCTTGAGGTTATCAAGACCTACGGCGCAGACGCTTTGCGCTTCACCCTTGCGACCGGTAACAGCCCCGGAAACGATATGCGTATTTCCGACGAACGCTTTGAGGCTTCGCGTAATTTCGCAAACAAGATTTGGAACGCCGCAAGATTCGTTATGATGAATCTCGACCGCGATTGCGATACCGAAAATATCGATACCGCTAACCTCGCAGAAGAGGATAAATGGGTACTTTCGCTTTACAACCGCGTTGTAGGCGAGGTAAGAGAAAATATCGATAAATATGAGCTCGGCATTGCCGTTTCAAAGCTTTACGACTTTATTTGGGACGTATTCTGCGACTGGTATATCGAGCTTGTAAAGCCGAGATTGCAGGAAAAGGGAAGCGACACCAATATTGCCGCACAAAACACCCTTACCTACGTTCTCTCGAACACCTTGAAGCTTTTGCATCCCTTTATGCCCTTCATTACCGAGGAAATCTGGCTTTCCTTGCCGCATAAGGGCGAAAGCATTATGATCTCCGATTATCCCACCGTCAAGGATTCGCTTAACTTCCCCGAAGCGGAACGTAATATGGAAATCATGCTCACCGCTATCCGCGCAATCAGAAACCGCCGTGCAGAAATGAACGTTCCTCCCAAGAGATTGGCAAACGTCATTATCGCAACCGCGGAAAAAGAGCTTTTTGCCGATAAAGAGCCCTTCTTTACCCGTCTTGCGTCGGCAAGCGGTATTACCGTTGTCGACAAGTGCGAGGATGAAGGAACTGTTCGTATAGTTACCAATGCTTGCGAAATCTTCCTTCCTCTTGCAGATATCGTTGATACCGAAGCAGAGCGTGAACGCCTTACCAAGGAGCTTGCAACCGCAGAAAACGAAATTAAGCGCGCTCAGGGTAAGCTTAACAACGCAGAATTCGTTTCAAAAGCACCCGAAAAGGTCGTTAACGCCGAAAAAGAAAAGCTTGCAAAATTCCAAGAGCTTGCTGAAAAATTAAAGGCATCTATCGCATCGCTTTAATCGCCATCGCTCTCCCCGAAAAATCTTTGTATTTTCGGGGAAAGCGTAGATTTTCACAACAATTTCCGAAAGGATAAAATGATATGTTCAGAATTGGTACCGTTAATATCGACACGTCCGATGCACCCTCCTTTGCCGAAATTCTTTTAAAGGGCGACGAGGGCAAATATACCGCAATCTATAACGATGC
>JAZOTA010000020.1:0-26233 GCA_045657425.1 Eubacteriales bacterium
TTACTTTTTACCCTTGCGGTATTGCTTTGCGCGAGCTCGTTTTTTGCATGCTCGGAGGAAGCGATAGAAACAAGCTCGGTTCCCGAAACCGAAAGCTCGGTTTTCGAGGAAAGCTCGGAAATTTCCGAGGAATCTATCCCCGAGGGTCCCGAATATTGGGGAAATACGGTTTATGATATTGCAGAACAGCCCAATGCACCTAAGGAGGTTGAATCACACGAAATGAAGGTTACAAAATCAAGCGACGCACTTTATACGATAACGTTTACCACCGATGCGGGCGACCACACCGTTACAATCAAGGAAACCCCTTGGGGCACCTTCAATCTCGGCGCGTGGAGCCTTAAGGCAGACAACAAGATGCACGTATTCGTTTCGGGCAGCACCGACCTTGAATACGTTTACCGCGTAAGCGATAAGCCCGCTTCGGGCAATATCTGGTCGGGCGGTAACCACGGCAACGAAACGCTTGTTTCGATTGAAATGTACAACGGCGAAACCGAAGAAGCAATTATTCTTGAAAATGGCGAAAGCATTACCGTTAACAAGCTCCACATTATCGAAAAGACCAAGCTTTTGTGGTGTGCCGACACCGACGGCGACGGTTACGGCTTCCGTTATAAGAACAAGGACAAGTTTGAGGAAAAGGATATTTATGCCGAGGTTACAAGAAAATACACCTTCACCGGCCCTCAAATAAAGCTTAACGTCGATTATAACTACATCAAGGATACTTATCACTATCTTTCTTACACCTGTATGTTCCCGATCGATAAGAAATACGGTCTTTACTGCGATATGATCGGCAAGGACGGTAAGCTTTTAAAGACTGTCGAAACGCTTAAGGTCGGCAAGGCGGACTATTCGGGTCCGATGAACAGCGGTAATGCGGCGACAAGAGCGCGTATTTACGGCTATACCGACAAGCGTTATCAGTTCGACGTGCGTGTTAACACCTTTGCCGATTCGCTTGAAAACCAAACCAATAAGTTCAAGACCGCATTCTGGGATATGAACACAAGCAGTAACAAGCTTTATTTCTCGAAGTTTGACGAAAGCAAGTCGAGCAAGATACCTGCAGGCACCGAATATCACACCGAATGTGTTTGGCAGTTTGTTTTTGAAAAGGACGCAAAATAATTTATGAATAAAAACGCGTTAAAGGTCGCATCTTTTGCGATATCGGCATTTTGCTTTGTGTTTGCGATCGTTTCATTTTTCCTTTTGCCCGAAAAAATATTCGTTGAGGTTATGGGCAATTCGCCCGTTCCCGAAACAAGCACTCTGCTGTTTTGTGTCGTCGGCGCTTTGCTCGTTGCCGCTTCGGGCGCGATGAGCATTTACATTGAAAACGGCAAAAAGTGGATCGCTTTGCAAAGCGTGCTTTGTATTGCGTTTGTCGGATGCATAGTTTATAATCTGACGGTGCTGTGAGGTAGAATATGATATATCGCAGTGAACATCCAAAACCGCAGTTTAAACGTTCGAGCTGGGAAAATCTGAACGGCGAATGGGACTTTGAATTTGATTTCGGCAACAGCGGAGCCGAAAAAGGAATGTTTTTAGCGGATACCGAATTTTCAAAGAAGATAAACGTTCCGTTTTGCCCCGAAAGTAAGCTTTCGGGCATAGGATATACCGATTTTCTAACGTCGGTCTGGTACAAAAGAAAAATTAATATCGGCAGAAATAAAAAAGAGGGCAGAATATTTTTGCATTTCGGCGCTGTCGATTACAAGGCGACCGTTTATATCAACGGTAAAGCTGTCGGCAGTCACGTCGGAGGTTATTCGTCGTTTTGCTTTGAAATAACCGATTACGTTGAAATCGGTGAAAATACCCTAACTGTACACGCCGAGGACGATACAAGGTCTTCTCTTATTCCGTCGGGCAAGCAGAGTGAGGCGTTTGGATCGCACGGCTGCTTCTATACGCGCACGACGGGTATATGGCAGACCGTTTGGCTTGAATTTACGCCGAAGAATTACATCAAATCGCTTAAATACCTGACC
Source organism: Eubacteriales bacterium (assembly GCA_045657425.1). Lineage (GTDB taxonomy): Bacteria > Bacillota > Clostridia > Oscillospirales > CAG-382 > Coliplasma. The sequence goes on from JAZOTA010000020.1 coordinate 2,013, forward strand.
GATATCTCGTCAAAAACGATTACGGTACAAGCCGAGCTTGTCGGAAACGGCAGGCTTGTGGCGGAAGCCTTCTTTGATGGCAGACCTATGGGCAGCGCAAGTGCCGAAGCAAATTGCGGCAACGCGATGCTTACGCTTACTCTTGACGAGCTTCATCTTTGGGAGGTCGGCAAGGGCGGTCTTTACGATATAGTTTTCACGTTCGGTGACGATAGGGTAGAGAGCTATTTCGGTATGCGCTCTGTCGGCTTCGACGGCTTTAAGTTTATGCTTAACGGAAAGAGCGTTTTTCAACGGCTTGTGCTCGATCAGGGCTTTTACCCCGATGGTATTTATACCGCGCCGAGCGACGAGGAGCTTGAGGCGGATATCGACCGTTCGATGAACTGCGGATTTAACGGTGCGAGATTGCACGAAAAGGTTTTCGAGGAACGATTCCTTTACCATTGCGATAAAAAGGGCTATATCGTTTGGGGTGAATATGCAAGTTGGGGATTGGATATAACCGACGCTTCGGCTGTCGCGCGTATGCTTCCCGAATGGTTGGAGATATTAAAGCGCGATTTCAATCACCCTGCAATAATCGGATGGTGTCCCTTTAACGAAACGTGGGACTTTCAGGGCAAGCGTCAGTGCGATGACGTTTTGAAAACGGTTTATCTTGCGACGAAGGCGTTTGACCAAACTCGTCCCTGTATTGACACAAGCGGTAATTACCACGTTATGACCGACGTTTTCGACCTGCACGATTACGATTCCTCGGGATCGGCGATACGTGAACGTTATGCCGAGCTTAAAGAGAAGGGGATACTTGTCGACAAATTTGACGACCGTCAGCAATACGACGGAAAGAAGCCGGTGTTTATAAGCGAATACGGCGGTATCGGCTTTATGCTCGATAATAACGGATGGGGATACGGCAATATCCCGACAACAAAAGAGGAATTTATGGCACGTCTGAAGGACGTTACCGATGCAATACTGGATAACGAGGCGCTTTGCGGCTTTTGCTATACCCAGCTTACCGACGTCGAGCAGGAATGTAACGGACTTTACACCTATTCGCGTCAGTCCAAGTTCGACACGGATGAGATTGCAAGCATAATCGGACGTGACGCGGCGATTGAAAAATAAATTTGAAAAAACAAAAATATTTTTCAAAAAAGTATTGACATTTGATTTTTGTTGTGATATTATTAGTGACGTTGCGAGTGAGCAACGCCTTGGGGGTTTAGCTCAGCTGGGAGAGCATCTGCCTTACAAGCAGGAGGTCACAGGTTCGAGCCCTGTAGTCCCCACCAAAAATCGACAGGTTTCGACCTGTCGATTTTTTTATCCATTGCGAAAGCAATGGTATATCATCACGCGTCGGCGTGTATATCATCGCCGAAGGCGTATATCATCAGCCGCAGGCTGTATTTTCTTTCGCAATGATGATATGCAAAACTTCGTTTTGATGATATGCAATTCCTTGCGGAATTGATGATATACAATGCTTCGCATTGATTTATGCAAGAGCTCAAATTCATACGCATTCCCGAAAGCACCGATGGGTGCTTTTTTCTTTTTCAGACAAAAATCCTGCAAAATGGTTGACTTTAGCGTGATAGTGTGGTACAATTGAAATAATATATCCAATCACTTGTTTAGGAAAGGAATTTTTTATGACGAGCGAACAGATACAAATTCTTATTGCTATGTGTGTTTACATGGCAGCCGTTGTATTTATCGGCGTTTTTTATTCAAAACGTGCAAACCGCAGCTCCGAGGATTATTTCCTTGGCGGCAGATCGCTTGGTCCTTGGGTCACGGCGATGAGCGCCGAGGCATCGGATATGTCGGGTTGGTTGCTTATGGGCTTGCCCGGTGTTGCTTATTGGTGCGGTATTGCCGATGCGGCTTGGACCGCGATCGGTCTTGCAATAGGTACTTACGTTAACTGGCTTATCGTTTCAAAGCGTTTAAGACGTTACAGTGTTCGTACCAACGCGATCACCTTGCCCGAATTTTTCTCCAACCGTTTCCGCGAAAAGAAGAAGGTTATTCTTTCGATTTCCGCAGTTTTCATTCTTGTCTTCTTCACCGTTTACACGGCAAGCTGTTTTGTAACCTGCGGTAAGCTTTTCTCGGCGTTGTTCGGCGCAGATTACGTTGTAATGATGATTATCGGCGCGGTTTTCGTGCTTGCCTATACCTTGCTCGGCGGCTTCCTTGCCGAAAGTATTTCCGACTTTGTTCAGGCAATCATTATGATTGTTGCACTTGCGGTTATCGTGATTCTCGGTACTGTCAGCGCAGGCGGTATTGGTGCGGTTATCGAAAACTCGCAAAATATCCCCGGCTTCCTTGATTTCTTCGGACTTGCTTCTCCCGAGCTTGGCGCCGACGGCGCACAGGTCGTTGTTGACGGCATCCCTCAATTCGGTGCAGCTGCCGAATACGGCTTGCTTACCGTTTGCTCGACACTTGCTTGGGGCTTGGGTTACTTCGGTATGCCTCAGGTACTTCTTCGCTTTATGGCTATCCGCAAGGAGGGCGAATTGAAGCGCTCGCGCCGTATTGCGATGGTTTGGGTTGTTATTTCGCTTGCGGTTGCAGTATTTATCGGTCTTATCGGCAGAACGCTCGAACCGACTGCACATCTTACCTCCGCGGCTTCCGAAAACATCTTTATCACGCTTTCGACGGGCTTGCTCCCCGCAGTGCTTGCCGGATTTGTTATGGCAGGTATCCTTGCCGCAACGATGAGCTCGTCCGACTCCTATCTTCTTATCGCGGCTTCCGCGTTTGCAAAGAACCTTTATCAAGGCGTTTGCAAGAAGAATGCGACCGACAAGCAGGTAATGCTTATGTCGCGTATCACTTTGTTGGTTCTTTCGGTTATCGGCGTTATCATCGCTATCGATGAAAACAGCGTTATTTTCCAAATCGTTTCGTTTGCGTGGGCAGGCTTCGGCGCAACCTTCGGTCCGCTTGTGCTCTTCTCGCTGTTCTGGAAGCGTACAACGCGCGCAGGTGCGATTGCAGGTATGCTCGGCGGCGGTGGCTTGGTCTTCCTTTGGAAGCTCGTGCTTAAGCCCATGGGTGGTATTTTCGGTATTTACGAGCTCCTTCCTGCGTTCATCTTCTCGTGCATTTGTATCGTTGCCGTTTCGCTCCTTACAAAGAAGCCGAGCAAGGAAATCGAAGAAGATTTCGAAGCCGCAAAGAACTGCAGTATGGAATAAATTAAAACAAAAAAGAGTCGCGTTGCGGCTCTTTCAGACCGAGGACAAACTCGTTCTTTACACCCTTGAAATAATAAAACAAGAAAAAGTGTACTTTCCATTAATTTGAAAAGTACACTTTGTTTCTTATAAGGAATTTTTAATTTTTATTGTATTTTCAAGGGTTTTCACGAAAAATTCGACTGTCGTAGTTTTCTACGCCTACGCTCATTTATCGTGAAAAATAACTTCGTTTCTCTCGGTCTGTTTCAGCTTGCAGAAAATTTTAAATTATTCGGCGAATTTGAAATCCTTTTTAATAACTTCGATAACGTTTTCGACCTTTTCGTAGCTTTCCTCGGGAACTACCAACGTGATAAGGAATACCTTGCCGTAGCGGCAGGCAACGATTTGCTCGTTAATATAGGTTATGTTATTGAGCTTGCCCGAATATTTAACCTTTAATGCAGGTACGTCGTGAAGGTATTTATCCTTTTCGGTGTATTCCTCGGTATCGAGCAATTGGTAATCGGTATAAATGCCCTGAAGCTGTTTTTCGTGCTCGGTCCAATATGCCTTTGCGGTTTGGGTAGTATCCGAAAGACCGAAGGTGAGAACAGACACGGTTGCGTATTTTGCATACATTGAGGAATCGTCGCAGTCGAATTGGATTTCGATAACGCCGTCGTTACGGATCATTTGCCAGTGCTCGGGGTAGGTGAAGCTGTATTCAACCGCTTTGTTACCTGCGCCGACGCCTGCAAGCTTAAGACCGTCGCCGACGATTACCTCGTCGCTTTGGCTTGAGCAGGCGCAAAAGCCGAAGGTCATTATTAAAATAAGTGCAAAAATTAAAAGCTTTTTCATTTTATATCTTCCTCTCTGTTATTCGCGGTCGGTGGTCAAAACGGTTTTGGAATCGCCGTTTGCGTAATAAACCTTGTCGATTTCGGGCAGTCCGCTGATTTCGATGAGGGTATAGCCATCGTTGTCGGTTTCCATACAGTCATCGTTCTTGGCAACGTATACGGTAATGTAAAGGTCATCCCCGCTGACCTCATAGGTGAAGCGTTTGATACCAAGCATTTCGTCGTTGGGCTTGAACCTACCGCTGAAATTGCCGTTTGAATCGAGAACGCGCGAGGTGGAGCTTAAATCGATCAGATCGGCGGCTTGGCCGTGATTGATGTATGCTGTATAGATAACAAATGGGATGTTGTATGCGGTATAGATAAAAAATGCGATAGCGCACATTAATGCAAGTAAGATAAGGAATATTATTGCTCTGCGCATAAAAATGCTCCTTTTGTTACAGATATTGACATTATAACTCTTATTCACCAAAAACGCAATAGAGAATTGTATAAATTTTCGTTACTATTTCATTATAAGTTTTTCTTTATTTTTGTCGGATTTTGTGATATAATGACGAAGTTAACGGTTTTGTCAATAAGCATAACCATTTTGGAGAAAAACAATGACTGAACATACCACAAAAGAAAATCCGCTTGGATATGAAAAAATAACTACGCTTTTGCGAAAATTTGCGCTTCCGAGTATCGTTGCGATGCTTGTAAGCTCGCTTTATAACATAGTTGACCAGATGTTTATCGGTAACTACGTCGGCAAGCTCGGTAATGCCGCAACGACGGTTGCCTTTCCGCTTACGACGATATGCATTGCCATTTCGGTGCTTGCAGGTGTCGGCGGTGCTTCGCGCTTTTCGATTGAGCTTGGCAAGAGCAACAAGGATGAGGCGGGGAAGTGCATCAGTAACGCACTCGGCTTTGCCGCAATTTTAAGTATTGCTTATTCTTTGCTTGCATTTATTTTCAGTGAGCAATTGCTTACGCTTTTCGGCGGAAGCGGTGAAACGCTTCGTCTTGCTGTCGAATATGCAAATTTCGTCATCCCGGGTATGCCGTTCCTTATCGTTTCAAACGTGATGAGCAACTTTATCCGTGCCGACGGCGCTCCCAAGTTTTCGATGGCTTGTATGGTTATCGGTGCCGTGATAAATATCGGTCTTGATGCGCTTTTCGTTTGCGATTGGGGCTTTAATTGGGGTATGGCAGGCGCCGCGGCGGCAACCTCAATTTCGCAGGTCATCTCCTGTGTGGTGGCTTTGACCTATTTAAGACGTTTTTCGGCTGTTAAGATAAACAAAAGCATTTTTGAGCTTAAGATACGTAAGATGCTTAACATCGCCTCGCTCGGTATGAGCAACTGTGTTAACCAGCTTGCGATTTGCTTGGTTCAAATCGTTATGAATGCTCAGCTTACGACCTATGCGATGAAGGAATTGGCAGAGTCGGATTGGGACACTCCGCTTGCCGCATTCGGTATCGTTATGAAGGTTAATTCAATAATCATTTCGGTGTTTATCGGTATGGCGCAGGGTATGCAACCGATTGCCGGCTTTAATTACGGTGCGAAAAGGTTTGACCGTGTTAAATCGGTTTGCCTTATCGCCGCAGGGCTTTGCGGCGGTATTGCCGCTATCGGCATAGTTTTCTTCCAGATATTCCCTGAATATATTGTCGGAATTTTCGGCTCGGGCGATGCATTTTACGAGGAATTTGCCGTTAAGACGATGAAGATATTCCTGCTTATGGTGCCTGCAACGGGTATGCAGATGACTATTGCAAACTTCTTTTCGGCAATCGGCAAGCCGACGCGCGGCGTAATACTTTCGCTTACACGTCAGGTTTTGCTTATCGTTCCGTTGCTTTTAATCATCCCCTTGTTTTTAGGACTCGACGGCGTGCTTTATGCCGCACCGATAACAGACTTCCTTGCGTTCTTGCTTGCGGCTGTGCTCGCAATATTTGAATTCAGACGTCCCGAGTATAGGAAAAAATAACTGTTGCGCTTGGCTAAACAAACATATAACAGAAAAAACATTTGACATAAAAAAGGACAGAGAACTAAAAATTCTCTGTCCTTTTGTGTTGTTATGATCGTTGGATTTAACCTTCGATAACGTAGGTGCCCATTACGTGACGCTTAATGAGGAGGTAGTCGTATTTATCGACTTTATCGTCTTTGTTTACGTTAGCTACATCGAGCACTTCAGCGCCGAGTACCAAGGTGCCCATTACGTGGCGCTTGATGAGGAGGTAGTCGTACTTATCGATTTTATTGTCGCCGTTAACGTCGCCGACCATAACGAGTTCAGCTTCGGTAACAATTGCATAGTCGCCGTTTGCATTGAATTTTTCGATATCGGTCTTGCTGTTGAATGCGCCGTCGGTTTCAGCGTGAGGAATTACAAAGCCGAGGTCGCCTTCTGCGTCTTCAAGTACCTTGAAGGTGAATTCGAATACGAGCTGACCGTCTTCGGTGATAGCATCTGCTTCGTTAATGCTTGTGGTCAATGCGATAGCGGTGATAACGCCGTCGTTAAGGGGTTTAACCTCGGTAGCTTTTTCGCCGTCGATAACGAAATCGTTGGTAACGAAGGAGAGGTTTTCCCAACCCTCGGGAAGGGTCTTGGTGCAGATAAGGGAGTTATCGTCTGCTTCGTCGATATCGTTGGTAAGAACGAGCTTTTCGTTATCGTAGTAAAGCTTGAATTCTACCATGTGAACGCCGCTTTCAGCGGTAACGTTGTTAACGGTTACGGTAACGGTAATTTCGTCGCCTGCCTTGTAGGATTCGGGAGCATCGATAACGAAATCGAGCATTGCGTCATCAAATGCGGTTCCGAGCTGTTCTTTAAGAGCCTCTTCGATAGAGTTGTCGGGATCGGGATCAACGGGATCGTCGCCGCCTTCGGAGGGGGCTGTGCCGAAAATTTCGATTTCATCGATGAAGAGGAATGTCTTTGCACCGAGATAAGCTTCGATCTTAACGTATCTTGCACTGCCCTTTACCGAACCGCCTACGGTATAGATTGCGTTTGCGTAAAGCTCGGATTCGTCGGGAACTTCGAGCTGGTAAGCACTGCTCCAGGTTTCGCCGTCATCGGAGAGATAAACGTTTGCGCCGTAGCAGATGCTGACACCGGATGCATCGTTATAGATGGTGTTGATGTTAACTCCGCTGATATCATAGATATCGCCCAAGTCGATGGTAACGGTACCGAATCGGTTGCCGCCGGTGTTGCCGGAAGCATCGACGGGATGACACTTGAAGGCAAACCAAACGTCGCCGCTGTACGCCATCTTGTCGGACTTGATGCCGTCGGTGAGCTTGGCGTCATATCCGTCGAGAGGAGAATGGGTGGTGTATTCCTTGTTAAGTGCTATATTTTCGCCGACGATGACGGGTTCGTCTTCATCATCGTTGCCGCCTTCGATCTTTTCATCGCCGTAGATTTCGATTTCGTTGATGAATGCAAATGTTCCGTCGAGCATTACGCAAATACGTACGAATCTTGCATCAACGGGTTTTTTAAGAGCAATTTCTGCCCACTTGACATCTGCGCCCGAGGAGGGAGAATAGGTTTGCTTTGCAGCTTCGGTAAAGGTGATTCCGTCTTCGGAGGTTTCAACGCTGATATATTGAGGAGATTTGATGCCCGAGGTGTTACCGAAGAGGGTGTGAACTCTTACCTTGTCAATGGTGTGAAGCTTTTCAAAATCGAAGGTAACGGTGCCGAGCTTGTCGGGAGCGTTAACGTCGCTATACGCGGTGTGATAATAGAAGCCAAACCACGTGCTTGCTTCGCCCTTGCCGTATTCGACCTTATCGGATGCCATGCCGTCGGTGAGCTTAGCGCAATAGGAGTCTTTTCTTTCGCCTACGCCGGATACAGCGTAGTCCTTGTTAAGCGCGATATTGCCGCCTTCGATACCGTATGCGCTGATTTCATCGCACCAGAGGAAGCCGGTGTTATAGAAGGTAGCGCGGATATATCTTGCTTCGGTCTTGGTTTCGGGCTCAAGGGTGTAAACCGCTTTTGTCCAATCGCCGTCGTTGAACGCCTTAATGGCATTCGCCTTGCCGACTAACTTATAGTTCTTGCCGTCGTTGGAAACCGAAAATTCAACGTAGATGTTCTTTGCGGTATCGAACGGATTGGGAATGCCCCAACCGGGGTTACCGAACAATTGGGTTCTGAACGCCTTGATATCATATTTGCCCTTAAGGTCGATATCAACGTTGATTTTTGAACCCTTGACACAGCCGATAGCCGAGCTCGAGCCGTTTTCGCCTGCGTAAATACCGTTGGTGTATTTACCCATAAGGGTGCCGTCTTCGTTATGCTCTGCCCAGTTGCCGCTATATGCGGTACCGTTGGTGGTGTAGGGCTTATTGACTGTAATGCTTTCGTATTTGTTGCCGTTTACGTAATAGGTATCCTCGTCGGGAAGAAGATCCTCTTCCTTTACCTGATAATCATATTCTTCTTCGCATGCGAGCTTTGCGCATTCCTGCAATTTAGCCGCTACGTCTGCGCCGAGGTCTGCATCGTATTCAACGCCTACAGGGTCGATGCCGAGGTAGGAATAGAGCCAGGTGCAAGCGATAAGATAGCTACCTTCCTTGGAGTGGTGGGAGTTATCGGTTGCGTAAAGGTTGATTTCGGGGTACTTATCGGTACAGATAAGGAACGAGGTTGCCGCAGGAGAAACGTTAAGGCCGTATTCACGGGAGAGGCGAGTGTAGTTGATGTAGTGCTTTCTTGCGCTCATAAATCTTTGAGCCGGGTCGGAGTTAGACGAATAGCGCATATAAAGCAATGCTTCAGCACCGCTTTTTTCGACCAAGGGAAGAAGAATGGACATTGCGGGCTTACTGTCGGAATAGTCGGCAGTGCCGCCGTCCTGGAGCACTACGTAATCGAAGTTGCCGGTGTTCAAGTGGTTGCGGAACGCTTTTCCGCGCTCGTGACCTGCATTTGCATATTCGTAAAGGAATGCACTGCCGTAGGTACAGTAAACTACGTCAACGTCGACGCCTGCGGATTGAGCAAGGCCTTTGAACTTAATGGGGGTGCCGTTGAAGTAGGTAGAGCTGTTACCTACGAAAAGGAATTTCTTTGCGGTTTCGGGAGCTTTAACGGGGTTGTCATATTTAATGGTAAGTGTGTTGCCGCTGTAAGAGCCGATTACCTCGTAAATAACCGACATGGTCGCGTTGTAAAGAACAGCGCCTTCCATTGCAACCTTGTGGCATGTATAAAGGGTGGTCATGTTGTTGGGATTGAATGCGATTGCGAAGCCGCCTGCAGGGATATTGATATATTCCTGAGCCGAGCCGTTAATGCCGTCAACGTGGGTAAGGTCGCCGCCTGCTTCGATAAGACGGCCGTCCTTGTTGAATATCATGATTTTGGAGTATCTGAAATTGTCAGCGCGATAATCGGTGCTTTTAATAACGCGAACCGAGTTGGTATCGTTGGTGTAAAGCACGAGATTGTTGCTTAACGTGGAGCAGTTTGTGCCGTTGATGGTGAACGTAAGTGTGTTGTCGTAGGTCTTTGCGCTTGCAGGGATGGCGCCGATTACTGCAGTTGCGAGCAAAGCGGTCATCAATGCAAGAGAAAGAACCTTTTTCAAAGCCTTTTTCATAATTACTCTCCTTTTTTAATTAATTAACTTATTATACACTATCGTGGTAAATTTGTCAATTGTCAAATAAGAAAAATGGGAAGGATAAATTATCCTTCCCAAATAGCTTATTTCTTTTTCTTGGTGATGACGATGGCGATTGCAACAACTGCAACAACCACTACTGCGCCGATTACCCAATAAAGCCATGCGATGCTCTTGTTTTCGTGTTCCTCGAAGGGGACAGATTCGCTTTCCGAGATTTCATCGGACTTGCTTTCATCGGACTTGCTTTCGTCGTTTTTGCTTTCATCGGTGGAGGTAGAGTCTTCGGTGCCGTTGTTTTCGCTTTCGGTACCGTAAACGCTGATTTCACTTACCCAGTTGAACGTGCCGTTTTTATAGGTAACGCGGACGTATTTTGCCATAACGGGTGCGCCGAGCTCGAGAGTGAAATCGTATTTCGACCAATCGCCGCTGCTGTCAAGCTTTTTGGAGGTTGCGTTACCGAGCTCGGTAAACTTAACACCGTCGTTGGAAATTGCTACGCTTACGGTTGCACCTTGAGGATCGGTGATACCCCAGCTTGTGTTACCGTGCATATCGGTCTTTATTGCGCGTACCTGCGAGATGCTTCCAAGGTCGATGGTAACCGAATGGCCGTCATTCTTCCAACAACCTACCAACGGATCGCTTCCGTCTTCGGCATACATGCCGTCGGTAAGCTTGCCTATCGGCTTGCCGCTTGCATCTGCATCGGTCCATTTATCCGAGGTATATACCGCACCGGTTACGGTGTAGGGCTTCTTTGCGGCGATGTTTTTGTAAACGTCGCCCTTGCTGTCGGTAAAGGTGTCTTCCTTCGGAGCTTCTTCCTCGAAGGAATAGCCGTCGGTGCAAGCGATGTATGCGCATTCCTGCAATTTTGTCGCTATATCGCCAAGCTGTGCATCATAGCTGTTGCCACGGGGGTCAACGCCCAAGTAGCCCATAAGCATTGTGCAGGCGATAAGATAGCTACCTTCCTTGGAGTGGTGGGAATTATCGTCGGAATAAAGGTCGATTTCGGGATATTTTTCGGTACAGATAAGGTAAGCGAGTGCCGCAGGAGCATAGGTGAGCGAAAATTCCTCGGCTATCTTGCTGTAGTTATCATAGTGCTGTTTGCCGCCCTCGATACGGCCTGCAGGGGTGCTTGCTGCCGAATAGCGCATATAAAGCAATGCTTCCGCGCCGTTTGCTTTGATGAGGGGGAGGATTTTTTCAACTGCGGGCTTGGTGTTGTAATAAATACAGCTGCCTGCGTCCTGAAGTACAACGTAATCGTATTTTTTGGTACGGAGCTTTTGGCGGAACGCGATGCCGTATTGGTGGCTTTCGTTTGCAAATTCCGAAAGGTAGGAGCTGCCGAAGGTGCCGTATTCAACGTCGACGTCCTTACCTGCGGCAAGTGCAAGACCCTTGAACTTAAGGGGAGTGCCGTTTACGTAGGTTGCGCTGTTGCCGATGAAGAGATATTTTTTCGCATCGGGAGATTTTTTAAGATTGTTATATTCAACGGTAACGTGGGTATCGTTATAGCTGCCCTTTGCATCCTGAATTACCGAGATGGTGGAGTTGTAGTGCATTGCGTTTTCGGTAACCGCCGCATAGCATCTTGTCAATTCGGGCGAGCCGCCGCTCTTGAAGGCAAGAGCAAAGCCGCCTGCGGGGATGGAAAGGTATTCCTGGATCGAGCCGGATTGAGTTGCGCTGTTGGCGATCATATTTTCGCCTGCCTCGATCATTTTGCCGTCCTTATCGAACACGAAGATCTTTACGTTGCGGAAATTATATTCATCCGCCTTGATCTTGCGAACCGAATCGGTCTTGTTGGGGTAAACGAAGAAATAGCCGTTATCGGTCTTTGTGTCGATACCGCTTATTTTGACCTCGATTTTGTTTTCGTAGGTTTTTGCCGACACGGCGGGGATAGCGCTTGCGAGCATCGAAAACGTCAAAAGGGTCAGGAGTAAGGTTTTGAGAATTCTTTTCATAAAGTACCTCGTTTTTTCTTTTTGCTTGAAAAGTTATACATTGTAAATATATCACATAAAATAACTTCCGTCAATTCGTTTTTCGCATAACCTAACGAGGGAATTTTGGCGATTTTTCACAAACACGGCTTTTTCGGTGAGCTTTTGCGTCAGAAAAACAACCAAAATGAAGAAAACGGCGAAAAAACTATTGACATTGCCTTGGTTTTGCCGTATTATTATGTCGGTTAGCATTGGCTAACTCAAAGGAGAAATGCTTATGAAAACCCTGCGCGATGCAAAGATAAAAGATACCGTGCGCGTTGTACGCGTTCACGGAGAGGGCGCTTTAAGGCGCAGAATTATGGATATGGGACTCACCAAGGGCGTTGAGGTCTATATACGCAAGGTTGCACCTCTCGGTGACCCTGTTGAGGTAACCGTGCGAGGTTATGAGCTTTCGCTTCGTAAGGCCGATTGTGAGCTTATTGAGATAGAATAATTTTTTTTGGGGGAAGCTCCCCCAAAGTTTTTATGCAGTACGGTTAGCAGTGGCTAACCGCTTTGAAAGGTATCTTGTCTATTATGGGAAATAAAGAATTGCGGATAGCACTTGCAGGTAACCCGAACAGCGGTAAAACAACGCTTTTTAACGCGCTTACGGGATCAAATCAGTTTGTGGGCAACTGGCCGGGTGTTACGGTTGAAAAGAAAGAGGGCAAAATGAAGGGTCGCGACGGTATTATCGTTGTCGACCTTCCGGGTGTTTACTCGCTTTCGCCCTATACGCTTGAGGAGGTCGTTGCAAGAAATTATCTTGTTGATGAGCGTCCCGATGCGATACTTAACATAGTCGACGGCACGAATCTTGAACGCAACCTTTATCTTACTACCCAATTTATCGATTTGGGTATCCCGACAGTCGTTGCTATAAATATGGCTGACGTAATGCGTAAAAAGGGCGATTTTATCGATTTCGAGGGTCTTTCGAAGGCGCTTGGCTGTAAGGTCGTTGAAATTTCGGCGCTTAAGGAGGAGGGCATCGACGATGCTGTTGAGGCTTGTATTGAGGCAACTCTTAAGGCGGCTGAAAGCAAAAAGCATTTGCCGATGCACAGCTTTTCGGGTGCGGTCGAGCATGCGCTTGCCCATATTGAGGAGGTAACCGTTCACAACCTTCCTGCAGAGCAGCAGAGATGGTATGCGATAAAGCTTTTCGAGCGTGATGCGAAGGTGCTTGAATCGTTGGGACTCTCGGACGAAACCGTTGCCCATATCGAGGAGGACATCAAGGCGTGCGAGGCAGAGCTTGACGACGATGCCGAAAGCATTATCATCAACGACAGATATGAATTCATCACCCGTGTGGTGCGTAAATACGTAAAAAGAAAAAATACCGACAAGCTTTCGACGTCCGACAAGATAGACAGAATCGTTACAAACCGTTTTCTTGCGTTGCCTATATTTGCAACAATAATGTTCTTGGTTTATTACATATCGGTTTCGACCGTCGGCGCTTGGGTGACCGATTGGACGAACGACGGACTTTTCGGCGACGGATGGCATATTGCAGGAGCCGACGAATATGAAAACGCACTTGATTCCTACGGAAACGAGATGCTTTTCGACAACACGGCGCTTGAAAATCTTATCGCCTCGGCTGACGAAAAGGATATTATGGGCGCTTCCGAGCTTTATGCGGCGTTTGCCGATAAGGATTACGGCGCGTTCACCGAGGCATACGGCTCTTACGGTGAAAAGCTTGAGTCCGAGGGCTTTGCTATTGCCGAGCTTGTCGAGCCCGTGCTTGAGGGTGAGCCGAACCCTGCCGATTACGGAACATGGGTTATCGGTGTGCCTGCCTTGTTCGATAAATTCCTGCTTGACGATGGCGGTAACCCGATAGTTGCCGAATGGCTTTATTCTCTGATTCAGGACGGTATCGTTTCGGGTGTCGGTGCGGTGCTTGGGTTCGTACCCCAGCTTATCGTTTTGTTCATCTTTTTGGCTTTTCTCGAGGCATGCGGTTATATGTCGCGTATTGCCTTTATGATGGACAGAATCTTCCGCAACTTTGGTCTTTCGGGCAAGTCCTTTATTCCGATTCTTATCGGTACCGGATGCGGTGTACCCGGTATTATGGCATCGCGCACGGTTGAAAATGAAAACGACCGCAGAATGACGGTTATCACTACGACATTTATACCTTGCAGTGCAAAGCTTCCCGTTATTGCGCTTATCTCGTCGTCGCTGTTCGGCGGTGCTTGGTGGGTTGCTCCGAGTGCTTATTTTATGGGCATTGCGGCAATAATCCTTTCGGGTATTATGCTTAAAAAGACAAAGGCATTTTCGGGCGAGCCTGCGCCCTTCGTTATGGAGCTTCCCTCGTATCACATGCCCACCGTCGGTGCGCTGATGCGCTCGATGTGGGAAAGAGCAAGCTCGTTTATCAAAAAAGCGGGTACGGTTATTTTGCTTTCGACCATTGTCATCTGGCTCGGCTCGAAGCTCGGCTTTGTCGGTGATTCCTTTGGTTTTTCAAACGATATGGAATTGGGCGATTCGATTATCGGTCATATCGGAGGCGCGATTTCTTGGATATTTGCGCCCTTGGGCTTTGACAGCATCAAGGCGACGATTGCAACGCTTATGGGACTTCTTGCAAAGGAAGAGGTTGTCGGCGTTTTCGGTGTGCTCGATTTCGAGGGTATGAGCGCTTTGGCAGGTTATTCCTTCCTTGCGTTTAACCTTCTTTGCGCTCCCTGCTTTGCGGCAATGGGCGCTATCAGACGCGAAATGAATTCGCCCAAATGGACTGCCTTTGCCATCGGCTATCAATGCGTTTTTGCCTATGCCGTTTCGCTTATGATTTATCAGTTCGGTATGGCGTTGTCGGGAAGCGTTAACGTTGTCGGCTTGGTTGCGGCTTTTGCGGTACTTGCATTTTTGGTGTTTATGGTAGTCAAAAAGCCCTATTCAAATAAGAAATGAGTGATTTTTAAATGCTTGATTGGTTAAGCGAAAATATTGCCACCGTTGCGGTTTCCGCAGTGCTTTTGGCGATTGTGGGTTTGGTAATTTTTAAAATGATAAAGGACCGCAAAAAGGGTGTCGGCGGTTGCGGCTGCGGCTGTGGCGGCTGTGCCATGAGCGAGTATTGTCATAAAAAAGGAGATAACAAAAATGTTTGAGAAGAAATTGACCGCAACCGTTTCGGTTGAAGGAATGCATTGCAACCACTGCAAGGCAAGGGTTGAAAACGCAATCAAGGCGGTTAAGGGTGTTAAATCGGTAACCGTTTCGCTTGACACCGCAAGTGCTGAATTTGTTTACGCAGAGGGCAAGACCACTCCCGAAGCGGTAGCGGAAGCTGTAATTGCGATTGGATTTAATGCAAACGTAAAATGAAAATACAAAAAACGATAAAGGTAGGCGGAATGTCTTGCGTTCGATGCTCCGCCGCGGTCGAGCACGCACTGAATGCCGTTGACGGTGTTGAAGAATGCGCCGTTTCTTATGCAAACGGCAGGGCAGAGGTTGTTTTCGACGACGAAGCAGTTAACCTTAAAGCGCTCGAAAGAGCGATAAAAAAAGCGGGTTATGAGGTTTTGGAGGACGTGCGCGAGGCGAAGAAACGTGAATTTAAGAATAATTTACGGCTTTTTATCTTCTCGCTTGTTTTCTCGTTGCCCTTTTTTACAATGATGGCGCTTATGTTTATCATCCCAGAAAGCGGTATCGTCAAAACCCTTCACAACGGGATTTTGCAGTTGATTTTTGCAACTCCCATACAGTTTGTGGCAGGATGGCGCTTTTACCGAGGTGCTTTTAAGAGCTTGGTGAACAAAAGCCCGAGCATGGACCTTTTGGTCGCTTTGGGTACGACGGCTTCCTATGCCTACAGCGTTTACAGCTTGATTGCAAACGGAGTGCACGGCACCTTTTATTTTGAAAGCTCGGCGATGATAATCACGCTTGTGCTTTTGGGAAAGACACTTGAATCGCGTGCGCGCGCAAAGACGAACGAGGCGATTGAAAAGCTTACAGACCTTGCGCCGAAAACGGCAACGGTCGTGCGTGACGGTGTCGAAACCGTCGTTCCTACGTCGCAAATCGCTGTCGGTGAAATCGTTCTTGTCCGTCCCGGTGAATCTCTACCTGCCGACGGTATTGTAATTAAGGGCGAAAGCCATATTGACGAATCGGCGCTTACGGGCGAAAGCATGCCCGTTGCAAAGCGTGAGGGCGATAGGGTGGTTGGCGGTACGGTAAACGGCAAGGGCTATATTTATTTCCGTGCCGAAAGTGTAGGAAGCGATACAGTGCTTTCGGGCATTATCCGTCTTGTCGAGGATGCGCAATCCTCAAAGGCGCATATTCAGTCGGTTGCCGATAAGGTGGCGGCTGTTTTTGTGCCTGCGGTTACGGCAATTTCGCTTGTTACCTTTTTGGTGACCTTTTTTGTAGCCGACGATGCTTTGTATGCGCTCGATTCGGCGGTTGCGGTGTTGGTAATTGCCTGTCCCTGCTCGTTGGGGCTTGCAACGCCGACGGCTTTAATGGTTGGCATCGGCTTGGGCGCTTCAAACGGTGTTCTGATCAAAAACGCTTCGGCGCTTGAGCGTGCTTGCGCCGTAAAGGCGATAGTGCTTGACAAAACCGGTACTCTTACCGAGGGGAAGCCGAGCGTTACGAAAACGCTTGTTTTTGATGGCGGTGACGAAAATTCGATTGCTTATGCGGCAAGTGCCGAGGCACTTGCCGAGCATCCGATAGGCGATGCGATCACTTTGGAATATAAAGGCGAACTGCTTGAATGCACGGAATTTGAGTCGATAACGGGCAAGGGCATTTTTGCAGTAATCAACGGCAAAAGGGTTATTGTCGGCAAGCCCGATTGGATAGAAAACGAATGTAATTTAAAGCTTTGTGACGAAGCTCTTGACCTTGCAAACGGCGGCAATACTCTTGTCGTTTGCGCAATCGACGGTGTTGTATCGGTCGCTTTTGCGGTTTCGGATGCTGTAAGGGAAAATGCGGCGGATGCGGTAGGACGGTTGAAAAATTCGGGAATACACACCGTGCTCGTTACGGGTGATAACTTTGCAACTGCCGAAGCGGTCGCAAAGGCGGTCGGCGTTGACGAATATGTCGCAAACGTCCTTCCCGACGGCAAGGTAAGAGAAATTGAACGGCTTAAGGAAAAATTCGGCGTTGTTGCGATGGTGGGCGACGGCATTAACGATTCGCCTGCGCTTGCTGTTTCCGACGTCGGATTTGCGATTGGAAGCGGTACCGATATTGCCATCGAATCGGGCGATATCGTGCTTGTCGGAAACAACGTTTCGGCGGTGAATTTTGCAATCTCGCTTTCGCGCGCGACGATGAGAAGGATAAAGCAAAACCTCTTTTGGGCGTTTTTCTATAACGTCATCGGTATTCCGCTTGCCGCATTCGGGCTGTTAAACCCCATTATCGCAGGCGCGGCAATGGCGTTTTCCTCGGTTTCGGTTGTTACCAATTCGCTGCTTTTGAAAAGGGTAAAGTTGAAATAAAGAAAAAGGACTCGGTCTTGAGTCCTTTTTGTTTTACATTTTGTCCGCAATGTCCCAAACGCAAGAGTTTTCGACCTTTGCGATGACGGGTGCATATTGCACACCGTAGAAGAAGAGCGAGAATTGGCGTTCGCTTTCGTGGGTGTCTAAATGGTTGAATATCTTATCCATAACTCGCATAAAGACGGTTCTCGGTGTGCCATCCTTGAAGCGGATGATAAAGCAGCTTCCGAAAAAGTCGTCGTTAATTATCTTTTTGACAAGATAGATACGGCTTATCGAATTTTCGTTGATGCTCTCGAAATAATTAAGTATCGATTCGAGCATTTCCTTATCCATATCGTCTTCGACAAGGTTATCGGTGGGCAAAAGCTCGTCGAGCTTTGAATTTTCGTCGATTTGGGTTTGTGCGAGTGTTATCGCCTTTTCGCGGTATTCGTCAAGCTCCTTTTGCAAGCCCATTTTACAGCAAAATTCGCCTATTGCCGAAAGTCCGTCATTAACGTAATTGGAGTTGATTTCAATCGCTTCGTATATCAAGCCGATGCCGTCGCTTTGGTAGCTCTTTAAGTGGAGTATGCCCTTTGTAAAGCGTGAATGTGCGGTTGCGGCGCGGTTTTTGTTGTTTGTGATAATATCGTCGCAAAGCTCTTCCGCCTCGTCAAAGCGTTGCAGATTCAAAAGCGCTTCGATTATCGAGCGCGAGGATTCATCGGTTATCGGCTTGCCCTTGCGCTCCCAAGAATTGATAACGTCAACGTGTCTTAAATAATGCTCCTTGCGGGATTCGGTATAATGCTCGACGTTATGGTCATACATCATTTTGTCGCATACGACCGTCGCGTTTTTACATTCCTTGCGGTAATCGTTTGCTTCGTCGGGGAGGGTAACCGTGAAATCGGTGATGCCCATCGATTCCATACGTGCGCGGAATATCGGGTGCGATGCGCTTCGGGGTTGGATCTCGTTTTTCAAAATTTGATTCCAAAAACCGCTTTTTTCGGATATCGCCTTGCGGAATCTTCTTATGTTGGACGAGGAAACGTCGCTTCGCATCTTTTCGGGGGTATAAAAGGGCTCGGGCGCAAAGTCCAATTCGTCGGTGAACAAGCCGTAATAATTGATTTTTGCAAGAGCGTTGATGGCAGTTTGCGGTGTGCCGTATTTCTTTTCGAGGTTGTCGGCAATAATCTCAAGCGCTTGCGATGCGGTGACGCGGTAGAAATAAAATTCCTTTGTGAATATTACGTCGGGCAGAGCGAAAAGCGAGCCCACAAGCACGCGCGATTTGGTTTCATAGCCGCGAAGAGCTTCTATCTTCGATTGAAGATTTTGCTCCTTTTTGCCTATCTGACCGTCCTTTGACATATGACCGAATTCGTGAAGAAGGACCTGATAAAGCTCCTCCTCGGTCAAAACGTCAAGAAGGACAACACCGAGCTGAAGCGAAATTACGTTTTTTATCCTTGCGATGGCGGCGTTGCAAGCGTTTATGAATACGATTTTTATCTCGCCGTCGACACCGACTGTTTTTGCCGCCTTGTAGGCGATGGAATAGATTAAAGGATAATCCGACCTTTTCACGTAATCCTTGAAATCATATTCGGTATAATAGGGTAAAAGTCTTTGCAGAGCGACGATGACGACAAGGAAAAATATCGGCACGACCGCAAAGATGGTAAGTATCCAGAGTTTGCTGATGCCCAATAAAAACATTATCGAATTTGCAAAAACGAACAAAACAAAGGCGTATGCCGAATTGATTCTGCGCCATTTTACGTTTTTCTTTTTGGCGGATGCGAGGTTTTTAAGCGCAAGGTCCTTGCGTTGAACAAGATTTTCCTGAGCCTGACGCACCTGAATGTTTTCGCTGTTGCGTTTAATGATTGCCTTTTCGCCGATACGGCTTATAACACCCAAAAGTGCGATAAACACAATCAAGCCGAGCGCGATGAAAATCGACGCTGATTGAATTGCTTCACCTAAAAGAGGCGACATAAATCTGCCTGCCGCCGCAAAAAGCAAAAGCAGAAAAAAACCGGCAATATATGTCGGGCGCGAAAAATGCGGATTATGACGTTCTTCCAAAATTAAACACCTCCGTGTGTAGTTTAGAAGATTATACCACATATATTTGATGAATTCAATAGAAAAAGGCGGCTAATTAAAGCCGCCCTTGTATACTATTGGTTTATTTCTTATTCTTTGCGATAATAACGACAACGATTACGACAATAACAACTGCCGCGCCGATGATAACGTAAAGCCATACGCCCAAGCCTTCTTCTTCGGTAGTGGCAGTATTGTTGCTTTCTTCTGCGCTTACAACGGTGGATTCTGCGGTAGATTCTGCGGTAGATTCGGTTACGGAAGCACTCGATTCAACTGCTTCTTCGCTCGATTCGGGTGCTGCTTCGCTCGATTCAACGGGTGCTTCGCTCGATTCATCACCGGTTTCGCCGCCTGTGGGGTCGCCTGCTTCATCGTTGGGAACGATGGCGAACTTGCGAACGGTTATGCTGCCGCCGTTTACCGAGTAGAACTGGATACCGGTGAAGATGAGTTCACCGTCGGCAGTGATCATATTGGTGGGGAAGGTTTCCGAATTATAGAATTTGGTGGAATTTACGAAATCCGAAAGACGGATAACGCCCTTGAATTCGCCGTCGTAAAGGTCGCCACTGCCGTTATCGTAGGAAACGTTGCCGAGTGTGTTGTTGGCGATGGTATATCCGCCGCTGGAGCCGAAGCCGTCGGTGAAATAGAAGTTGATGTTAGCCGCGCCGCCTGCTACAGTGAAATCATAAACAAGGGAATATTCATCAACGTTTGCGGTGATGCGGTCTTCTGCCTCGTAATAAAAATCAACTGCAGGCCAAGTGCCCGATACGCTGCCGGAGAAAACGATTTCGTTTTCCTTGTACTCAACCGTAACGGTTGCGCCGCCGTTGTCCTGCTTGTTCCATTGTGTTCCTTCACCGGGAATAAGGTCAAAGCTGTCAGCACTTGCTTGAATAACACAGCATGCGCAAATGAGAATAAGAGATACGAAAAGTGCGGTTATGCGTTTCATAAATTGATCCTCCGAATATTAATTTTGTGAACAAATTTTAGCACAGAAAACATGATTAGTCAAGACTTTTTGGTTCAATCCATTGACGAAGCTCCTTTAATGTGCTAAAATACAAGCATATTTCAGAAATGGGGTATTTTGCTTATGAATACTAAAATAGCTTTTGAATATTTATCCGGCAAGAAGCAGTTCGACGTTGAAAAGGCACGCGAATATGCACTTCGTGGCGGAGAAGAGGGCATTGTCCTTTTGGAAAATAAAAACAACACGCTTCCGCTTAACACCGACGAAACGGTTGCATTTTTCGGAAGAATGCAAAAGCGTTATTTAATTCTCGGCACCGGCTCGGGCGGACGTGTTTATGCGAAAGAATCGCATAATCTGTTCGATTCCTTGGCAGAAAACGGCGTGCGCTTCGATAAAGAGGTCGAGGAATTTTACGATAGCTTCGTTGCCGAAAATCCTTATGACAAGTCAAACGGCTGGACTCATCCGATGAGTCAGGTCGAGCCCTTGCTTGATGAGGATTTCGTTGCTTCCGCATCGGGCAGAAGCGAGCACGCACTCATCGTTTTCACCCGTGAAGCGGGCGAATGCCTTGACTTTTCCGCAGAGCGCGGCGGTTATTATCTTACCGAAACCGAGCTTAATAATTTAAAGCTTTTAAGAAAGCACTTTAAGCGTCTTACCGTACTTTTGAACGTTTCGGGCATCGTTGACGTTAAGGAGATTAACGACGTATCGCCCGATGCGTTGGTTATGCTTTGGACGGGCGGTATGATGGGCGCAGTTGCGGCGGCAAACGTTCTTACGGGTAAGGTAAACCCCTCGGGACGTCTGCCCGATACGATGGCTGTTTCGCGTGATGCTTATCCCTCGGCTACTTGTTGGGGCGACGTTAACGCAAACGAATACCGCGAGGATATTTACGTCGGCTACCGTTATTTCAACACCTTTGCACCGCAGGATATCATTTATCCCTTCGGCTACGGTCTTTCCTACACCGAATTTGAGCATTTCTTTATAGACATTCACCGCAAGGAGGGAAAAACCGTCATCCGCGCGGTTGTAAGCAACGTCGGTACGGTTGACGGCAGCGAGGTGCTTCAATGCTATATCGTTGCTCCCAACGGTAATCTCGGCAAGCCGAAGCGTGTGCTTGCCGCTTTCCAAAAGACTCCGATTCTTAAAGCAGGCGAAAGCTGTACAGTTTCTCTTGAATTTTCGGATTATTCGATATCATCCTATGACGATTCGGGCGTTAGCGGTAATAAATATTGCTATATCCTTGAAAAGGGCGAATATATCGTTGAGCTTGGCAGTAACAGTATCGATTGCGTTGAGGCAATAAGCTTTACAGTTAACGAGGATATTATTACAAAATCGGTTACAAGTGCGCTTGCACCCGTTAAGCCCTTTGACCGTATGGTGAATAAGTGCGGTATTAAAACTACCGAGCCTGCACCGCTTAAAATGCCGCTTGACGAGCCGATTCCCTGCGAAATTAAGCAGGTCGAAAAGGACGGCATGACGCTTGACGACGTATTTAACGGTAAAATTACTGCCGAGGATCTGGTTGCACGTTTTTCGGATGCCGATCTTATCCATTGCGTTCGTGCAGAGGGTATGGCGTCGCCCAAGGTTACTCCCGGTACTGCGGCGGCGTTTGTCGGAATCACTCCCTCGCTTAAGGCGTTAGGTCTTCCTGCGCTTTGCTGTACCGACGGACCTTCGGGTATCCGTATCACGGGCGGCGGAAAATTTGTTGCATATCCTGCGGCGACCTGCCTTGCGGCAACCTTTAACACACAGCTTGTTACCGAAATGTATGAGCAATGCGGCAACGAGCTTGCAAGCATCGGTGTCGATATACTTCTTGGCCCGGGTACCAACATCCACCGCGATCCGCTTTGCGGCAGAAACTTTGAATATTTTTCCGAGGATCCGCTTCTTTCGGGTAAGATGGCGGCGGCGGGTTGTGTCGGTCTTGACAACGCAGGCGTAAGCGGTGCGGTTAAGCACTTTATGGCGAACAGTCAGGAAAACAACCGCCACGCAAGTGATTCGATTCTCAGTGAACGTGCTATCCGCGAAATCTACGCAAAGCCTTTTGAAATTTGCGTTAACGAAAGCAACGTGCGTTCGGTTATGACCTCCTACAACCTTGTAAACGGACGTTGGGCGGCTTCGAATTACGACCTTACAACCCGTCTGCTCCGTAACGATTTTGGCTTTGACGGCTTCGTTATGACCGACTGGTGGGCAAACGTAAGCGGTCCTAACGGCGAGGAATCGAAAACAGCATTAAGCGGTATGGTACACGCACAAAACGACGTTTATATGGTTTCGCCCGATGCTGTCGGCAGGGAAGACGATCTTCCCGCTTCGTTGGAAAACGGCACTCTTAAGCGTGCTGACCTTCAAAGATGCTGTGTTAACCTTGTTAAGTATGCGCTCGACAGTCTTTCCTATGAGGCACAAAGAAACGGTTACGGCAACCGCGATCTTAAGAGCGAAACCGAGGGCAAAGAGCCCTTTGCAAGAGTTGAGGTTGAAAACGGCAAAGCTCTTTACGTTTCGGGATATTCAAGACGTGTGATTCTGCGTGCCGAGTTTGTTTCGACCACCGATGAGCTTACCCAAACGAACGTAATGCTTAACCTTTCGACCAAAAACGCAGGCGGCTTTATCGTCGGCGGTACGAACGGGGAAATTTTTGCCGACTACCGCGAGATTGGTCTTTCCGAGGGCAATAACGAATTTGTTTTCACCTCCGAAAACGATCAGTGTAAAGCGATTGCGATTGAGCTGTTTGAAATATAACGGCTTCTCCCTTTAAAAAATCCGCGCGGCGGAGCTTGTGAGCGTAAAAACACCTTGTGTTTTGAGTAATTGTAAAAATTGCAAAAGAAAAGGACTTGCGTGATGCAAGTCCTTTTTTGTGTTGTTATGATTGTTAAATGGTGCCTTCGATCTTGTAAGTCTCCATTACGTGACGCTTAATGAGGAGGTAGTCAACCTTATCGGATTTGCCATCTCTGTTTATGTCAGCCGCCTTTTTAGCGATTTCGTCGAGGTTGTAGGTGCCCATTACGGAACGCTTGATAAGGAGGTAGTCGTATTTATTGATTACCTTGTCGCCGTTAACGTCGCCGAGCAAACGGAGAGGAGGAAGTACCTTTGTGTCAAGAGTTTCGCCGCAGACGGAGCAACGGAGCTCTGCCTCACCGCTAGTATCTTCGGTAGGTTCAACAGTGGTAACCCATTCACCTTCGGTGTGGCCGAGTGCTGCGATTTCTTCGGTCTTGATTACATCGTCACATACTGCACAGTGGAGATCCTTCGAGCCAACTTTGGTGCAGGTAGGTTCAACAGTGGTTACCCATTCGCCGTCGGTGTGGCCGAGTGCGGGGATAGCTTCCTGTGCAACGATGCTCTTGCCGCAGTCGGGGCAGTAAACACCATCGGTAAGACCGTCTTCGGTACAGGTGGGAGCTTTGCCTTCAAGAGCAACTGCTGCGTGAGTGATTGCGTAGCCGCCGTTTGCGGTGTACTGTTCAACACCGGTTTTGGTGTTAAGCGCGCATTCTGCTTGTGCGTGAGGAATTACGAAGCCAAGTTCGCCTTCAGCGCCGTCGAGCACCTTGAAGGTGAATGCGAAGATAACTGCATCATCTGCCTTAACAGCCGAGCTTGAAGTGGTCTTGTCGGTGAAAATGGAAGCGATGATAACACCGTCGTTGAGGGGTTTAACCTCGGTGCCTTCTTCGTTGTCTTCGTTGTAGTCGTTATTTACGCGGGAGAAGTTGTCTTTCCAAGCACTGGGTGCTTTTTCAACACAAATAAGAATGTTATCGTCTTCTTCATCGATATCA
>JAZOTA010000021.1:0-2244 GCA_045657425.1 Eubacteriales bacterium
GGCGAACATTCGGTGATGCCGTAGCCGTTAGTTACCAAAATACCGATATTGTCGAAGAAATCGGCGATTTCTGCGCGGAGAGGTGCACCGCCGCAAACGATCTTTTCAAGATTGCCGCCGAGCGCGTGGTGAAGCTCTGCAAAGACCTTACGTCTGATATCGATACCGATATGACGGAGGAAACGTGTGAGCTTAATACCGGTCTGAACGGTCTTGGTCTTGCCCTTTTCTTCGATACTTGCCTGCATTCTGCGGTAAAGAACCTCCATAAGCGCAGGAACAACGTACATATATTGCGGTTGATAAAGTGCAAGGTTTTTAACGATTCTCTTAAGGCTGTCGTTGATGCAAAGCGTTGCGTGGCGGTGGATTGCAACCAAAATACCTGCAACCGCCTCGTAGGAGTGGTGGTAAGGAAGCACCGAAAGACCAACGTCGCGGATGGTCGCAAGCTTCAAGCCGTACTGAACGAGCGAAAGAATGTTGTGCTCGGAAAGCATAACGCCCTTTGCAAGTCCGGTTGTGCCCGAGGTGTAAATAAGCATCTTCATCTTCTGAAGGTCATCGTGCTTCATTTCGAGGAACGACTTATCGCCGTTTTCAAAAAGCTCTTTACCCTTCAAAAAGAGCTTGTTAAAGGAAAGATATTCGCCTTCATCCTCTTCACGGTCGAAGCAGATGAAATATTTAACGTTGGGGATTTGGTCACGGATGCGCTTGAATGCTTCCTCGCGCTTTTTATCGCAGAAGATGATATCATCGTCGCCGTGATTGATAATGTTTACAAGGTCGGAATCGGGAAGCTCCTTGTCGATGGGGCAGAAAACGCCCTCGCTTTGAAGCGCCGCAAGGTAAACGAGTATCCAGTTATAGCTGTTTTCACCTGCGCATGCAATGTGTCCCTGAGCAAAGCCGAGCGAATTGATAGCGGTGCCGAGCCAGAAAATTTCCTGCTGAAATTCATTATAGGTAACCTCGCGCACGCCCTCGCCCGATGCACGGAATTTATAGGCAACCTTGTCGCCTGCCTCACGCACGGCATTTGCGGTTAGGTCCTTAAGATCGCAAATAGGAGTGAGCTTAGGGGGTTTTTGACCGATCTTGTTTCTCATCATAATCGAATTTCTCCTGATTTTAAAAAATAATCATCATTACAAGAAGCATTATATCTGGTTTTCAAAACTATGTCAATAGATTTTTAAGATTATTTTTGCAAATTTCACTGTTTTTTCGTCGGTTTGATTGACAAGCTCACCTTTTTTTGGTAAAATACAAGCAAGAAAAGTTCTGACGGAGCATAGCTATGAACCTGCGAAACGACGAATTCAAGACCTTGAAGCTGCCGAGGTGGGAGGATTTTCCCGCATTCGAGCTTTATATCGACCAAGTTATCAGCTTTGTTTGCGAAAATCTTAAAATTTTCAGCAACGACGATGAACCGCTTATCACTTCTGCGATGATAAATAACTACGTTAAAAACGGCGTGCTTCATCCCCCCGTTAAGAAAAAATACGACCGCACACACCTCGCAAAGCTTATCGTCATCTGCATCAGCAAGCGCATCCTTGCGCTTTCGCAAATTTCGGATGCTATTGCGGTTATGTCACGTGGATATGATATCGCCGAGGGCTATAATATTTTCTGCGACGAGGTCGAATACGAGGTAAAAAGCATCGCATTCCCCGATGAATTCCCCCAAAAATCCATCTCCTCTGCCGATTCGCATAAGGAAGCAATACTTCGCTCGCTCGCTTCCGCCGTTTCGCGCGTTTTGGTGTTCGACCGCTTTATAAATCAGCGCCGCCGTCTGGCAAGCGTTGTTTTGAAGAATAAGTAAAAGAAGAATGTATGCGAGAAAAACTTTTTGAAAAAAGTCTTTCTCACGCTCTTTTCAAAAACTTTTCAATATAATAATTATTTAAAGGACGATTTTCGAATCGTTCTTTTTTGTTTGTCGCGTATGCGGGTTCGTTTATGATTGCCTTCCCCCGAACGGAGTCCCCGAAAACGCTTGTCGTTTTTGGGGTGGGTGTGGGAAGGTGGCAAAATCTTTGATTTTGACGGATGAGGGGTCAAATAAAACGTTTATCATATTTGTTCCGTACGGGCGATTCGTGAATCGCTCCTACGGTGTTAAAATGTTTCGTTTGCCGTATTTGTTACCGGCGGGCGATTCATGAATCGCCCCTACAATTTTGAACGATACCCTGATTTTAAAAACCGAAACGCAACAAATAAACGAAC
>JAZOTA010000022.1:0-17638 GCA_045657425.1 Eubacteriales bacterium
GTTCTTCAATAAAAACATCAAAAAGGATGGATTTGCATCCACCCTTTTAAAAAAATTATCAAATTCTACCCGAAACGCTTACGGTTGCTTTTCCGGGGATGATATTAATCTCGCACGTTTCTTCATCTCTTGAGCAAACTGAAGCAGGTACGGTAATATCACTTCCCGTAGCGCGCGAAATCGTCAAAACACCGCCAACGTATCTAAAACGGTTTTCGGCTAAAATTTCTCCGTTTAAGGTAACCGTAATATCCTCAAGCGCAGGGTTGAAAACGTCGGTAATAACAACCTCATCCGCATCGATATTTCCGTAGTTGGAAATGTCAATAACGTAATTTAATCGTTCACCGCAGGTAACGGGGTTGGGGCATACCGATTTCGTCACACGCAGATCTGCATATTCCTCAACAGGAATTGTGAAAGAATCGCAAACGGTTTCCTCACAAGGACAGTTGCAAACAAATTCCGCGCACGCAGTATTTGTAATTGCCGCACCGACTGTGAAACACGCAAATTCATTAACACGCGCACGGTAAATAATTTGCGCCGTACCGCCCGCAGGAATACTTTCAATTTCAAAAATTACGCTGTCGCTTCCGACGAGTGCGTCGAGGTCGGAAACGAAAATACCGTTAATAAACAACTGCGCCGTTCCGATATAGCTAAGCGGCGTAATATCGTTTTGATCCTCGGTAACGGTGCCCAAATCGTCAATTACGGTAACGTTTTGCGCAATTTGGCTTCTGTTGTTCGATACGGTGATAATATAAGTCAGCTCCTGCCCGATTCGGTAGCTTTCGGAAAGAGAAGACTTGTTAATGCTCAAGCTTCCGTTCAAAACCGTGCTCGTTGTATTCGAGAATGCAACAGCCGTCGCAGTACCCGAGTTATAGTTGACCGTAGCTCGGTTAGTAATTATCGTTGCCATCGGTAATCATTACTCCTTAATCATTAATAGGGTATAAAAGCCCTTAAAACAGTATATTTACCGAATGACAAAAAAGTTAAAAGCCACGATTTTTTTATCGTGGCCTCAGCTTGCAGACAAAGTCTGCAAGCTGAGGCAGACTGAGAGAAATGAGGCTGTTTTTAATGAAAAGCGAGCGTAGGCTTACAAAGGTAAGGTAGTCGAGCTTTTCATTAAAACCCTTGAAAATACAATAAAAAATTAAATTCCTTATAAAAAACAAGAGCTCTTTCAATGTAAATGAAAGAACTCTTTTTTGTTGTTTTTATCTTTCAAGGGTGTAAACAGACCATTTGTCTTCAGTCTGAAGCCACGATTATTTCGTGGCTTTTGTGGAAACGTTTTTAATTAAGCGTCTTTGCCTTCAAAGGTGCAAAGAATATCGTTTTCGTCGGTATTGAAATCTTCGAAATCGCTGATGAATTCATCATATTCATCCAAATAAGCGTCTTCTGCCGCCTTAAGCTTCTTGCGCTTCTTGAATTCGGAAACGAGCAATGCAACGCCTGCAATACCGCCTATAGCACCGAATATGCCAAACGCCTTTGCAAGATTCTTCTTCTTTTCGAGGTTAAGCAAGCAAAGTACAAAAAATGTTGCCGACTGAACGAGAAGCGAAATGCCGATAATGGGTCTGAGTTTTTTCATGGTAAATACCTCCGATAATAATATATGATTGTTTTTATCTTTGAAATTATTTGTTACAGTTCAGTTTAAGATATTCGTTGATGAAATCGTCAAGCTCTCCGTCCATAACCGCTTGTATGTTACCTGTTTCGCAGTTTGTGCGGTTATCCTTTACAAGGGTGTAGGGCATAAATACGTAAGAACGTATCTGGCTGCCCCATTCGATGTTCATCTTTGTGCCGGTTATATCCTCAACACGCTCCAAATGCTCGCGTTCCTTGATTTCCAAAAGCTTACTCTTAAGCATCTTCATCGCGGTTTCGCGGTTTTGGACCTGGCTGCGCTCGGTCTGACAACCAACGACAATGCCAGTGGGAATATGTGTAATACGAATTGCCGAGTCGGTCTTGTTAACGTGCTGTCCGCCCGCTCCGCTTGCACGGTGAGCATCTATCTTCAAATCGGCTTCGTTTATTTCAATGGTGATTTCGTCGTTGAATTCGGGAAGAACCTCAACCGATGCGAACGAGGTATGTCTTCTTCCGCTCGAGTCAAACGGGGAAACACGAACCAATCTGTGTACGCCCGATTCGCTCTTTAAATAGCCGTATGCGTTTTCGCCCTCGACCATAAAGGAAACGCTTTTAATACCTGCTTCGTCGCCGTCGAGATAATCAAGCACCTTTAGCTTAAAACCGCGCTTTGCAGCATATTGTGAATACATACGGTAAAGCATCTGTGCCCAATCCTGTGCTTCGGTACCGCCTGCTCCGGGGTGTATCGAAATAATGGCATTACTGCCGTCATATTCACCCGAAAGAAGAATTTCAATCTTCTGTCTTTCGTATTCCTTGCGTACCGCTTCAAGATCGCTCAAAACGTCTTCGACAACGCTGTCATCATCCTCTTCAATAGAAAGCTCGATAAGCGTTTCAATATCGTCAAAACTGCGTCTTAACGCAAGATAGCGTTCAAGAGTACCTTTTTTGAATTTTAATTGCTTTAATACGACCTGAGATTCCTGCGGCTTGTCCCAAAAACCTGCTTCAGCGGTTTTGTTTTCAAGCTCTTCAACCTCTTTTTTCAACGATTCATAGCCAATAGAATCGCCAAGATCGTTAATGCCCTCGCTAAGCTCGCCGAGCGAAAGCTTTGCCTGTTCCAATTGTAAAATCACGGAGCGTTCTCCTTAAATAGTTCTATTCACTTTTATTATATACACAAACTCGTATTATGTCAAGAAGTTTTAACGAAATAAAGCGAAAATGTATCGGGTACTGTTGCTTTTTCCGTACTTTTACTCTATTATTTATAAAAAAGAAAACCTAATATTAATTATTGCCAAATATTTTGAAAATTTTCGAAAAAATCGAAACCTTAAAGCGAATTTATCGAATAATTACAGTAAGGGTACCCAACAAGTAAAAAAGGAGTGAATATGAGTGCAGGATAAGCAAATAGTCGAGCTTTATCTTAATCGAGATGAAACTGCCATTTCCGAAACGACCGAGAAATATGGCAAATATCTGATGAAGATTGCCTTTAACATTTTGGCAAACGAGGAAGACGCAAAAGAATCCGTAAACGATACGTATCTTGCCGTCTGGGGTTCAATTCCGCCGAATGAACCTGAAATTTTGTCGACCTATCTTGTAAAGCTTATCAGACGAATTTCTATCGACAAGCTTCGTGCCAATCATCGTCAAAAGCGTATCCCGTCCGAATATTTGGTTTCTATCGACGAGTTAAACCAAATTGTTACAGACAACTCAACTCCCGAATCGAATTACGAAGCAAAGCTACTCTCGGGCTCGATCAACGCGTTTGTAAAATCTTTGTCGACCGCAAACCGAAATGTTTTTATTGCTAGGTATTATTTTTTCGATTCGATAAAAGATATTTCGCAATCATTCGGTATAAGCGAATCAAAAGTAAAAAATATGCTGTTCCGTTCTCGCAAGGCGTTAAAGGAGCACTTAAGAAAGGAAGGGTTTGACGTATGAAAAAGGAAGAACTCAGCAATGCATTTGAATTCATCGATGATTCGATTATTGACGAAGTTAATAAAGCACGTAACTCTAAATCGCAACCGAAGCGCCGTAAGCTGATGCGATATATTGCATTGGCTGCTTGCTTTTGTATAATCTTTACGTCGTTGTTTTTTACAGTGCCTCTCTTCAACACTGTACACGCGCAGGATCTTATGGAGGGGATCACGCCGAATCAAGTTGAACCTATCGTTATCGATCAATATAACGAAAGAGTGACCGATTTTGCGATACGCCTTTTTAAAGCAAGCCAAACCGACGGCAAAAGCTCTCTCGTTTCGCCCTTGTCCGTTATGTGCGCGCTTTCGATGACGCTTAACGGTGCCGACGGAGAAACGCGTGCCCAGATGGAATCGGTTTTAGGTATGACTGCCGATGAGCTGAACGATTATATTTACAGTTATATTAATTCATTGCCCGTAAAGAATAAATACAAATTAAAGGTCGCAAACTCGATTTGGTACAGGGATAGCGAATCATTTATACCCAACCGGGATTTCCTTCAAATCAATGCAGATTATTACGGCGCACAGCTTTATCAATCGGAGTTCGATTCTGGCACGCTCAAAGAGATAAACAAATGGGTCGAGCGCGAAACCGACGGAATGATACCGCAAATTCTTGATCATCTTGATGACGATTCGTTAATGGTGCTTGTTAACACGCTTGCATTCCAAGCCGATTGGGAAAAAATATACGAGAACGACGAGGTTTTCGAAAACGTATTTACTCTCGAAAACGGCACTGAAAAAACCGTGGAATTTATGTATGACGAGCAAAATAAATATTTCGAGTCTGATAATTGCGTCGGCTTTATAAAGAATTACGTTGGCAAAAAATATGCTTTTGCCGCAATACTACCCGACGAGGGAATAAGTATGTCGGATTTTCTCGATACGCTTACCGGTGAAAAAATAAGCAATATGCTCTCAAACGAAAAAAGGGGAAAGGTTTTCACAAGAATACCCAAATTCAAATCAGAGTATAAAATGTATATGGCGGACACTCTGTCCGAAATGGGAATGCCAAACGCCTTCTCGCCCGAAAAGGCAGATTTCGGCTTGATGGGATCGTACGACGGCAATATCTATATCGATAACGTTATCCACAGAACGTTTATCGAGGTAAACGAAAGAGGTACGAAAGCGGGCGCTGCAACGGCGCTTCCTACGCTTGGCATTACCGTCAACGGGCCTGACGACATCCATATTTATCTCGACCGTCCTTTCGTTTATATGCTCATCGATCTTGATACTAACACACCCTTTTTTATCGGCACTATGATGAACCCCGAAATATAAACAAAAGCACCCCGAAAAGGGTGCTTTTCCTTTTAAAAGAGCGACAAGCGTACCTATAAGCCGAGTTCTGTCGTGAACAATCATCTATCTTGGATTTACGTCGCCGCAAATCTCCATGCCACCTCCATAGGGGCTGCCGAGCAAGCATATGCCCCCGCCGCGGTGTTGCTCCGGATAGGGTTTACATGGCTGTGCCGTCTCCGACACACCGGTGAGCTCTTACCTCGCCTTTCCATCCTTACCAAGAAAATCTTGGCGGTTTATTTCTGTTGCACTGGCCCTGAAGTCGCCTTCGGCAGATGTTATCTGTTATCCTGCTCTGTGGAGCTCGGACTTTCCTCACGGTACGGGCTTTCGCCATGGCACCGCGCGATTGTTCGGTACGGTCGCAACAAAATTGTATCATATTCCTTTTATTTTGTCAAATATCTTCTGTCAAAAACCTTGATTATTTCTTATAATGGATATATAATGTATAAGTTAGTACATATTGGAGGTATTCTTCGTGTTAAAAGAATACGCATCAAACTACAAAGGAAAAACGGTCGGATTTGTCGGTATGGGTGTTTCCAACCTGCCTGTCATAAAGCTTTTTGCGGCAAACGGCGCAAGCTGTGTTGTGCGCGATAAGAATGATTTATCCGACAGAGATTTTTATTCCGAGCTTGTCAGCCTCGGTGTCGATTTTATCTGCGGTGAAAATTATCTTGACGGTATAAACGAAACGTTGTTGTTTCTTTCTCCTGCAGTCCGTCCCGATTTAAAAGGTATCGACCAAGCTCGAAGAAACGGCACTCGCGTTACAAGTGAAATGGAGGAGTTTTTCCGTCTGTGTCCCTGCAAAAAAATTGCGGTAACCGGAAGCGACGGCAAGACAACCACAACGACTCTTATCGCGAAGCTGTTGGAAGCCCAAGGATACAAGGTTTGGCTTGGCGGAAATATCGGCGTAAACCTTTTTGCGACTCTCGATGAAATTACCGAAAACGATTATGCCGTTATCGAGCTTTCATCATTCCAGCTTATGAAGCTTTCGGAAAGCCCCGATATCGCGGTCGTTACCAACGTCGCACCCAATCACCTCGATTGGCACGTTGATATGAATGAATACGTCGAAGCAAAAAAACGTATATTTGCTTTCCAAAATTCTTCTTCGCTACTGATTCTTAATCTTGACGACGAATATTCGGAAGAATTCAAAAAATGCGCAAAAGGAAATATACGCACAATATCGGGTAACACTCAAAACGGCGATATATATTTCACTGATGACGGAATATATGAAAACGGCACTTGCTTGGTAAATGATAACGATATACGAATAGTTGGCAGACATAACCGATACAATTATGCCGCCGCATATTCGGCTGTAAAAGATCTTGTCAGCGTTGAAACGCTGAATAAGGTTGCAAGCGAATTCGGAGGAGTAGAGCACAGAATCGAATTTGTCCGTGAAATGAACGGTGTTAAGTTCTATAATTCCTCTATAGATTCGAGTCCGTCGCGCACAACGGCATGTGTTAATGCCTTCAAAACACCAATCATAGCAATCTGCGGCGGATACGATAAGAACATACCGTACGAACCGATTGGAGAGCTTTTTAAGAATAAGGTTAAATATACCGTTCTTTGCGGAGCTACCTCCAAAAAGATTGCCGCTGTTTTCGATAACGTCGGTTACAGCGAATACGTAATTGCCGATGATTTTGAAACTGCGGTTAAGCTTGCCAAGGAAAAGGCAACTAACGGAGATAACGTTGTTTTAACGCCTGCATCTGCAAGCTTTGATATGTTTAAAAATTTTGCAGAACGCGGAAACGTGTTCAAGAGAATTGTAAATTTACTCTGAGGAGGTAACATATGGAAAAATTATACACCCTCGTAGAAAACTTTACGACCTATCCCGGTGTTTCGGGATTTGAGGATTCTGCCTTTGAAGATTTGCGCACCTATGTGGAAACGTTGGGAATCTTTGATGAGATGGGCACCACCTCGGTCGGAAGCTTTTACGGCATAATGCGTTGCGGTAAAGAAAACGCACCGCTTGTACTTTGTGACGCTCACCTTGACACCGTCGGTTTTGTAGTAACCGAGCTTTGCGAAGGCGGATTTTTGCGTATTGCCAACATTGGCGGCATTGCGGCAAAAATTCTTCCCGCAACAGACGTTTTGGTCTACGGCAAAAAGACGATTCGTGGCATTTTTGCCTCGAAACCGCCTCATCTTCAAGAACCGGGTGAAAGTGAAAAGAAGATGGAGGTTACCGAAATATTTATCGATACCGGTATGCCTCTTGATGAATTAAAGAAATACGTTCGTGTCGGCACACCCTGTGCATTCCCGTGTAAGCTTACAAAGCTTCTCGGCGAAAACCTTGCAGGTGCAGGTTTCGACGACCGTCTTTGCGGCGCGGCTATCGTAAGAGCAATAATGATGCTCGATAAAACAAAACTCAACGTTGACGTTGCGTTCCAGTTCTCGGGTGGCGAAGAAATCGGCTATAAGGGTGCAATGACCACCGCGTACAGACTCAATGCCGATAAGGCGATTGTTATTGACGTTACACATGCATTCGTGCCGGGCGCACCCAAAACCCGCGAGGGTGTGCGCGCAGGCAACGGCGGTGATATTTGCCTGTCACCGCAGACACACAGAGCGTGGACAAAATATGCAATAAGCGTTGCCGAGAGGGAAGGAATCCCCTATCAGCTTTCCGCCGCACCCGGAAGAACAGGTACAAACTCAAATGCTGTTCAGACCGCAGGCAACGGTATTCCCACGTTCCTTGTTTCCATTCCTTTGAAGAATATGCATACTATGAGTGAAATCGTTGATATGAACGATGCTTTTAATACCTCGCGCCTTATCGCGGCGGTATTGCAATCGCTTTAATTAAGGAGGATATCAGTTATGATGAAATATCTTAAGAAATATTGCGATATTCTCGGTCCTTCCGGTATGGAAGATGCGGTTCGCGAAGCTATTATCGAGGACATTAAGGATTCGGGTTGTGAATATGAAACCGACCCTATGGGCAACCTCATCGTATTCAAAAAAGGTAAACAACGCCGCGAAAATAAGGTCTTATTCTCCGCACATATGGACGAAGTCGGCTTTATGGTCAAATATATCGATGAAGAGGGTTATCTTTGGTTCGATGCTGTCGGCGGTGTTGACAGAAGAGTAGTAAGCGGTCGCCGCGTTGTATTCTGCGAAAGCGGTATCAACGGTGTTGTTGCTTCCAAGGCAATCCACATGCAGACTCCCGAGGAAAAAGGCAAGTGCGAAGCGATAAGCGAAATGAACATCGATATCGGTGCGAAAAACCGTGAAGAAGCAAAGCAATATATAACCGTCGGTGATTGCTGTACCTTTACTCCCAACTATGAAGAATTCGGCAACGGTTTGGTTTGCTCGAAGGCACTTGACGACCGTTTCGGTTGTGCAGCACTTGTTGCTATGATAAACAGCGATTTGGAATATGACACCTATTTCGCATTCAATACCTGCGAGGAGATCGGTTGTGACGGCGCAAAGGAAGTTGCTCACCGCTTGCGTCCTGATGTTGTTATCGCTCTTGAGGCAACAACCGCAGGCGATATTTTGGGTGTTTCCAAAGCAAAATGCGCTTGCTCTGTAGGAAGTGGCGCAGTACTTTCGATTATGGACAGAAGTACGATTTACGATAAATCGTTGCTTGAGTTTGCAACAAAGGTTGCCGATGAAAAGAATATTAAGTGGCAATATAAAAACGTTGTTGCAGGCGGTAACGAGGCAGGCGTTTACCAACGCGCCGCAAGCGGTGCCAAGGTTTTGGCAATTAGTGCCCCTGCGCGTTATATCCATTCGCAATCAAACGTTCTTTCACTTGATGATATACAAGCTGTTGCCGACCTTGCGGCTGCAATTAACGAAAGGAGCTTTAACTAATGTTAAACATAATGAAAAAATATCAAAACGCATTTTCTGTTTCGGGTTTTGAAACCGAGCTTGCGGAAATTATTAAAAACGACCTCGCACCCGTTTGTGACGAAATCAATATTGACGCAATGGGCAACGTTATCGCACTTAAAAAGGGCAAAGATTCCTCTAAAAAGCTTATGATTGCGGCACATATGGACGAAATCGGCTTTATGGTAGTGAATATCGAGGATAACGGTCTTATCCGCGTTGCTCCTATCGGCGGTATTAACGCAATTGCATCCTCTTATCATAACGTAAAATTCCAAAACGGTACTTCGGGTATCCTTGTTATCGAAGACGGCACAACTGCCGCTAATATCAACGCGAACAAGCTTTTTGTTGATATCGGTGCAGATTCCGGTGCAAAGGCAAAGCGTAAGGTTAAGATCGGCGACGTTTGTGCGGTGGCTCCTATGGTTAAAAAGCTTTCTGCAAACCGTTACACCTCCAAAGCATTTGACGACAGAATTTGTTGTACCGTAGCCGCTTGTGCCGCACTTACCTGCGAAACCCCTGCATACGATACCTATTTTGTATTCACCACACAAGAAGAGGTAGGATGCCGTGGTGCAAAGCCCTCGTCCTTCTCTATTATGCCCGATTACTCTATCGCGCTTGATATCACTCCCGCACCTGCTTGCGGCAACCCCAATCACTTTACCGTAAAGCTTGGCGGCGGTGCGGCTATCAAGGTCAAGGATAGCTCTGTTATTTGCTCTCCCAAGATGGTAGACAGATTGACCGACCTTGCTGAAGAAGGTAACATTAAATATCAGTACGAGGTTCTTCTTGCAGGCGGAACCGATACATCTGCAATGCAGCTCGCAGGCGCAGGCTCTTATGCAGGCTGTATCTCGCTCCCCACTCGTTATACACACACTCCCGTTGAAACTATAGATATAAACGATATGGAAGCATGCGTTGATCTTCTTATCGCGTTCATCGAAAAAGGCGCGGAATAATCGAACAGGGAAGTAATTAAATATGTTCAGCGAAAAACTAATCTCGCTTGCGGCTGAATGCGAAAAAAAGCTTGCACCGATTTTTGCGGAAATCGATGAGGTTGCGTTCAAAAACACTCAAAAGGTAATGTCCGTATTCCGCGAGAATCAACTTTCCGACCGCCATTTTAACCCAACCTGCGGCTATGGTTATAACGATGACGGCAGAGATCTGTGCGACAAGATGTTTGCCGAGGCTTTTGGCGCAGAGGCCGGCTTTGCGCGCTCGCAGATAATTTCGGGCACGCACGCACTTGCGATTGCTTTGTACGGAGTTTTGCGTCCTGGTGATACAATGTTTTCTGTAAGCGGAAAGCCTTATGATACGCTTGATAACGTCATCGGTCTTGGCGGCAGCGATAAAAACGGCGAGGGTTCGCTTGCCGAATACGGTGTTAAATACCGCGATGTTGAGCTTGTAGACGGAAAAACACTCAATTTGGATGCTGTCCGTTCTGTTTTAAACGAGGACAAATCGGTAAAGGTCGTTTACGTTCAGCGCTCAAAGGGCTATGGCGACAGAAGAACACTTACCGTTGCAGAGATAAACGAGCTTTTTGATCTCGTTCGTGAGTTTGAGGGCGTTTATTTGATAGTTGATAACTGCTACGGTGAGTTTGTTGAAGAGGAAGAGCCCAAGGGCGACCTTCTTGTCGGCTCGCTTATAAAGAATGCAGGCGGCGGTATTGCCGAAACGGGCGGCTACATTGTCGGTACAAAACGTGCCGTTGAACTTGCATCCTACCGTCTTACTGTTCCCGGTATCGGTCTTGAAGCAGGTGCTTCGATGGGCACGACAAAATCGATGATAAAAGGTCTTTTCTTTGCTCCGCACGTTACTGCGCAAGCAATTAAGACTGCACATTTTGCTGCCGCGGTTTTTGAAAGTCAAGGCTTTGAATGCTATCCGCCGAGTACCGAAAAACGAAGCGATATTATTCAGACAATAAAGCTTTACAACGCAGAAAACGTTCTTAAATTCTGCCGTGGTATACAAAAGGGCTCTCCCGTAGATAGCTTTGTAACTCCCGAGGGTTGGGAAATGCCCGGTTATAACGATTCGGTCGTTATGGCGGCAGGTGCGTTTACTCAAGGAAGCTCTATCGAGCTTTCTGCAGATGCTCCTCTGCGTGAGCCGTATCTTGTTTATATGCAAGGCGGTCTTACATACGAAAGCGGAAAGCTTGGCATACTTACTGCGCTTTCCGAAATGCTCGAGGATTAAACAAAAAGGGTTTACCGTAATCGGTAAACCTTTTGCATTTTATTAAACATTTTAACCGATTCATATATTGACAAATATTATAAAGTGTATATAATTGAACCGGTGTTCAAAAAACTCTATATTCTATATAAGGAAAATTATGAATACACTTTGCAAATCCTGCGCGTTTATCAAGAAAAACGTCGTTATGTTCGTTGCGTTGCTTGCCGCGCTGATAACGTCGTTTATCGTTCCTCCCGATAAAGAATATATTGAATATTTCGATTTTAAAACATTGACCTGCCTTTTTTGTGTTTTGGCTGTTGTGTGTGCTTTAAAGAATATAAGATTCTTTTATACGCTTGCGAAAAAGGTTGTGCGACTTTTCAAAAATGCAAGGATGAGCGTTCTTGCATTGGTTTATATAACCTTTATCGGTTCGATGCTGATTGCGAACGATATGGCGCTTTTAACTTTTTTACCGCTCGGTTATTTTGTTCTTACGACCACGGGCAAAGAAAAGTATATGGCGTTTACGTTCATAATGCAGAACATTGCGGCGAATCTCGGCGGAATGTTAACGCCGTTCGGAAATCCGCAAAACCTCTACCTCTATTCAAAATTCGAGATACCGAATCTTGAATTTATGGGGATAATGGCGCCGCCTTTTATTCTTTCGGTGGCGTTAATAACACTGTGTTGTGTTGTGTTTGTAAAGCCCGAACCGTTGTATGTTGAGGATGAAGAGAAAAAACTGCCAAAGGGAAGAACCGCTGTATATCTCCTTCTTTTCGCATTGTCAATCGCAATCGTTTTCCGCGGAATACCTTATTGGATTGGGTTGATAATAATACCGATATCGCTTTTGTTCCTTGACAGAAATGCATTGGCCAAGGTGGACTATCCCTTGCTTTTGACCTTTGTATTCTTCTTTATCTTTTCGGGGAATATGGCAAGGATTGACGTTGTCCGCGATTTCTTTTCGGTGCTTCTCGAAAAAAGCACGTTGCTGTTCAGCGTAACCTCCTGTCAGTTCATTAGTAACGTACCCTCGGCAATATTGCTTTCGCAGTTTACCGATAATTATCAAGACCTTTTGGTAGGCGTTAATATTGGCGGTTGCGGAACCTTGATATCATCGCTTGCGAGTTTAATAACTTTCAGAGAATACACAAAGCACAATCCCGGCAAAGCAGGGAAGTATATAAGAGATTTTTCGCTGTTCAACTTCGGCTTCCTCATTCTGCTTACCGCGTTTATGTTGATTTTATAGTTTACATGATAAAAACAAGGCGCCTTGCCTTGTTTTTTTATCTTGCCTGTGTTATAATAAGTTAATTAAATTTTGGGGTGTTTTTATGAATTTCAGAACAGATAAATACGGCAATAAGCTTTCAATTCTCGGCTTTGGCTGTATGCGTTTTCCCAGAAAGCACGGCGCAACCGATTCAAAAGAAGTCGAGCGCGAGATTATGTATGCTTATGAGCATGGCGTTAATTATTTTGATACGGCTTATATCTATCCCGGAAGCGAATCTTGTCTTGGCGAAATTCTCGAAAAAAACGGAATACGCGAAAAGGTTTATATCGCCACAAAATTACCTCACTATTTAATAAAATCAAAAGAGGATCTTGATAAAAAATTCAACGAACAGCTTAAAAGATTGCGCACCGATTACGTCGATTATTATCTTATGCATATGCTGACCGACGTTGATACGTGGGAGCGCTTGAAGCAAATTGGTGTTCTTGAATGGATTGAGGAAAAGAAAAAGTCGGGCGCAATCAAGCAGATCGGATTTTCCTACCACGGCAACTCCGAAATGTTTTGTAAGCTTATCGATGCTTACGATTGGGAATTTTGTCAGATTCAATATAACTATATGGATGAAAATTCACAGGCGGGCAGAAAAGGACTTAAACACGCAAATTCAAAAAACATCCCCGTCATTATTATGGAGCCCTTGCGTGGCGGTAAGCTCGTTTCGCATCTTCCCGATGAAGCAAAGGATATTTTCGCAAATCATACAGTTAAGCACACGCCTGCACAATGGTCGTTCCGTTGGCTGTGGAATCAACCCGAGGTTACGGTTGTTCTGTCGGGAATGAACAAAATGGAGGTCGTTGAGGATAACGTCAATACCGCGGCAACCGTTGAAATAGGCGAATTGACTACCGACGACGAAGCAATGCTTCAAAACGTCGTTAAAGCTATCAATTCAAAGATGAAGGTTGGGTGTACGGGATGCGGATACTGTATGCCTTGCCCGAAAAACGTTGACATTCCCGGAACCTTTTCTGCATATAACCGCAGATTTTCGGAAGGTAAGTTTTGGGCGCTCGTCGATTATTTTATGTGCACCGCATTGCGTCCGAATTCAACCGCGGCATCCAACTGTATCGGTTGCGGAAAATGTGAAAAACACTGTCCGCAAAAAATTGAGATTCGCAAGCATCTCAAGGACGCGCAAAAAGAGTTGGAGGGACCGATTTACCGCATTGCGAAAAAAGTCGGAAAGCGTTTTAAATTTTAATAAGATGGCAAGAAGTTTTTAATACATCTTGAATTTATCGATTTACTATGTTATAATGTCTTATCGATTTATAACGAAAGGGGATATGATTATGAAAAAGATTATATCGGTATTTTTAATAGCTGTTCTTTGCCTCGGTATGGTTGTGATGTCATCTTGCAGCGAAAACTCCGGCGCTTCTTCCGAAGCGGAATCTTCCCAAGCAGAAGCAACCGAAAATTCCGAAGGAACCGTATCGGAAGTATCTGTTGAAGAAAGCAAGTCGCAAGGACCTATAACCTTGAAAATCGGTACCTATAACATTGCAAACGGACGTGACGTTGATTGGGATTTCAGCTTGATCGCAAAAGACATTGTTGATAACGGCTTGGATATCGTAGGGCTTCAAGAGGTCGATATTTTGTGTGAACGCTCAAAGTTTACGGATACTATGGAGCGTCTTAAAGAATACACCGGCATGGAATATTATGCATATTTCAAATGTATCGATTTAAAGGGCGACGAAGCGAAGTATGGCAAAAAGGGTGCATACGGTACCGCAATTCTTTCGAAATATCCGATAGTCGGCACAAACGATGTCGAGCTTAACCCCGGCACACAGGTTGAAAGACGTCTTTTAGGTTGCTCAAAGATCGATGTTAACGGAACGGAAATCAATTTCTTCGTGACACATCTTTCGCATAATAACGCCACCGTCAGAGCAAGTGAGTTCAAAAAGGTTGCCGCAACCGTTAAGGTTGCAAAGAACGTTATACTTGTCGGTGACTTCAACGTAGGCTCTTTTGATGAGTTCAACGTTCTTGAAAATCTTTCCCGCGTCAACAATCCCGAAAATGGATACATTACCTATCCTTCCAGTAAAAGTATGATTGACAACATCTGTTATTCTTCCGAATTTACCTATGTTGAAGACTCTGCGTATACCTTCCATAGAAGCCATTCCGACCATATGCTTTTCGTAGCAGAATTTCAAATCGATCCTGCCGAATAAAATCAAAAGCTCCTGTGCAAACAGGAGCTTTAGTTTATTTTACGATTAATTTATAAAGTGTCGGTTCAAACGAAAATTCATTGATCAACGAATTGATTTCGTTAAGCATATTTTCTTTTGTCTGCTTGGGAGTTGTTTGGCGCTTAACTGCGCGGATAAGAATGTTTTTCGGCGTATGGTCGAGCTCGATAAATTCCAAAAGCTGAGTTTTATATCCGCAATATTCAAGCAGGTTTCCTCGTATTATATCGGTTGCCAATGCAGAAAAACGTTCCTTTACAATTCCGTATCTCGAAAGGATTTTAAGCTCGTTAGGTTTGATTTGCTCGTTTAATTCGTGCTGACAGCAGGGAACGGAGAAGATGTATTTTGCGTTCCAGTTTATTGCGTTATATAGGGCAAAATCGGTTGCGGTGTCACAAGCATGGAGAGAAATTACCATATCGACCTCAAACGGTGCCTTATACCCGTTTATATCGCCCAGTTCAAAACGCAAATCGGTATATCCGTACTTTTTCGCAGCATCGTTGCATTTGGTAATGACGTCTTTTTTCAGGTCCAATCCAATCATATTGACCTTTATATTTGCGATGCTTGTGAAATAGTGGTAAAGAATAAATGTAAGATACGATTTGCCGCAACCGAAGTCGATTATGTTGAATTCCTTCTTGTCGGAAGATGAAATCTCGTCATCGATAATTTCGAGAAAACGGTTAATCTGCTTGTACTTGCTGTACATCGCTTTAACAATCTTTCCGTCAGGCGTAAATATGCCCATATCAACAAGAGGCGCGATGATTGAGCCTTCTTCGATGATATAATTCTTTTTGCGGTCATTGTCCGACAGAGAAAATTCGTTCGTTTGAATCTTTTTTGCTTTGTAATTGCAAACGCCTTTCTTGGAAATAAGCAAAATGTGTTCGATCCCTTCGGACCAAGCGTTTATTTGCTTATATTTGTGTAATATATTTTCGCAAAGATAGGAATAAAGATCTTCGCCGTTAAAATTGTCGTGAAAGACCTGTTTTTCGGTATACTTTGATGATTGATAACCGTTTTTCTTTTTTTCGATAACGATTTTTCGGAAAGAATTGTTTTTTTCGACGGGATTGCTTATTATAATTTTGAAAACCTTTGAATCAACTAATTTTTGTATCGCCTTTTGCATAATCGAATCCTCTTTTGTGAGATAAGGCATTATAACACATATTTTTTTGTTTGTCATCATATTTTTGCTTAAAATAGGGAATAAGCCCTTGACAAGATTTTTTAACGGTGTTATAATGAATAAAAATTTAGTATATTAAACCGTTGATGTGGAGATAAAGTCGAAAAACGCCTTTACAGAGAGTCCGTGCAGCTGCGATGCGGGCAAGAAACGATTCGGCAAATGGACCGCGGAGGGTGCAAGGAAATGCGTAATCACGCAAAGTATTCTGCAACGTAAGGTATGCGTTAATTACCGTGGATATGTTTGTATCCGATAAAGCGCACGGTTTTTCCGTGAATTCAAGGTGGCACCGCGGATAAGAAGTTATTCGTCCTTGACAGAAAAATGAATTCTGTCAAGGCGTTTTTGTTTTGACAGATAGAAAAGGGTTTAATATGTTTATTTTGTCAAAGCGATGGCGTATCTGATATTGAATTAAAACTTTAATTAACCTTTAATTGAATGATGGAGATAATAAAATGGTACTCAACAACGTTGATTTTCAAACATATTTTAATAATTACCCCGATAAAAACGGATATTTCGGCAAATACGGCGGCGTTTATATCGACGATAAGCTCAAAGCAGCTATGGAAGAAATTACCTATGCATATTATTCAATCTGCCAATCGCGAAAGTTTATTGCCGAATTGCGCAGAATAAGAAAAGAATTTCAGGGAAGACCTACTCCCGTTTCTCACCTTGAGCGACTTTCGGATGCTCTCGGCGGACGTGTTCAGCTTTATGCAAAGCGCGAAGACCTTAACCATTCGGGCGCGCATAAGCTCAACCACTGTATGGGCGAAGCGCTCCTTGCAAAATATATGGGTAAGAAAAAGGTCATCGCTGAAACCGGTGCCGGTCAGCACGGTGTTGCATTGGCGACTGCGGCTGCTTATTTTGGACTTGAGTGCGATATTTATATGGGCTCGGTCGATATTAAGAAGCAAGCTCCTAACGTTGCGCGTATGAAGATTTTGGGTGCAAACGTTATCGAGGTTACACACGGTCTTAAAACGCTTAAGGAAGCCGTTGACGCAGCTTTTGATGCGTACAGTAAGGAGTATAAGGATTCGATATATTGCATTGGTTCGGTTCTCGGTCCGCATCCGTTTCCGATGATGGTGCGCGATTTCCAAAGCATTGTCGGCATTGAAGCTCGCGAACAGTTTATCGATATGACCGGTCACCTTCCGAGTGCTATCGTTGCTTGTGTCGGCGGCGGTTCCAATGCGGCAGGTCTTTTCGCAGGATTTCTTAACGATCCCGTTGATATTTACGGTGTTGAGCCGTTGGGCAGAGGTCCGAAGCTTGGCGATCATGCGGCAAGCTTGAAATACGGTACCGAGGGCGTTATGCACGGCTTTAACAGCATAATGCTTAAAGATGAAAACGGTGATCCTGCACCTGTATATTCCGTTGCGAGCGGTCTTGACTATCCCTCGTCAGGTCCCGAACATGCCTTTTTGCAAGAAATCGGCAGAGTTAAATACGACGTTATCGACGATGAAGAAACTATCGATGCATTCTTCAAACTTGCACGTCTTGAGGGTATAATTCCCGCAATCGAAAGCTCGCACGCCGTTGCTTACGGTATGAAGCTTGCAAAAACTATGGAGCACGGCTCCGTTCTCATCAACCTCTCTGGCAGAGGTGATAAGGATATGGACTACGTGATTGAAAATTACGGAATCAGATAATAAAGCATCTCAAAGGAGTTCTTCATAATCGAAGAACTCCT
The DNA here is from genome assembly GCA_045657425.1 of Eubacteriales bacterium. Lineage (GTDB taxonomy): Bacteria > Bacillota > Clostridia > Oscillospirales > CAG-382 > Coliplasma. The sequence goes on from JAZOTA010000022.1 coordinate 17,588, forward strand.
TTTCTATATTTTGAGGTTTTTTGTTGTAATTTAGCAATTTAACTACAAAGG
>JAZOTA010000023.1:0-14214 GCA_045657425.1 Eubacteriales bacterium
TCAGTATCACCCCACCGGCGCGGCTTATCCCGAACAGATCTTCGGCGCACTCGTTACCGAAAAGGTTCGTTCCTTGGGCGCAAAGCTTGTTAACGTAAACGGCGAAGTATTTATGCATCCGCTTGAAACCAGAGACGTGTCTGCGGCATCCATCATCCGCGAATGCTCGACTCGCGGCAAGGGTGTTGAAACCGACCAAGGTCTTGCAGTATGGCTCGATACTCCTATGATCGAAGCTATCGGCGGCGAAGGCACTATTGAAAAGAGAATCCCCGCAATGATGAGAATGTTCGGCAAATACGGCATCGATATCCGTAAGGAACCGATTCTTGTTTACCCCACACTTCACTATCAGAACGGCGGTCTTGATATTACTCCCGACGGCATGACCACCAACGTTAAGAATCTTTTCGTTGCAGGCGAAGCTGTTGGCGGTATCCACGGTAAGAACCGTCTTATGGGTAACTCGCTCCTCGATATCATCGTATTCGGTAGAATCGCAGGCAAGAGCGCAGGCGCAGTTTGCAAGAACGTTACCGTTGGCAAGCTCAGCCTTGACCACGTTGCTAAATTCGAGAAGGAAATTGCAGATGCAGGTATCGTAACCGATACTGTATCGCCCAAGCTCCTCCCCGATTACACCAGAAAGGTTAACGGTTAATTCGGAGGCAGTTTATGAGTTTATTTGGCGGTGTTATTTCGATAAGTAACATTTCAACCCTTTTGTTTGTAGTTTTTGCGGTTTTGATGCTTGGTTACGTGCTTGGCAGAATCACTGTCAAGGGTATTTCACTCGGTGATGCAGGCGTATTTATCATTGCACTTATCGCAGGCGCATTGTTCTTTACAGTATCCGAAGACGGTCAGCTTTTGTTCAGCGCATCTTCCAAGCCTTACGATTTCAACAGCGGACTTTCGCTTATCGAAAGTCTTGGCCTTGTGCTTTTCGTAACCTCGGTTGGCTTTATTGCAGGACCTAAGTTCTTCGGCAACTTCAAAAGAAACTTTAAATCCTACGTGCTTCTCGGCTTCATCATTATTCTTGCAGGCGGTCTTGCTGCGGCAGGATGTATCGCGATGGGCGAAGCAGTTGGTTACGGCGGAAGCATCGAAGAACAAGACGGCTTTGTTGCAATGATTGTCGGTCTTCTTTCGGGCTCGCTTACCTCTACCCCTGCATTTTCCGCTGCAAAGGCAACTGTTGCGGCTGAATATCAAGGCTTGGTATCTGTTGGTCACGGTATCGCTTATATCTTCGGCGTTATCGGTGTTGTTCTCTTCGTTCAGCTTATTCCCAAGCTTACCAAGGCGAATATGGAACAAGAACGCGCAAAGCTTGTTATTAAGGAAGACCAAAACAAAAAGTCCTTTGCAGGCAAGCTCTTTGAATTTGACCATATGGGTATCGCACCTTTTGCGCTCGCCGCAATTTTGGGTACCGTTATCGGTCAAATCAAAATTCCCCTTTCGGGCGACGGCTTAAGCGGCACATGCTTCTCGCTCACCACAACGGGCGGTTGCTTGTTGGTAAGCCTTGTTATGGGTCACTTCTCGCGCATCGGCAGTGTGAGCATTATGCCCTCTACGAGCACTCTTAAGCTCTTCCGTGAGCTTGGTCTTGTTCTCTTCCTTGTTGGCGCAGGTATCCCCGGCGGTGCTGAATTTGTCGAAAACTTCGATGCAATGTATTTCGTTTACGGAATTATTATGACCATCGTTCCGATGATTATCGGTTTCCTCTTTGCGAAATACGTTCTCAAGCTCAGCTTGCTTAACAACCTCGGTTCGCTTACAGGCGGTATGACCAGCACACCTGCACTCGGTACTCTTATCGGTACTGCAGGCACCGAAGACGTTGCGGCGGCTTATGCGGCGACCTACCCGATCGCACTTATCGCAGTCGTACTCGTTTCGCAGTTCCTGATCATTTTGTTATAAAATCCAAAAGCCCGTTTTAAAAAACGGGCTTTTCTCTTGCAAAATCTCATTTTATAATGTATAATGAAATAAAATATATGGAATACGGAGTATTTTATGAAACGATTAATTTCTCTTTTACTTATCGCAGTTATGGCATTTACCTTCTTTACCGCTTGCGGCAATGAAGAAGATGAAAAATTTGTTTACGATGCGAACAAGACCTATTATGCTACGATCGCAATTAAGGAATACGGCGAAATCGTTGTAAAGCTTGATTCTACTCAAGCACCCAAAACCGTTGAAAATTTCGTTAACCTTTCTGTAAGCGGCTTTTATGACGGACTTACCTTCCACCGCATTATGGAAGGATTTATGATGCAAGGCGGCGACCCTCTTGGTAACGGCACCGGCGGTTCCGAAAACAATATCGTCGGCGAATTTTCGGAAAACGGATATAATAACACTATTTCGCACAAGCGCGGTGTTATTTCGATGGCAAGATCTCAGGCATTTAACAGCGCAAGCAGTCAGTTCTTTATCTGCCATCAGGACAGCATTTTCCTTGACGGTAAATATGCCGCTTTCGGCATTGTTACCGAAGGTATGGACGTTGTTGATAAGGTTTGTAACGAAGCAATGCCTATTGATAACAACGGCACCATCCCCGCAAGGAATCAGCCGGTTATCGAAAAAATCACCATTACCTGGGACGAATAATTAAATCAACCTATAAAGGTTACGGGAAATCTCCCGTCAACAATATAAACGGATAACGATACGCCCATAACTTTAAAAGATATGGGCGTATTTTGCATTTTAAGTTTGCAAGGAGGAAAATCAATGTATAAATACGAATATGAAAAAGTAAGTTGCGATTTCGGCGGTTGGGGGTTTGGCTCCGGCAATATTTATGAGATCGGCGATTATCGCGCTATAATAGATCGCAGAGCCAAGAACGGTTGGCGTTACGTTGGATACGTTCCTTCAAAGCAACGCGGAACAGGTCACGTACAAGAGCTTGATCTTATCTTTGAAAAAAAACTTAACGAAGATAAATAACGAAAAAGCGGCGCTTTACTTTAAAAGCGCCGCTTTTTAATATACAATGGTGAATTTTTTATCGATCGTTAATGCGAAGGCCTGCATCGTAGATATGCTTTATTTCGGCAAGACGACAAAGCTGAGGACGGGTATATCCACTTTCTTCGTTGCGGAAACGGAATTTTGTTACACTGCTTGTACCCAAGCTTATTGTCGGGAATACAAGACCGGGAGCCATACCGAGAAGGTGGGCAATCCAAGCGCCGCCAAAGCCTCCGTGACAGAATACGGCGATGCTTAAATCGTTGGGTTCTGTAATTTTATACATAAAACCTTCACGGCAATAGCCGAGCGAGGCAAGAAATTCATCGGAATTTTTTTGCATTTCGACAACCGTCTTCATACGGTCGTTATCAAGGAAATCCTTGAAATCATAAACGCCCTTTTGAACCGAAAAGCTATACGTTGCTTCGCTATCGGGCTTAAGCTGGTTCGACAGCATATAATCCATATGCTCTGCAGTCCAAGGAAGAATTTCAGAGGTCATACCCTTTGCTTTGCAGGTCGGTGCCGCGGTATCGATAGCTCTGCCGAGAGGCGAAGTATAAATCTTATCGATATGAACATCCTTTAACCAATCCGCAAGAGCGTGCGCTTCCTGCCAGCCGAATTCGGTAATGGTGTTGTTTGGGTAATCGGGGTCTGCGTGGCGGATTATGTATAATTTCATTTTTAACTCCTTAAAAAACAATTTGCATTTATATAATGCCACATATTTTACGAAATGTCAAATAAAACTTGCCATATTTTGGAATCCGTGATATAATTTGAAAAACGGAGGTGTTTTTTGATGGACAAAGTAATTTTGAAAGAATTTGTTATCCCTTTTAAGGGGATTTCCAAGAAGACTATATATCATTTCAGTGATTCGCATTTGACCGAATACGATGCCGAATCCGACGTTAACGAAATCGAGCATTCCAAAAAGCAAACAGAAGCTTGGGAGGGTGTTCGCAAGGGCTTTTGCGAAGCATACGGCTACCCTTACGGCGAGCTTGAAATGCAAAGTGCGCAAGAGCATTTGGAAAATCTTTTGAATTGCGCCGCAGACGGCGATGCTTTGGTTATCGCAGGCGACACTATGGATTACATCAACGGCGCAAATCTTCGTATTTCCGAAAAGCTTTTCGGCGCGTTCAAAAAGCCGTTTGTTCAGGTTTGCGGTAATCATGAGCCGCATAATGATATTCCCGACGGATACATCGTTTCAAAAATCAAAAATGAGATTCAAGCCGTTGACCTTGGCGATATGGTCATTATCGGTCTTGATAATTCGCAAAGAAGAATTTCAAGAGCGCAATTGGACGCACTTAAGGGTTTTGCAAGTGATGGCAAGCCGATGCTTTTGGTTATGCACGTTCCGATTATGAACGATGAAAACCGCGAGCTTCTTTTAAAGAGCGGCGTTTATTTTCAGTTGAATTACGACGGATGTCCTGCCGAAAACCTTGAATTTATTGAATTTATCAAGGAAAACGGCGATAAGATTATTGCAGTGCTCGCAGGACATTTGCACTATTCAAACGTTAGCAAGATAAGTGATGACGTTACACAATACGTTACCTCGCAGGGCGTTACCGGTAACATACACAGATACGTGATTGGAGAATAAAAATGACTTACAACTCTCTTATTGAAAAATTCAATTTTCAAATGCCCGAATATGCGCAAAATTATTTTGACGATTTCGTTAAAGAATATGACCGCAAAAAGCCGTTGCTTTCGGAAGAGGATGCGGCGATGGTTTGCGATGTAACCGGATTGCCCGAAGAAGCAAAGGAAACTCTTATTAAATGCGCAAAAGCTATAAACGAAAACGATGACGCGCATTTGTGCGGATCGTTCCTTGCGGACTTAACCGTTTACAAGCGCAAGCCGTGGGTTAATTATATTTATCAGACCGATCTTTTTACTGTTGACGGACTTTATCCCGAGCAGGTCGGTTGGGTTATCGTTGCGGTGATGCTTGCAAACACGCTTAACAACAAAAAGCCGCCCGAAGATCTCAACCTTGAAAACCTTAACGCATTCAAGGCATACAGCAACAGCTGCTTTAACAGCAAGGGTTTTTGGGGTATTGTTGAATGGCATTGGAATATGCTTTGCGCAAGCGGTAGTATGTTCTTGTTCGGTATTCTTAAATTTGTGCCGAGCGAATTTACAAGCAGTTTCCCGATTATAACAAACGGAAAAGAATACGTTTCGCTTGCAGGCGGTGAATATTTTGTCGGTAAAGATGGCGAGCTTGTTGATTGCGAAGAAAAATCGGTTGGCAAGACCTCGTTCCTTGAGGACGATTCAAGCTATGTCGGTCACGTCGTTGCACAAAACGGCAGTGTTGCTTTGACCGCTACCAAATTCGATAAATCGGAGTGGCACGATTTCCTTCGCGGCGGCGACCATACCATTGACATTCATATCCCTGCGAAGGTTGAATATACCCCCGAAAAGTTCAAGGAAGCGTTTAAAATGGCGCTTGATTTCTACAACAATTATTATCCCGACCACAAGACAAAGGCATTTGCATGTTATTCGTGGATACTTTCGGCACAGCTTGACAAGGTTTTGCCCGAAAACAGCAATATTTTAAAGGTTAACAGCCGTTTGCATTTGCTTCCCCAGATCGGCACCTTTGACGAAAATATTATGTTTATCCGCAAGGGCTCATCGCTTCAGCAGAAAATCGCGGACGAGCGCGCAAAGGGTACGGAGTTCCACTTTGGTGTTATGTATTCTCCGCTTGACGAGCTTGAAAATTTAGACGCTTAACAAAAGAACAGACCTCGTTACGAGGTCTGTTTATTTTTCGCCGATTTTTTATGTATGTAAAAATAAACGAATATCGCCACAAGCGGAAAGAGTGCGCCGACAAGCATACCGAGCTTCATTCCGAATTGATCGGGGCTTAGAGATAACGATTGAGCGATAACATTCATTGATGGTGACCGAGAAACCGTGTCGGTGATTATTCCGACGAGCTGGGGACCGACCGAAGCGCCGAAATCACCGCCTGCCGCCATCATTGCGAAGATAAATACTCCTGCTTTCGGGAAATATTCCTGAACGACGATAAGACAGCCCGGCCACATCATTGAGGTGAAAAAGCCGGTAAGAGCACACGCAATCAAGCCGATTACCGCAACGTTCGATACGGCGGCGGTAACGTAACAAGCAAACGCGCCGATTGCACCGCCGATTAAAATCATCGATATTCTTTTGCCGTATTTCGCGTAAAGCGTTCTGCCCAATCCCAAGGTCGCGCCAAACATCGCAACACCGAATATATCGCCCCAGACCTTATCTATTCCGAGTGCGCGTTCAATGTAACCCGAGCTCCATTGAGCCATAGTACATTCCGCCGCGCCGCCCAAAAAGATTGCAATTACGCAAAGCCACAGCTTTTTGTTTTTTAACTGCTCGAGTGCGCCCGAAACACGCTTTGATGTTTCCATTTCGGGAATATCGGATTTTAAAAACAATGAAAACGCCACTATTGGAATAGCCGCAAAGATAAGCGCAAGGTATTGCCAATTTTCTCCGCCCGCAAGCATTATGTAAACCGTGCTGACAATTACAACACCGACTACGCCCCAAGCATAAACAGAATGGAGCTTCGACATTTCCCTATCGGGGTCTTTCGAGGGAAGCGCCGCTATAACCGGACTTATCAACACCTCGCCAAGACCTGCCGCAGACGCGAATATTAGCGTACCGAGGAGAAGACCGAGATATATGTGATTCGGAAAAACGTACGGCCAAACGGCATAAAACACCAAGCCGATTGCGGCGATAAGCGGTGTTGCTTTTACCGTTTTTTCGATATTGAATTTGTGCGAGAAAAACGAGAATATCAAATCAACCAACAATTGAGTGGAAAATCCGACAAGCACCAAGGTACCCAAAAGCGAATATGAAATTCCGTAAAGCGTGCGGAACGTGATAAACAGCACGGGTGAAAGGTTTGCCACCACCGACATTGTAATGCTCGTTGTATAGCACGCAAATTTCAGGCGTTTATATTTGTTTGGCATTTTATTTCCTCGAAGTATTTGATGTCATCATCTTACCACATCAGTCAATTTATTTCAATCGTTTTCTTGTTATTTCTCTTTCAAAACTTAACCTTTGCGAAACATTTGAAGTTTACTATTAATTTGTATAGGTCTACCGACAGTAGAGTCTTGATTTTTCCACTCTACTTCTCACATACAAAGAGTATAGTTTAATATTTGTTTAAATCGCTTGAAACCCTTTGAAAATTTTTGTATAATGTTCAAAGTTTAAAAACGTATTTTAGTGAGGTGCGGTTTGGATAAGCGTAAAGTAATTTATTATACCGACGAATTAAACGACGAATTTTCGACCGCGCAGATAAAAGCAAAGACTATCGACGGAAATTACGTTTATTGCCACAACTCGTTATTTAAAAGGTTTACCCGTTTTTTCTGGTATAGAATAATTGCAACGCCGATTACATTTTTTTATGTAAAGCTGTTTATGCGAAGAAAGGTTTTTGGGAAGGAAAAGCTTAAGCCGTATTTAAAAAAGGGGTATTTCCTTTACGGGAATCATACCCACGATATAGGCGACGCAATGACTCCCACAACGCTTAATTTCCCACAGCAGAATTACTGCATTGTACATGCCAATAACGTTTCAATGCCTGTTTTGGGGCGTCTGACGCCCTCGTTTGGCGCGATTCCCCTTCCCGACGATAAAGAGGCTTATAAGCATTTTATCGACTGTATTAATCGACGTATCGGCGAAGGGCATACCGTTGTAATTTATCCCGAAGCTCATATTTGGCCGTATTATACCAAGATAAGGCCGTTTACCGACGTTTCGTTTCAATACCCCGTTAAGCTCGATGTCCCTGTATTTTGCTTTACAAATACCTACCAAAAGCGCAAGCATTCAAAAAAGCCGAAAACGGTTACCTATATCGACGGGCCGTTTTTTGCCGATAAAACCTTAAGCACAAGGCTACAGCGCAAGGATTTGCGCGATAGGGTTTATGACTGCATGTGCGAGCGCGCAAAAAATTCTAACACAGAATTGATCAAATACATTAAAAGAGAAGATTAAAATGGTTAACGTTTTATTTTGTGGAAACGATAAGGTCTTTGACGGTATGCTCACCGCCGCCTTATCCATACTTAAGCGTACGGATTCAAACGAACCGTTTTGCTTTTACGTTTTCACAATGGATGTTTCGCATATAAAGGATAATTATTTGCCGGTTACAAATAGGCAGATGGATTATTTCGAAAAGGTTATAAAACGCTATAACAAAGATAACCGCGCAATTCTTATTGACGTAACGGATATTTATATGCGTGAATTCAGCGGTTGTCCGAACGAGGGTGCTTATTGCTCGCCTTACACGTTGATCCGTCTTTTTGCGGATATGATCGATTACATTCCCGACAAGATTCTTTATCTTGATGCGGATATTATGTTTAACCGCGATATTCATTTGCTTTACGACGTTGACATTAGCAATTACGAATATGCGGCGGCAAGAGATCATTACGGAAAATATCTTGTTAACCCGAATTACATAAACGCAGGCGTTTTGCTTTTTAATATGTCCGAAATTAAAAATACCGGTCTGCTTTGCAAGGCGAGAACGCTTATTAAAACAAAAAAGCTGACATTCGCCGACCAAAGCGCAATAATACGCTCTACAACGAAAAAGAAAATGCTTCCCCAACGGTTTAACGACCAAAAGTTTTTGCACAAGCACACGGTTGTAAGACATTTTTCAAAGCGTTTGTTTTGGCTTCCCTATCCGCATACAGAGAATATCAAGCAATGGCAGGTCGAAAAAATACACAGCGTTTTCGGATATCGCCAATTCGACGATATTTTGAACGAATACCTTGAACTGAAAAAAGAATTTGAAAGGAGCGAATGACAGTGGAAAAGAAAATAGTGCCTATTTTTTATGCGTGTGACGATGCGTTTGTTAAATACACCGTCGTTTCGCTTTATTCAATGATTAAAAACGCTTCGAAGGACCGTGTTTATAAAGTTCATATTTTACACACCGATATTTCGGACGAAATGAAATCCAAGCTTGCGGCTCTCGGCAACGACAATTTTGAAATTTTGTTTGAAAACGTTTCGGAATATCTTAATGCAATTTCCCACAAGCTTCCGATACGCGATTACTACTCCAAAACAACCTATTACCGCCTTTTTATCGCCGAAATGTTCTCGCAATACGATAAGGCGATATATATCGACAGCGACACAGTTGTTTGCGGTGATATAAGCAAGCTTTTTGATACCGATATCGGCGATTGCTATGTCGGCGCATGTCACGAGCAGGCAATGGTGCAAACCGACGAATACGGCACTTATGCCGAAAAAGTTGTCGGCGTTTCGCGTCACAATTTCTTTAATGCGGGCATGCTTCTTATAAATTGTCTGCAATTCAGAAACAAAAAGGTTTTGGATCAATTTATCAAATATCTGCAGATTTATGATTTCGTCGTCACGCAGGACGAGGATTATCTTAACCTCATTTGCAAAGACCACGTGCATTGGCTTGACCAACGCTGGAACACCGAGGTTTTTTGCGAAATTCCTTATCCGATCGAAGAAGCGAATATTTTGCACTATATTATGACGAGCAAGCCGTGGCATTACCCCGATTGCAAGCACGCAGACGTTTTTTGGAAATATGCAAAGGAAACCTCGGTTTATGATGATATTGTCGAGGTTTTGAATAACTATACCGACGAAAAACGCGCCAAAGACTCCGAAATCTTAAAGAATCTTTTACAGCTCGCCGTAAATGAAACAAACCGCGAGGATAATTATCTTAACCGAATAAACCGTACTCGAGCAGAGGACAGAGTTAATATACTTGAAAAAATCGATGAATTTGAGCGGTCGGGACGTTTTGACGAAGACGTTGAGGATGATCCGCCAAGCCGCGAATTGATGCCCGACGAGATTGAATATATCCGTAACGGGCTTATCGACCGTATCAAGTCAAAATATGCTTACAAAATCGCAAGGAAATTTGTTTATGGTCTTATCAAGGAAGGCAAATTTATTGTAAAAGATATTAAAGGGGTTGAAAACTTCGCCAATCTTCAAAGCGGCGCAATAATCACCTGCAATCACTTTAATGCTTTTGACAGCTTTGCGATACAGCTTGCGTATGAAGCCGCCAAGCAAAAGAAGCGCAAGTTTTACAGAGTTATCCGCGAGGGCAATTACACGTCATTCCCCGGATTTTACGGATTCTTGATGCGCAATTGCCACACGCTTCCGCTTTCATCCAACCGAAAAACAATGACAAAGTTCGTGAAAGCTACTAATCAATTGCTTAAGGACGGTCATTTCGTGCTTGTTTATCCCGAACAAAGCATGTGGTGGAATTACAGAAAGCCCAAGCCGCTTAAAAACGGAGCGTATATTTTTGCGGTGCGAAACAACGTTCCCGTGCTTCCCTGCTTTATCACCATGAAGGATTCCGATATTCTTGGTGAGGACGGTTTTTTCGTTCAGGAATACACAATTCATATCGGCAAACCGATTTATCCCGACAATAATTTGAAATACAACGAAAGACTCGAACAAATGATGAACGAGAATTTCGAGGTATGGAAAAACGTTTACGAGCAGGAATATCAAATGCCGCTTGAATATTTAACCGAATAATAAAGAAAAGCCGAAAAGCTAAAACTTTTCGGCTTCTTTTATTATATTTTGGATTCTGTAACTGAATACGGTGTTTTCAAAGCGTTAAGCGTTGATTCGATAGCAACTGCTTTTTCGTATTCATTAACACCCTCGGGTGCCCACGCGATATCGGAGATATCGCAACCGGTTACCGATGCGAAGAAGGCGAGCGCGGCGATATATCTGCCCGTACCGAGAGATAGATGATAACCGTCGCGGTTGAGAGATTCTATTCGCGAGGTGCGAGCATTCTGAATTGCGGTACCCACGGGGGTTGCAAAATCGAGATACGGAGTTTTTACGACGTGGTTCTTAACAATATCGCTTACGATTTCATACATTCTTGCAGTATCGCCGTTGAACGAAACGATTTCGGGATGAGTATGCCACGGCTCGCCAACCCAATGGCGGTTGAAAACGATTTTTGCCTTTTCGGGCGCTATTTTTCTGATTTCCTCAACAAGCGGTGCCAATTTATCGTAATATTCAAGATCGGTATTTTTGCTTCCGTCGATAGTGCCGTGCTGAAGTGCGATGATGTCCCAATCGTCGCTCTTTATTGCGTCGACGTTGCTTACCTCATAGGTGCAATTCCATTCGCCGTCCTTACCGAAGCTTTCGTAATATTCATATCCCTTCACGTTGCCGATAAGGTTTGAATAGTGACGTCTTGTCGAGCATCCGCCGATGTAAAGAACGGCGAAATGAAGATTTTTAACGCCCATCGAAAGTGCAACCTCGGGAAGATGCTGTGCCGTGTCGACAGAAAAGCTGTTACCGACGAAAAGAATTTTAAGTGTTTCGGGAACGGAATTGTTCATTATACATTCTCCTGATAATTATTTTATAAGCATTAACCACAGCGGAATTGTGGCAACCGAAAACAAATGCGAAAGCATTGCGAGCTTTGCACCCGTTAAGCAATCCTCGTTTATAAGCTTCGGAAATACAATCGTATTGAGTCCGCACGGCATACACGCCATCATTACCGCAGGCATCAAGACAAAATCAAGCGCAAACAGCTTTAAAAGCCCGTAAACAAGCGCAGGAACGACAATCAACCGCACTGCAACAAGTATGTATACTTTCAAATCACGCACGAGAGAGCCAATTTTGAACGCCGAGAGCGTTATGCCTACAAGAAGCATACTTAAAGGCGCAACACAAGCAGAGGATGAGCTTAAAACCGATGTGAAAATTTCGGGAATCTCCAAGCCTGTAAGCCCGAAAACGATACCGAGCAATATTGCCGCCGTCATCGGGTTGAAAAGCTTTTTAACAGTTTTGCCGTTACCCGTGAGCATCGCATAACCAAAGGTATAGGTGTATATCGCAAACGGAATACAAAACAGAATCAAATCGGTCAAGCCCGATTCGCCGAAAATACTTTCGCACAATGCATAACCCATATATGCGTAATTTGAAAGGGTCAACGAGTAGCGATAAACCTTTTGCTCGTATTTATCTTTTGTGAGCAGCTTTGCAACCGCAAACGAAAACACAACAAGCAAAAGCAAAAGCGAAACCGACACGATAATCGTTTTGCCGTTTTCGGTAATATACGTCTTTGTGAAATTCTTTGAAAACGTGTTGAACACCTTTGCCGGCAAAAAGAGGTTTACGAGCAAAAACGATATTATACCCGTATGTGTTTGCTGCTCTTTTTTCCATTTTCCGAAGAAAAAGCCAAGCAAAAGGAATATGTACAGCACAAGCAACTGTTTAACAATTATTAGCATAACGCACCATTTTGAATTATGATGCACTATTGTAACACATTTTTTTGATTAAAACAAGCACGTTGCTATTGAAAGATAATATATTTAGTGATAAAATAACAAAAAACGCAGTTAAGGGATTATTTGCTATGAAATTCAAATTTGACGAAGAATTTTTCAAAAATTGCTTTGAAGAAATAATCAACGTACCCAGTCCTGTCGGTTATTACGTTAAGTTAAACCCGATAATCGAAAAATATGCCGCTATATTTGACGAAAAGGTTACCTTTGACAACAAAAGCACCGCATATATCACGCTCGACGGCGAGGATAATTCCAAAACCGTTCTTATCGGAGCGCACGCCGACACGATTGGATTGGTCGTTCGCACAATCGATTCCGACGGCAAGATTCGTGTCCGTCAGCTCGGCGGTGTGAATTATTGCAGTCTTGAGGGCGAAACCGCAACAGTACACACGCGCGACGGTCGTGAATACACGGGTTTACTTGCGTGTCAATCGCATTCGGTTCACGTTTTTGACGACGCGCGTACGCTTGAGCGCAATGAGAATACGATGATCTTTATCCTCGACAAAAAGGTAAAAAGCAAGGACGACGTTCGTGCGCTCGGCATTCGCAACGGCGATTTTATTTCGATCGATCCGCGTTGCCAATTTACCGACAACGGTTACATCAAGTCACGCTTTATCGATGACAAGGCGGCGGTTGCTTGCTGCTTTACGATGCTTAAATACCTTAAAGAAAACAATTTGAAGCCGAAATACAAAACCATCCTTGCCTTCCCCTATGGCGAGGAGATCGGTTTGGGCGGTACCTATGTGCCCGAGGGTGTTTCGGAATACGTTGCGCTCGATATCGGACTTATCGGACCGGGTTATGACGGCAATGAATTTGCGGTAAGCATTTGCGCAAAGGATGCGACCGCTCCTTACGATTACGAGCTTACAACAAAGCTTATCAATCTTGCCGAAAAGGTCGAATGCGATTATAACGTCGACATTTTCTATCGCTACGGTACCGACGGAAATGCGGCGATGCGTGCAGGCAACAACCTTCGTGCGGCGGCTTTCGGCATGGCGGTTTATTGCAGTCACGGTATGGAGCGTACCCATATTGACGGCATTAACAACACGCTTAATCTTCTTACCGCTTACGTTTTGGATATATAAGTTTTAAGGTGTCGCAAAAGCGGCACCTTTTTCTTTTTCCGCTTGACAAAACAACGCATTATAGGTATAATACATCAAGAAGATTTCGGGAGGTATTTGAGAATGAAAAAGGCTTGTAAAATCACGTTTTTCGTTTCACTTACCATCGTTTTGATTTTGGTTGCCGTTTTGATTGTTTTTGCGGTTTCTGCAAAAAGCGATAACACAAGCAGTGTCGGTATTATCGGCGGTGCAGACGGCCCGACCGCTATCTACGTAACACGCACTTTGATTTTCGGCAACCCGCTTGTTTGGGCTTTGTGCCTTTGTGGCGTTCTTCTTATTGCTTCCGCAATTGGTTGGATAATTACAAGAAAATCATAATATTTCGAGGTGTGGCGCAATGGGGAGTTTTTCCGAGTGCTGTCGGGGACAGATACAACGAGGAAAAACGAGTGGCAGCAACTAGGCGATTGGCAAGTGAGTTTCACGAACGCAGACAGAGCCTTAGTTGCAACAGGAAGCGCGCTTGCTTCGACAACAAGATGAAAAATACATAAAATCGAGGTGTGGCGCAATGGTAGCGCGCTTGCTTTGGGAGCGTGTCT
>JAZOTA010000024.1:0-6279 GCA_045657425.1 Eubacteriales bacterium
CCCAAGAGATTGGCAAACGTTATCATCGCAACCGCGGAAAAGGATCTTTTTGCGGATAAAGAGCCCTTCTTCACCCGTCTTGCATCGGCAAGCGGCATTACCGTTGTCGATAAGTGTGATGACGAAGGCACCGTTCGTATCGTTACCAACGCTTGTGAAATTTTCCTTCCTCTTGCCGATATCGTAGATACCGAAGCAGAGCGCGAACGCCTTACCAAGGAGCTTGCGACCGCAGAAAACGAAATCAAGCGCGCTCAGGGTAAGCTCAACAACGAAGAATTCGTTTCTAAGGCGCCCGAAAAGGTAGTTAACGCAGAAAAAGAAAAGCTTGCTAAATTCCAAGAGCTTGCAGAAAAATTAAGAGCATCCATTGCATCTCTTTAATCGCTTCGCTCTCGACACAAAACGGCAAGCGTTTTGGTCGGTTTTTCGGATGTTCGTACATTCGCATCAACCTTTCACACGAATTAAGGTATACACAAAAAACTATTCGAAAGGATAAAATGATATGTTCAGAATTGGTACCGTTAATATCGACACGTCCCATGCACCCTCCTTTGCCGAAATTCTTTTAAAGGGCGACGAGGGCAAATATACCGCAATCTATAACGATGCTTTCCGTACCGACGAGGAGGTTAATTCCTTTATCGAAAAATTCGGTCTTGACAAGCGTTATACAGATCTCGCAGAAATGGCAAAGGATATCGATATTGCGTTTATCCAAAGCTGTAACTGGGATAACCACGTTAAGCAGGCGATGCCTTTTATCGAAGCGGGCGTTCCCGTTTTTATCGATAAACCGCTTGCAGGCAACCTTAAAGACGTTAAAATCTTTGAAGAGCTTGCTAATCAGGGCAAAGTCATTCTTGGAACGAGCGCAATGCGCTATACCTATGAGCACGATTCGTTTTTTGCCATTCCCGACGAGGAAAGAGGCAACGTTATCCACATTTCGGTAATGGTTGGTGTGGACGAATTCAACTATGCAATACATGCGGTTGAATCGATCATGGGCTTCCTTGGCGACGTAACTCCCGTTTCCACCCGTTACCTCGGCACAAATACGGTTGGCGACGTTCCCTGCGACAGCTTTTACGTTCTTTTCGAAAACGGTGCTTCGGCTTGCTACCACATCTGCAAAAAGGGTTGGCAGCCCTCCACCGCACTCGTAATGACAAGCAAAACAAGCTTTGCTTACAAGATCGACAGCAACAAGGTCTATGAAGCGATGCTTAAGCAGGTCTGCGCTTATATGGCAGGCAAGGAAAACAAGCTTGCGACCGTTAAGCAGATGACCGATTCGATCAAGATTATGCTTGCAGGCAAGAAGAGCATGGCAAACGGCGGTACTACCGAAAATATCGCCGACCTTACCGAAGAGGATCCCTCGTTCGACGGATTCGCCTTCGAGGAATTCTATGCCGCATCGCAAAGAAAGTAATATATAATATAATTGGAAAGGAAATTGCAATGAAAAGACTGGTTCTTGTACTTTTAGCGGTAGTTTTATCTGTTACCGTATTTTGCGTTCCTGCAAGTGCAAAAGCTCAAACTCGCTCGCTTGACGAAATTTTTGACGCTCAGCTTGGCTCGCTCGACTATTTCCACGAGTTGACCCCCTCGTATATGGCGTTCCGCGTTTCGCGCGATCTTTATGAGCTTTATCGCCCCGAGGACTTTAACGAGGAGGCAAATGAATATCATTATCCGATCTCGGCAGAGATTTATGAAAATTACCTTTTCACTCTGTTCGAGGTTTCGGATGCGACGCTCAACGCCGTAAGACTTGAAGCAGGCTATAACGAAGCCGAAAACACCTATATTCTCAACTACATCGGCGGCTTCGGCGGTGCGCTTCCTCCTCGTCAATACGAGGGCTTTAAGGATAACGGCGACGGCACTTATTCGGTATTTTACGCTACCATAAATTATCTTTATCTCCCCGATTCCGAATATGAAAATGCCGAAAAGCTCGACTGGCCGTTTGAATATGAATACGACGGAAAAATTTACGAAAACGGCCCCGACGGATATACCCATATCGACGGCGTGTTGAAATCCGGCAGAGTTTACACCGTTTCGTATAACGAAACAACCGGTATTGTCCGCATTATTGCGCAGAACAACTATACCGAAGCGGATCTTCCCGAAAGCTTCGATTATGCAGAGGTTCCCGCAGTCATCCGCTACGAAATGCGCCACGACCTCGGTGTAAGCTTTGACATCAGCGAGGAAGCAGGTCTCGGCGGCACCACCATTCGCGCTTACAAAACAAACGAAATTGACGCATGGATCGAGGAACGCGCAAGCGATTATTGCACGTACAGCATCACCGCAAGAGACAATTGGTACGACGTAAATCCCAAAGAACCGATCACGATCACCTTTGAGCTTCCCGAGGAATACGAAAGACCTTCGGTTTATTGGTATACCTACTATTCAGGAGATATTCTTGAGGCGACCATCGACAGAGAAAACGGCACGATTTCGGTCGAAGCATTCGAATTCGGCAATTTTGTCGTATACGACCGTTCTCTTTTGAAGCTTAATAACGTTTTTGAAAGCCAAACAAGCTTGCTCGATATGTATTTCAATATCGACGTGTCGTTCATGGAATTTAAGCTTTCGCAGGATCTTTGCGATCTCTACAAGAGTCCTTACGAGGATTATTGGGCTCCCACTACCGTTCCTGCGGCAGATTTTGAAAAGCACCTTTATTCTTTGTTCGAGGTTTCGGACTGGCAGCTTGAAGAGCTGAGAGAAAGATGCAAATACAATGAAGCTGAACAGACCTATTGTGTTTATAATGATGGCGGTTGGGGCGGAAATCTGCCTTCCCGCGAATATCAGGGCTATAAAAACAACGGCGACGGCACCTATTCGATTTACTACGGCAAGATAAACTACCTTTATCTCCCCGAGTCCGAATATGAAACAATCGAACTGCTCGGTTGGCCGTTCGAATACGAATATAACGGAAAAATTTACGAAAACGGCCCCGACGGATATTACTGCATCGACAGCATTGAAAAATACGGCAAGGTTTACACCGTTTCTTATGACGAAAAGACCGGCACCGTCCGCTTTATCTCGCAGGGCTACTACGGCGAAGCGGATCTTCCCGAGCAGTTCGATAACGAGCAAGTCCCCTACTACGTAAATTACCGTATGCGCTACGACCTCGGATTGAGCTTTGAATTCGAAGAAGGCACCTTTGATTATAACGCTACGGTAAATGCACGCAAATATAACGGCATGGAGCAATTCGGCGGATATCCCGAGGGACTTCCCACTACAGCAGAAAACTTTTTGCTTTATACCGTTGACTTTTCCGTATATCCTCAAAAGGAATATACCGTCATCTTCGACATTCCCGAAGGATATGAGGTTCCCGCGATTTACGTCGTAAATGAATACGGCAAATTCGAAGAGATAGAATCGACCGTCGACAAGGAAAACGGAAAGATCAGCGTCAAAACGTCCTATTGCGGCGAATTTATCCTTTACGATAACTATCGCCCCGATTATTTGCTCGGCGACGTTAACGACGACGGCATGATCGACAAATACGACTATGTTTTGGCAAAACGCGCGATTTTGCGCACCTATACTCTCAACAAGGACCAAAACTTTGCAGCCGATATCGATAAGAACCAGGTTATCGATACGTTCGACTATATCTACGTGAAGCGTCACGTAATGGGCACCTACAAGATTCCGTATGAATACGTTTGCAACCATAACTACGAATCTACGGTTACCGCACCTACCGAAAGCGAAATGGGTTATACCACCCACACCTGCACAAAGTGCGACGACAGCTACGTTGACACATACGTAAGAACCGAAAACGGATATTCCTACGGTCTGGAATACGTATTAGACGATTATGAAAAGACCTGCACTATTACAGGCATCGGCATTTGCGGTGACAGCGAGCTTGTGATTCCTTCCGAAATCGACGGATTCACCGTTAACCGAATCGGCGGTTCAGCATTTTTTGAATGTGATCAGCTTATAAGCGTAACCCTGCCCGACAGTATTGCTTACATCGATTCTTATGCATTCTGCGAATGCTATAATCTCGAAAGCATCAACATTCCCGACGGCGTATTCGCTATTGAATATGCAACGTTCTATGAATGCCGCAATCTTAAGAGCATAACTCTCCCCGACGGTATTGCTTACATCGAGGCTCTCGCTTTTGATTTCTGCTACAGTCTTGAAAGCGTCAACATTCCCGACGGTGTTACCTTTATCGGCGAT
Organism: Eubacteriales bacterium; assembly: GCA_045657425.1. Classification (GTDB taxonomy): domain Bacteria; phylum Bacillota; class Clostridia; order Oscillospirales; family CAG-382; genus Coliplasma. The sequence goes on from JAZOTA010000024.1 coordinate 4,267, forward strand.
TGGGCGTTTGAAGGCTGCAATAAGCTTACGAGCATCGAAATTCCCAACAGCGTCGGCTCTATAGGCTACGGCGCATTCTACGGCTGCTATAACCTTAACTATGCTAAATACAATAATGCGTATTACCTTGGCAACAGCACCAATCCTTACCTCGCATTGATAGAAGTAACAGATCGGTCGATGGCAAGCTACGAAATCCATCCCGACACCAAGCTTATCTGTTCGGAAGCCTTTGCTTATTGCTATAACCTTAAGGAAATCGAAATTCCTTACGGTGTGACCCGTATTGAAAACATCGCTTTCCTTGATTGCACAAATCTTATAAGCATAGTTATTCCCGACAGCGTTACCTATATCGGCCCGAGCGCATTTGAATACTGCTACAGTCTTACAAGCGTAACTCTCCCGAACAGCATCTTCGAAATTTCGTGGGGAATGTTCTCCAATTGCCACAGCCTTACAAGCATAACCATCCCCGAAGGTGTTGAGGCTATCAGCGGAGACGCATTTATCAGTTGCTATAACCTTTCTACCATAATTCTTCCCAAGAGCATCGCGTTTATCGACGACGGCGCTTTCAGCGAATGCTATCAGCTTTCGATATATTATGCAGGCTCGGAAGACGATTGGAATCAGATCTACATTTACGACCGCAACGTCTTCTATATATACGGAATTCCCATTCACTTCAATTCAAACGGCCCCTGCCCTCACGAATTAAGCGCTTGGTACTTTGATGACGAATTTCACTGGATGGAGTGCTCGCTGTGCGAAGGACAGGTTCAATTTGAACCCCACAATTGCAGTGTAGAAATAGTTCACCCCACCGAAACCGAAGAGGGATATAGGATATATACCTGCTATTCGTGCGGACACAGCTATGTAGGTCCTTATATAGTCTACTCCGAGGGCTTTGACTATACGGTCAACGAAGACGGAAAAACCTGCACCATTACCGGTCTTGGTAAATGTGAGGATAACGATTTGGTAATTCCTCCCGAAATCGACGGATATACCGTTACAGTGATATATTTTTATGCGTTTGAAGGTTGCACTCAGATCAGTACCGTTACTCTCCCCGATACAGAGATATTGATCTGCAGCAGTGCGTTCAAAAATTGCGAAAAAATGTTCGCGATCGATCTCGGCGGCGCCAACTCGATTGGCTTTAATGCATTCGAAAACTGCGGCAACTTAACAGACATTATACTTCCCGAAGGCACCCAATCTCTCGCCGCCAAAGCGTTTATGAACTGCCACAGTCTTACAAGCATCAGCATTCCCGTCAGCTTGACAGATATATTCGCTTTCACGTTTGAGGGCTGCTACAGACTCACCGACGTATATTACGCCGGCTCGGAAGAGGAATGGAATCAGATCTATCTCGAAGAAGAGGGAAATAAGAACCTTCTCAACGCAACTATCCACTTTAACAGTAAATAAAAAGCACAAAGAAGGCGCATCAAATCAGCGCCTTCTTTCTTTTTCATTTTTTAAATTTTTTTCTTGTCGCTTCGCCGCCGCGCAAATGCCGTTCGGCGCGGTTTTTTTCAAGAATCGCGCCAACAACGGTAAAAAGCTCGGAATCTATGTATTTTAATCTGCCTGCGAGGTCCTTGTGCACAGTGCTTTTGCTTATACCGAACCTTTTTGCCGCCGCGCGTACCGTAGCTCCCGTATCGGCAACGTAAAGCGCAACTTCTTTCACTCTCTCATCAATGTCGCGGTGTGTAATAAAAATCACTCCCGAAAAGGGTTTTGTTCAATAATATGACGGCAACCGAAGGAAAAGACGAAAAAATATGAAAAAACACTTGACATTTAAATTAATCGGTGATAGAATTATTTGCGCGCAAGGAACGGCGCAAAAATAATATTGCGGAATTGTGTAACGGCAGCACGGCAGACTCTGACTCTGTTTGTTGGGGTTCGAATCCCTATTCCGCAGCCAGAAAAAAGCAAGTCGCAAGACTTGCTTTTTTCTATCCAATCCGAAGGATTGGTATGTAATCA
>JAZOTA010000025.1:0-4190 GCA_045657425.1 Eubacteriales bacterium
TTCAAGCTATAATCTTTTTGAGGCAAACAACGGCAAACAGGCGTTGGATGTTATTGCCAACGAGGAAATACATCTTGTTCTTATGGATATAATGATGCCCGAAATGGACGGAATAAGTGCAATGGTTCGTATCCGCGAAAACAGCAACGTGCCCGTAATACTTATCACCGCCAAAAGCGAAGCAGGTGATAAAATTTTGGGGCTTAACGTCGGCGCGGACGATTATATCACAAAGCCGTTCAATCCTGTTGAGGTTGCGGCAAGGGTAAGGTCGCAAATAAGACGTTACACCCAGCTCGGTGCGGCGGTGGTTAAACCTAAAACGCTCAGCATAGGCGGAATCGAGCTTGACGATAACTCGAAAACCGTTGCACGCGACGGCTTGCAGGTTTCCTTAACCCCCACCGAATACGAAATTTTGAAGCTGCTTATGCAACACCCCGGCAGAGTTTATTCGCCAAAGGAAATTTACCGCGAAATATGGCGCGAAAATCCGATGACCGCTGAAAATACGATTGCGGTGCATATTCGGCATTTGCGCGAAAAGCTGGAAATAAATCCTGCCGAGCCGCGGTATTTAAAGGCAGTGTGGGGACACGGATACATGATGGAAGGAGATAAACGATGAGTAATTTTATAAAAAGGTTGCCGGTTAAAATTTTATGCTTCATTCTTTGCGTGTTTTTTCTTTGCGTAACCGTTGCAAGTGCATTGTGTGCCGTGTTCGTTGCGCTGGAGGGATTTTATACGCACACCGAAAAGGAAATTTTGTGGGATGCGGTGCATCACGAAACGCGAAACGCCGCAGATATAATAACCTATTCCGCCGTAAGCGGCAAGGACTATCACGTTGATGAAATTTATGCCAGAGACAAAACGAATCTGCGTTATGCGGTATTTGACAGCTCGAACAATTTGGTAATGGCGAACTGCGGCGGAAACGGCAGCTGGGAATATTATTTTTCTTTTGAAAGAATCAAAGAGGACGACGGTTGGAACGTATATTTTGTCCGTTCGGGGAGCACAAGAATAAGCGGCGATGACATTTGGACCTTCGCGGTGTATCTGGATGAGGGATTGCCCGTTTACGACGAATATGTCTTTTATTCGGAGTTTGTTTCGGTCATATATTCGCTCAGGTATTGGATTTACGCTATCGCCTTTGGCTCTCTTGCGCTGTTTTTAACGCTGTTCATCACACTGCTTTGCGTCTCGGGCAGAAAACCTAATTCGCACGAGCTTCACGCAGGTTATCTTAACAGAATACCTTTTGACATCATCCTTGCCGGAGCTTGCGTTTTGGCGATACCTTTTCTCGTACTGCTTGACGAAACCGACTATGATGCAGTTGCCTATGCAATTTCGGTAACCGTTTCATCCGTTGCCGCGGCGATAATCTCGATTGGACTGTCAATGAGCATTGCAACAAGAATAAAACAGCACAGCTTGCTTAAAAATACGGTTGTATGGCGCGTTTGCAAGCTCGTTTGCAAATTCTTCAAATTCATCGCAGGCGAGATTGTTAGAATCTTCCGCGCGCTTCCGATGATTTGGAGAAGCGTTGTTTTGCTGACGGTAAATGCGATTCTTGATTTCTTAATCGTTGTTATGCTTGGCGACCACGATTTTGAAGAATTGGGAGTTTTTCTGTTTTTTGTTAAAATGGCGGCAATTTTCGGCGTTGGTATTTATGCCGCGATATTTATGCGCAAGCTTCAAAAGGGCGCGCAGGCGCTGGCTGACGGCGACCTTAACTATCAAACCGATACAAAAGCAATGTTTTGGGACTTCAAAAAGCACGGTGAAAATCTTAACCGAATTTCCGAGGGTATGAGCGCCGCAGTCGAAAAGCGGCTTCAAAGCGAACGAATGAAGGCAGAGCTTGTAACAAACGTTTCGCACGATATCAAAACACCGCTTACCTCGATAATCAATTATTCAAACCTTATTTCCGAAGAAAAATGCGATTGCGAAAAGCACGCCGAATATTCCGAGGTTTTGGTTCGCAAATCCGAGCATTTAAAACGGCTTCTCGAGGACCTTGTAGAGATATCCAAAGCACAAACCGGAAATCTTGACGTCGAGCTCGCGCCTTGCGATGCAGGTGTGCTTTTGGCGCAGGCATCGGGTGAATATATCCAAAAGTGCGAAAACGCAGGGCTTGAGCTTATCACCGATATTCCCGAAAGCGGAATAAGAATCATGGCAGACGGAAGACGTATCTGGCGCGTTTTTGAAAACCTTCTTAACAACGCAGTGAAATATTCCTTGTCGGGCTCACGCGTTTATATTTCGCTTGCGCGATATGGAGAGTTTGCTCGTTTTACCATAAGAAACACGTCAAGAAGTATGCTTAACGTAACTCCCGAAGAATTGACCGAACGATTTGTGCGCGGTGATTCCTCGCGCTCTACCGAGGGTAACGGGCTTGGACTGTCGATAGCGAAAAGTCTTACCGAGCTTCAAAACGGTAAAATGGATATCGAGATCGACGGTGACCTATTTAAAGTAACACTTCTGTTTCCTATTGTTGAATAACAAAAAAGCCGTTGCAATGCAACGGCTTTTTTAGTTATGCTGTTTTAAAATTAAGCGTAAATTTCGATTTCGTTAAGGAATACGAAGGTGCCGAGAAGGGTGACGTCAATCTTAACGTAACGTGCGGTGCCTTCAACCTCGAGTTCGGACCAGTAAACCTTGTTGTCGTGAGTGGTGTCTTCTGCGCTTGCGATGTAAAGGGGCATATTGCCTGCCTTGGTATAGGTATTGCCGTCAGCAGAGAAGGAAACAACGAGTTTTTCGGGGGAGCAGATGCCTGCGCCGGTGTTGTTTACCAAGTTGATTCTGATAGCGTTGTTGTCCTTTTCAGCGCCGAGGTCGATGATAACGTAGCCCTGCTTGTCGGGAGCGTTAAGAACGGAGTTGTCAGCACCGTTGCAATAGAATGCAAACCAGGTGTTGTCGTAAGCCATAGCGTTGTTTGCCTGGCCGTCGGTAAGGTTAGCGGTGTACTGGCCGTTGCCAACGCCGGTACCGGAAATGGTGTAGGACTTGTTAAGAGCAACGTTAGTACCTTCGGTGGTGATAGGATCGCCGGGTTCTACGTTGGGAGTTTCGTCTTCGGGTTCGCTAACGTCTTCAGCTTCGGAAGATTCGGTAGCGGCTTCAGAGGATTCAGTAGCAGCTTCGGAAGATTCGGTAGCAGCTTCAGAAGATTCGGTTGCTGCGGTAGAGGATTCGGTTGCTGCAACGGAAGATTCGGTTGCGGGGGTGGAGCTTGTTTCGGTTTCGTCGCCGCAAGCAGCAAGAACACCGCAAGTGAGAACGAGAACGAGAGCAAGCACGAGGGAAAGCTTTTTCATAGTCAAATATCTCCTTGTCTTTTTAGTTTGACTTATTATACTACTCTTTTGTTGTTCTGTCAATAGAAAAAAGAGCGTCCTATAAGAACGCTCTTTGTGTGTTAGTCGGTTGAATTATTGAGCTACGCCGTAAACTTCAACTTCAGAAATGAATGCCCAGCCGCCGGAAGTGAAGCGGAACTGAACGTAACGGCCGGAAGCGCCTGCTCCGAGCTCGCAAACGCCGTTAACGCTGGTTTCATCGTTGTCGGGAATGCTGCCTGCTACTCTGTCGCCCCAAGTCTGGCCGTCTTCAGAAACGAAGATTTCGATAGTTGCGGGAGCGGTGATACCGGAACCCAATGCAACGGTGCCGTACTTGAATACGAACTTAGCGAGATCGGTCTTTTCGCCGAGGTCAACGGTGATCCAGTGGTAACCTTCGTAGTCGGGGTGATTGCTGTTGAAGCCAACCCATTCTACAGCGGAGTATTTTGCATCGTCAGCGGGGAGGATGCCGTCGGTAAGGGTCTTTTCGTCTTCATCGGGATAGGTGATGGGAGACTCGGGGTCATAGCCGTAACCCTTGTCAGCGCCGCCTTGGGGGAAGAGCACGCTGTGGGTGTAGGTCTTGCCTGCAGCGAGGTTTTCGGTGCCTGCTTCGGGAGCTTCAGCTTCGGAAGATTCTTCAGCTTCGGACGATTCGGTAGCTGCTTCAGAAGATTCGGTTGCAGCAACGGACGATTCGGTAGCAGCTTCAGAAGATTCGGTAGCTGCAACAGAAGATTCGGTTGCGGGGGTGGAGCTTGTTTCGGTTTCATCGCCGCATGCTACGAGAACGAGAGCGAA
>JAZOTA010000026.1:0-17286 GCA_045657425.1 Eubacteriales bacterium
TCGCCGTGGAGAAGCTTGAACCAAAGCTTTGCGTGTTCCTTTTCGTTGTTAGCGGTTTCTTCAAAGATGTCTGCGATAACGGTGTAACCTGCTTTTTTAGCTTCGCTTGCATAGTAGGTGTACTTGTTACGTGCTTGAGATTCGCCTGCGAAAGCGGTCATAAGATTCTGTTCTGTTCTGCTGCCCTTGAGTTCCATTTGTTGTTTCTCCTTTAAAATAGTTGATAGCTTTATTTTTTAATTTAAATCTTTATTTTTACATTCGGGACATTTGCCGTAAAACACGGCTTCGTGCTTTGCGATTGAAAAACCGCTTCTTGCCTCGATAACCTTATCCAATTCGGCATCGTAATCGATATCGAAGAAATCGCAAAACCTGCCGCAATCGGTACAGCTTATGTGGTAATGCGGTGTAAGGTCGCCGTCAAACCTGTCGGGCGAGTTAATAACCGAGATTCGGCGAATAATGCCAAGCTCGGCAAGACGGTTTAGGTTACGGTAGACCGTTCCCAAGCTTAAATGAGGTGCAGCATCGGTGATCATTGCGTGCACTTGCTCTGCCGTCGGGTGGGTCTTTGTGCCCTGCACCGCCGAAAGTATAAGCGTTTTTTGCTTTGTAGTGCGCTCTTTTATCATCGGCATCTCCTTAATAGTAATATTTACTAATAAGAATATAACATAGCCGAAAGGATTTGTCAATAGGAAATTTTCGATTTTTCTTTACTTTTTTTATTATGGGTGATAAGATATAGGTAATATAAGATATATGAGGAAAAATTATGCCGTTTTTGCCTATTTTTGCGAATGAAATAGATTATCAACCCGATTTTGTTATCGTTACGGGCGATGCATACGTCGATCATCCGTCGTTTGGTACAGCGATAATTTCGCGCGTGCTTGAGGCGGAGGGTTATTCTGTTGCAATTATACCCCAGCCCGATTACAAAAGCAAGACCGATTTTATGCGTTTCGGTCGACCTCGTTTGGCATTTTTAGTCAACGCAGGCAATATCGATTCGATGGTCGCGCACTATACCGCATCGAAAAAGCGCCGTAACGACGATTATTATTCTCCCGGATGTAAGATAGGCAAGCGCCCCGACCGAGCGGTTATAGTATATTGTAACCGAATCCGTGAGGCGTTCGGCGACGTGCCGATAATAATCGGCGGTCTTGAGGCGTCGACACGCCGATTTGCGCATTACGATTATTGGTCGGACAGCGTGCGCAGAAGCGTGCTTGTCGATTCGCGCGCCGATATGCTTACCTACGGTATGGGCGAAAACATTTTAAGACGTCTTGCGTTTTTGCTCGATAAGGGAGTGCCGATACGCAAGATTCGTGACGTGCGCGGCACCTGCTTCTTGGAAAAGCGCGATTTCGTTCCGCATTTCGATTCGGTGTTCTGCGGCGAATTCGACGATATAAAGAACGATAAACGTGCATTCGCGCAGGCATATAAAATTCAATCCGACAACCAAGACCATATTTACGGCAAAGCAATAATCGAGGGCTACGGCGAAAAGATATTCGTACAGAATCCGCCGATGCCGCCGTTGACGAGAAAAGAGCTCGATGCCGTTTATTCGCTTCCGTATATGCGCATCTACCATCCCGTTTACGAATCGATGGGCGGTGTGCCTGCAATCGAGGAGGTTAAATTTTCGGTTACGCATAACCGCGGCTGCTTCGGCGGATGTAATTTCTGCTCGATAGCCTTCCATCAGGGCAGAACGGTAACCTCACGCTCGATCGAATCCTGCGTTGCCGAGGCGGAAAAGATTACTCAGATGCCCGATTTTAAGGGATATATCCATGACGTCGGCGGACCGAGCGCAAACTTCCGTACCAACGGATGCGAAAAGGCGAAAAAGTACGGCGTCTGCAAGGGCAAAAATTGCTTGACTCCCACGGTCTGCAAGAATATGCAGGTCGACCACAGCGAATATATCGAGCTTTTAAAGGCGGTCGAGGCGGTCAAGGGCGTTAAAAAGGTGTTTATCCGTTCGGGCTTGCGATACGATTATATCCTTGCCGACAAAAACAACAAATTCTTCCGCAAGCTCGTTAACGACCACGTAAGCGGTCATTTGAAGGTCGCACCCGAGCATTGCTGTAACGACGTGCTTGCACTTATGGGCAAGCCGCCGATTGAGGAATACGATAAATTCAAGGCAAAGTTTGCGACACTCACCAAGGAAGCAGGTAAGGAGCAATATATCGTTCCCTATCTCATTTCCTCACACCCCGGCAGTACGCTTGAATCTGCAATCGAGCTTGCGCTTTATTTGAAGAAAAACAATCTTAATCCCGAGCAGGTTCAGGATTTTTATCCCACACCCGGCACTGCATCGACCTGTATGTTCTATTCGGGCTACGATCCGATGACGATGGAGGAGATATACGTCGCACGCGATTACGAGGAAAAGCAGATGCAACGCGCGTTGCTTCAATTTGCCCGTCCCGCAAACGCGCCCTTGGTTCGCAAGGCGTTGATTAAAGCGAATAGGGAAGACCTTATCGGTCACGGACGCGATTGTCTTGTCCGTCCTGCCGTTAACGTTCAAAGCCGTCCTGCAAAGGGCAAGCCGACCAACAAGCCCACCAACAGACCTAACAACAGACCCAACAATAAAAAAACGCAAAATCAAAAAAGAGGTAAAAGATAATGGTAAAGGGATTTCACCACATCGCGCTTAATGCAAGCGATTTAGACAAGAGCGTTGAATTTTATAAAGCACTCGGACTCACCGAGCGTGTTCGCTGGGGCGAGGGCGAGGGCAGAGCTGTTATGATGAATATGGGCGACGGCGGCTGTATCGAAATTTTCGGACGCGGCGAAGCACGCGAGCGTGTTGACGAGCGTTTTCTTCACCTCGCGTTTAAGACCGATGACGTCGACGGCGCATACCAAGCGGCATTAAACGCAGGCGCAAAGCCCATGCGTGAGCCTTGCGAGGTGGCACCCGAGGGCGCAACCCCCGTAATAAAAATGCGCATCGCGTTTGTTTACGGTCCCGACGGAGAATTGCTTGAATTTTTCGACGAGCATTAAATCTAAAAATTCGTATGCGTTTTAACGAATGCGAAATAACCTAACAAAAAAACGGCTTTTACAATAAGTAAGAGCCGTTTTTTGTTGTTATTAAGGAATTATCGGTTCTTCCGTATTAGGCGGAACATCGGGGTTTGTCGGTAAGTTGGGCACTATCGGTTGAGTTGTCGGGTGATAGTGATCCATGCAGATTCTGTTTGCAGGATTTTTGGTTTTCGAGCCGCCGAAGTCGATTCCCTCGGGAAGCAGATTATAGAAGAACGGAACGTCGGGACTTAACGGGAAAATATATCCCTCGGGGAGATCCATATAAAGATATTGCGCGTCGATTACCTTTACGCCCTCGTGAAGCGCACGTTCATCAAGCGACGTTTTGCGAAGACCGACGTTGATGATATTTTCGGCAGGGCAAGTACAGCCGTCAAAGCAAATACCACCCGTTACCTTATCCCATTGAACCATAACGTGCAAGTCGCAGTCCTCGGTCGGAATCTGATCCTCATAGAACATACCTTTTGCAATACAGCCCATCTCGCCTTGAATGTGTGCAAGGTCGTTTCGGCATGCATCGGTTGCGCGCTTGCCCGAAATAATGCAGAATTCAACGTCTTCAACGAGTGTAGAGGGGACGTCAAACTTCTTTTGATAGTCGATGCCGTTCTTTTCGTAATAGTTGTAAATTTCCTTGAAAACTGCGTTCCAAAGGTCTGCGGCAGGGTTGCCCGATGCGGTAATTACCTGATTTCGGTCGTAGCCGTACCAGCAACAGGCAACAAGGTCGGGGGTATAGCCTGCAAAGTAAACGTCCTTTTTGTCGTTGGTCGTACCGGTCTTGCCTGCAACCTCAAGACCATCAAAGTCCTTCCAGAACGTGATTCTTGCTCTTGCGGTACCGTAGGGACCCGAAACAACGCCCTTGAGCAGGTCGGTGAGTATTGCGGTCGTGCCTTCTTTGTATTTGATGGCGTGCTCTTCCTTGTTGTCAAGAATAACTCTGCCGTTGCTGTCGCGCACCTCGGAATAGGTTCTTGCTTTCGAGGTTATGCCGCTGTTTGCAAGCGTTGCGTATGCCTGAGTATGCTCGCGCACGGTAACGCCATAGGTCATACCGCCCAGTGCAAGCGGTGAGGTGTTGATATCCGAAAGAATCGTTCCGTTGGAAAGGGTCACCGAATCGACAAGCGTCGAATATCCGTAATCCTTGAAATTGTTGTAAACGTTTTCAACGCCCATCTGCTCGCAAAGACGGACAACGATGGTGTTGAGCGAGGTCTGTATCGCATAAGAGGGCGAAACGATGCCCTGATATTTACCGTTGGAGTTCTTCGGCCAATAATTTTCGGTGTCCTCGTAATAAACAGGAGGGACGTCGTCAAGCGGAGTGTTTGCCGAAACGTATCCGTTGTCGATAGCATAAGCGTATATCGAAAGCGGCTTGATTGAAGAGCCACATTGACGGTAGGATTGCGTTGCGCGGTTAAGTCCGCGGTTTTCGCGCTTTTCACCCAAGCCGCCGACAATCGCCAACAGATTGCCGGTTTCGGGATCGATAATGCACATTGCCGATTGCGCCTGCATTCCCGAGGTTTGGGGCCAATAGGTGCTGTCGGTAAACACCTTTTCGGCGCTCTGCTGAATAACGGGGTCAAGGCAGGTAACTATCTGCAAGCCGCCTGCGAAAAGCATCTGCGACGCGGTAAGCTCGTCATATCCGTATTCTGCCATCAGATCGTCGATAACGTCATCCATTACCGCATCGATGTAATAGGAGTGGATCTTGCCCGAGGTATCCTCTTCCTTTTCGCCTCCCAGATTAAGCGGTGCATCGTATGCCGAATCGAATTCCGACTGCGTGATCTTGCCCTGTTCAAGCATAAGCTTAAGAACAAGATTTCTTCGTGTCAGGTTGTTTTTGGGGTTGGAAATAGGGTCGTAGTGAGTAGGCCATTTACCGATTGATGCGATCGATGCGCATTCGGCAAGCGTTAATTCGTGCAGTTCCTTGTTGAAATAGGTCTTCGCCGCAACACGCACGCCATAGGAATTATGCGAGAGATAAATGGTGTTAAGGTACATTTCCAATATCTCTTCCTTGGTGTACTTCGTTTCAACGTTAAGCGCGCGGAAGATTTCCTGCACCTTACGCTGAATAGTCGCTTCGTTATCGCCCGTTACGTTTTTAATCAACTGCTGTGTTATCGTCGAGCCGCCGCCGTAGCTTGAGCTTGTCGGGATAAAGAAGTTATATATCGCCGAAGCGGTTCTTGTGGTATCAACGCCGTTATGCTCGAAAAAGCGTTGGTCTTCAACCGCAATGTAAGCGTCGATAAGGTCCTGCGGAATGTCGGCATAGCTGGCCCAAAGGCGGTTTTCACTGCTTACGAGAGTGTCCTCCTCCATCAAAACCTCGTTACCGTCGCGGTCGACGTAGTACATCGTCGTCGAAAGCGCCGAGTCGAATTTAAGGTTATCAAGCCCTGTGAAATTCGGGTCGACGTAGTCCTTGATATAAAATACAAAGCAGACCGCAACGACCGCGCCCGTGATGATTCCGACAAGCATAACGGTAAGCAAAAAGTTCAGCAGATAGGTCGAAACCTTACGGAATGCAAACATAACCGTCGAAAAGGTCGCCTTTGCCGCGCGTGCGGTTAGGTCGTTGCCGCCTTTTTCCTCGGCTCCGTTCGTTTCTGCCGCTTCTTTGCTATTTTCCTTGCCGTCGACGGTATTAAAGGTTTTTGTGTGACCGCCATCGTCCGCACTGTCGTTGACAGGCTCAAAATTACGGGTGGCTTTTCCGTCGTCGTCTGCGTTTTCAAGCTTTTCCTTGTCCAACATATCTTTTCCTTTCTATCGCTTCATTTAATCGCAATATTGCCGTCGCCCATAAGCTCCTTCAGTTGAATTATCAACCTTTCGGTAATGTGCGCCGACTTTCCCTTTGCGGCGGTAAGCCGTTTTTCGGCTTCAAAATAGACCAGAATACGCGAGTCGCCGGGTGTGTGCGAGGCAAGCTCGAGCGCATCGCCGAAAACCGATGCATTTTCGGCAGTCACCTTGATATAAAGCGATGGTGCGGTATTTCCCGAACCGTTTTTTGCTTCGGGCGTACCGCTGTTTTTATTTTCGCCATTGGCGTGATAGGGTTGCTTTTTCGGTTGCGGTCTGCTTTGTGCTTCGTTCAAAGCATCCTCGGGAGTGCAGACCGATTTTAAAAGTATCGTTATATGCTCCGAGCCTTCTTCACCGAAGGTTTCGCTTATTTCGGGATTGCCGCAAAAAACAAGCACCTTGTTTTCGGAAATAAGCTCTCCGCTTGAGGTGTAAAGCGTGGGGAAGCAGATCAGTTCCGCCTCTCCGCTTTCGTCTTCTGCGGTGATGAAAGCCATTATATCATTCTTTTTAGTAATTTTCGAGCGTTTTTTTGTTACAAGACCGATAAATTTTATTAACGAATTCTTTTTTAAGCTTCCGTTTTCCAATCCTGTTTTTATCTGCTCTGCCGAAAGCGAGCCGATCTGATCCTGTACGTGGCGGTATCCGTCAAGAGGATGTCCCGAAAAATAAAGTCCGGTCATCTCCTTTTCGCCCTTGAGCATTTCGCTCTTTAACAGCTCGGGAAGGTTCGAAGCGGGGTATTCAAAAACGCTTTCATCAACCGCCATTCCGTTTCCGAAAAGCGACATTTGCCCTTCGGCATTGCGGTTGCGGTCCTTTGTTACGGTTTCGAGCGCCTTTGACAGCCCTGCAAGCATTTGGCTTCGCGGCATATCGAATTCGTCCAAAGCTCCTGCCGTTATAAGCGATTCAAAGGTCTTGATGCTTCCGAACTGCGCACATCTCGAAATGAAATCCTCAAGCGACGAAAAACGCTTTCTTCTTCGCTCGTTGATTATCCTGTCGGCAAAAAGCGCACCGACGTTTTTGATTGCGGCAAGACCGAAACGAAGGTTTTGACCCTCGACCGAGAAGCTGCCGAAGCTTTCGTTAACGGTGGGTGCAAGAATCTTTATTCCCATTCTCGCACAGTCGGCAATATATTCGCCGACCTTTTCGTTATAGCCCATAACCGTGTTGAGCAACGAGCACATATATTCGCGCGGATAATGGCATTTAAGCCAAGCAGTGCGGTATGCAACTACTGCATAAGCGGCGGCGTGGCTTTTGTTAAATGCGTATTTCGCAAATTCGCTCATCTTGTCAAAAACCGCCTCGGCGCTTTGACTCGGAATGCCGTTTTCTTTTGCGCCGTTAAGGAAAATATCCTTTTCCTTTGCCATAACCTCGGGCTTCTTCTTCGCCATCGCGCGGCGGACGATATCCGCCCTGCCATAGGAATAGCCTGCCATAGTACGGCATATCTGCATGACCTGCTCCTGATAAAGCATTACACCGCAGGTCGGAGCAAGTATGTCTTTTAAGCATTCGTGGTCGTATTGGGTTTTTTCGGGGTTGATGCGGTTTTTCAGAAACGCGTCTATCGAAAGTGCGGGACCGGGACGGTAAAGCGAAATTACCGAAATAATGTCCTCAAGGTCATTAGGCTTCAATTTCGTAAGGAGATTGCGCATACCCTCGCTTTCAAGCTGAAAAATGCCGATAGCGTGTCCCTCGGAAAGCATTTCGTAGGTTGCGTTATCGTCAAGCGGCAACGCCTCCGCCGAAAAGTCGGGTATCTGCTTTTTTATCTGCGCTTCCGTGCCTTGGATAATGGAAAGGAATCGAAGTCCCAAAAAGTCCATTTTCAAAAGTCCAAGGTCTGCAACGGTGTTCATCGGGAATTGCGTTACCGTTGCGTTATCGTTAAGCGCAAGGGGGAGATAATTCGTAAGCGGCTCGTCGGTAATTACCACGCCCGATGCGTGCGTGCTCGCATTGCGAGGACGTCCTTCAAGCTTCGCCGCATAATCGATAAGCCGTTTTGCGGCAGGGTCGTTATCGACTCTCTGCTTTAATTCGGGGTTTTCCTTAAGTGCCGATTCAAGCGTAACGTCAAGATAGCGCGGTATCATCTTCGCAATTTCGTCAACTGCGGAATAGCTCATCCCCAACGCTCTGCCCGCATCGCGCACCGCCTGACGGCAGGCAAGCTTACCGAAGGTGATTATCTGTGCAACGTGGGTTTTGCCGTATTTTGATGCGACGTAATCGATAACCTCTCCGCGTCTTTCGTCGGAAAAGTCGATATCAATATCGGGCATACTGACTCTTTCGGGGTTAAGAAACCGCTCGAAAAGGAGGTTGAATTTAATCGGGTCGACCTGCGTTATGCCTAATGAATAGGTGCAAAGACTGCCGACCGCCGATCCTCTGCCCGAGCCGACGGGGATGTTATTGCGCCTTGCATAATTCACAAAATCCCAGACGATAAGCATATAATCGTCAAAGCCCATATTGTGAATTATCGAAAGCTCGTGGTCGATCCTTTCTCGGTAGACCGAAATATCGTCGGAAAGACGGTTGGATTTATAAAGATTGTCAAGCCCCTCAAGACAAAGCTTGCGGAGATATTGCTCGGAATTATAGGGCGAAGGTGTTTTAAATGCAGGCAGGTGCATTGCTTCAAAATCGAATTTGAAATCGCACATCTGCGCAATTTTTTCGGTGTTTTCAATCGCCTCGGGCACGTCGTAAAACAAAGCGCGCATCTCTGCATCCGATTTAATGTAATGCTCGCTGCCCTCCATACCGAAGCCGCTGTCCTCGACGGTGTTGCCCGTGGCAATCGCCGAAAGAAGCTTTTGCACCGCCGCATCCTCACGCTTTGTGTAATGCGCGTCGTTTGTCGCAACAAGCGGAACATTAAGCTCGCGCGAGAAGTTGATAAGCGCGCGGTTGACCTCCTCCTGACCGTCAATGCCGTGACGCTGAAGCTCAAGATAAAAGTTGTTTCTGCCGAAAATGCGGTCGAAAACAATAATTCTTTCCCGTGCAAGCGATAAATCGTTTGCAAGTATCGCTTTCGGGATGCTTCCCGAAATACAGCCCGAAAGGGCAATAAGCCCCTCGGAATATTTTGTAAGGTTTTCAATATCGGTTCTCGGCTTCGAGTAAAAGCCGACGGTGAATGCCCTTGAAACTATATTTAAAAGATTTTTATAACCGATTTCGTTCTTTGCGAGTAAAACAAGATGCGAATAATCGGAATCGAGCATTCTGTCCTTTTGCTCCATCATTCGCGGCGCAACATAGACCTCGCACCCGATTATAGGATGCACGCCCTTGCTGACGCACGCCTTGTAAAAATCGACAACGCCGTACATAACGCCGTGGTCGGTAATGGCGCAGGCGTTCATACCGCCCTCAATAACCGCATCGGGAATTGCATTAATGCGGTTTTCGCCGTCAAGCAAGCTATATTCTGTGTGTAGATGCAAGTGCACGAAAGCCATATTAATGTTCCTATCGGTCAAGCGCTTTGGCGCTATTGTTGTGTTTTTAACGTTTCCGCAATTTGAATTAATTTTTTAAATCTGTGGTTGATGCCTGATTTGCTTACCGGCTCGCGGAAAAGCTCGCGCAGCTGAGTCAGCGACATATCGGGGTTTGCTAATCTCAATTCGGCGCATTCGCGAAGCTCGGGCGGAAGATTGTGCATCGCGCCCAAGTCCACAATAGTCTTTATCGCCTCGCATTGCTCCGCCGCCGCACGCGCCGTGCGGTCGAGGTTTGCCGTTTCGGCATTGCAAAGTCGGTTTGCGTTATTGCGCACGTCACTCATAACCTTTTCGCTTAATATTTTAAGCACCGCCTTTGTACCGCCGATAAAGGAAAGTATATCCTCAATGCTTTCGCTTGCCTTGTAATAAATTACGGGCTTGCCCTTACGGACAGAGCGCTTCGGCTCGGTGCCCGTCGAATCGAGCAACTCGAAAAGATAATCGGCGTATTCATCGCTTTGCAGAGTAAACGAAAGCATAAAATTACGGCCGGGCGAGGTGACGTTTCCGCATTTTAAAAACACACCGCGCAAATAACAGCCAAGGTCTTTATCGCATACCGAAGCAAGCGGAAGCATTTCAAACCCTGCGGTAAGCGATGCCTTGCAGCAATCCTTTTTTGGTATGCTTTCAACAAGCTGGTCTTTTATTTGTGAAGTGAATGACATTATATTATCACCCTTATTTCGGGCTCAAGCATAACGCCCGTATTTTTGAAAACAACTTCGGCAACGTATTCCAAAAGCTTTATCACGTCGGTTGCGGTTGCGTTTCCGCCGTTGATAATAAAGCCGGCGTGCTTTTCGGAAACCCTTGCGCCACCAATGGAAAAGCCCTTTAATCCGCATTGCTCGATCAAAGCGCCCGCAAAATAGCCCTCGGGACGCTTGAATGCGCTTCCGCAGCTTGGAAATTCAAGCGGCTGCTTGCTTTTGCGCTTTTGCATAAGCTCATCCATTTTTGCACGTATTTCGCTCTTTTCGCCGATTTCTGCTTTGAATTCAGCAGAAATGAGAATCAATTCCTCACGCATAAGACGGCTTTTGCGGTAGCCGAATTCAAGCTCGTCATTGCTTAATGTGATAATTTCGTTATCCTTATTCAAAAAGCGTCCACGGATAAAGTGCTCGGATATTTCGCCGCCGTAAGCGCCTGCGTTCATAAATACCGCACCGCCGACTGTACCGGGTATGCCATAGCAGAATTCAAGTCCCGTAAGCGAGTTGTTCAAGGCAGTCCTTGCCAACGACGTAAGCGTATCGCCGCAAAGCGAAACGATAATGCCGTTTTCAAACGTAATGCCCTTCATATCGGTCGTCGCAATGACTGCGCCGTTATAACCGTCATCGGTAAAAATAAGGTTCGAGCAATTGCCGACGACAATATATTTTTCGCCCTTTTCACGGAAATGTTTAACTGCGCTTACCAATTCTTCCTCGGTTTTGGGAAGCACAAGGTATTTGGCGTTTCCGCCGACCTTCATCGAGCAATAGGGCGCCATGTTTATGTTTTCTTTGCAGTTGAAATTCATTATCTTAACCGCTCCGATGCTGTTTATAATTATTCACCCTACATTATACTATAAACTTTTAAGAATTACAATAAAAAGAAAGAAAATTTTTCAAACGTCTTGACCTTTAGTTAGTTATTTGATAAAATCGGGATGAATAATGGAATTTGTATGCAAATACAGAAAATCAAAGGATAAAAAATGTTAAATTATTTAATCGTTCTTGCAATCAGTATGGTGCCCGTTATCGAATTGCGTGGTGCTATACCCATAGGACTTTACAGCTTCGGGCTCGATATTGTTCCGGTGGCGCTTCTTTCTTTCATCGGCAACCTTATTCCCGTGCCGTTTCTCATCCTTTTCGGCGGCAAGGTTTTAAGATATTTTGCAAGCTTTGAAAAATTCGGACGTCCGTTCCGCAAAATACTTGAAATAGGCGAAAAAAAGGTCGCAAAAATGAATTCGGGCGCAAAGCGTGCGCTTTTTTGGGGACTTTTCCTTTTCGTGGCAATTCCTCTCCCCGGCACAGGCGCTTGGACGGGTGCGCTTATTGCAATAACGCTCGGACTTGACCTTAAAAAAAGCTTTCTTCCGATTGCGCTCGGCGTACTCGGTGCAGGGGCTATTATCGTAACTTTGTTCTATTTTGCTCCCGAAGTGTTTAAAACACTTGTGGGTTGACCTAATAAAAATAAAAAAACATAATGAATTTTATGAGGTGAATTATGGCTAATTTCAAAATTGGCGTTATGACCGACTCCTTCAAACTCCCCTTCGAGCAGGGACTCGCTAAAGCGGCTGAGGTTGGTGCGCAAGGCATCCAGCTTTACGTTGTTGAGGGCGAAAACAAATACGATACCTTTGACGATGCAAAGGTTGAACGCGTTCGCGGTCTTTTGGACCAATACGGACTCGTTATCTCCGCAGTTTGCGGCGACTTCGGCGGTCACGGCTTTGAACGTGCTGACGAAAACGCTTGGAAGATTCCTGCAAGCAAGGCGGTTGCAGACCTTGCGGTACGTCTTGGCACCAAGGTAGTTACCACCCACATCGGCGTTGTTCCCGAATGCGCGGAGGACACCAATAAATGCGATACCGAATGCGAAGCATATAAGAATATGCTTAATGCTTGCCGTGAAATCGGCGAATATGCCGCTTCCGTCGGCGTTACCTTCGCAATCGAAACCGGTCCCGAACCCGCGGCACGTCTTAAGGCATTCCTTGACGACGTTAATTCCAAGGGCTTCGGCGTAAATATGGACCCTGCAAACCTTGTTATGTGCACCGGCACCGATCCTGTTGAAGCGGTTTATACCCTCGGCAGCTATATCGTTCACACCCACGCAAAGGACGGCAAGGGCTTTATCATCGATCCCCGTAAGGTTTACACCTTCTTTGCTGAAGGCGGCATTGAAGACCTTCGTCTTTCCGACTACTTCCTCGAGGTTCCTCTCGGAGAGGGTAACGTTCCCTTTGACGCATATCTCAAGGCACTTTCCGACATCGGCTTTAACGGCTTCCTTACCGTTGAACGCGAATGCGGCGACGATCCCTATGCAGATATCCTTCTTGCAGTTAACTTCCTGAAGGACAAGATCGGAGCATAAAAATGATTAAGATCGGCTTTATTGATTATTTCCTTGACGAATGGCACGCTAACAACTATCCGAAATTCATCGCACAGCAGTTCGGCGATGAATTCAAGGTTGCTTATGCTTATGCCGAAAAGGATAAGGAAGGCGGACTTACCACCGACGAATGGTGCGAAAAGAACGGCGTTGAACGTTGCAACACCATTGCCGAGGTCGTTGAAAAGAGCGATTGCATAATCGTGCTTTCGCCCGATAACCCCGAAAGACATTTAGACCTCTGCCGCGAACCGCTTGCAAGCGGCAAGCGTGTTTACGTCGACAAGACCTTTGCGCTCACCAAGGATATCGCAAAGGAAATCGTTGCTATCGGCGAAGCGAATAACACCCCCTTCTTCTCGACCTCTGCGCTCCGTTTTGCAAACGAATTGGCGGATGTTCCGCGTGACGGCATTTGCTTTATCAACTCGCGCGGTCCCGGCAGATTCGATACCTATGCTATCCACCAAATCGAGCCCATCGTGGTTCTTATGGGTAGCGAGGTTAAGAGAATTATGTCGGTTGGCAGTGGCTATGAAACCATGGTTATCGAATTCTCTAACGGCAGACGCGCTGTTATGAGCCACTACGATTGGAAGGGCATCGACTTTGAAATGGTCGTTAACTACGAGGACGGCTCTATCTACAAGGTTCCCCAGATGACCGGTTATTTCGATAACTTCATCAACAAGCTCTGCACCTTCTTCAAAACCGGCGAAACCTTTGCCGACCATGCCGAAACCGTTTCGGTAATGGGCATTATCGAAGCAGGTAACAAAGCGATTGCAAACCCCGGCGAGTGGATCGAGGTTTAATCTGAGTAAACAAAAAAAGACAGAGAATTTTTCGTTCTCTGTCTTTTGTTTATTTAAACGTATTCAAGCTTAACTCTGTGCTTCAGCGAGCAAAGGATTTCGTAATTTATCGTGCCCAGCGCGTTTGCAAGCCGTTCGATATCCTCGGCCGTTTCAAAAATGACCGCCTCGTCACGTACCGAGCATTCAAAATCAAGCCCGATATCCACCATGCACATATCCATACATATTCTTCCGACGGTAGCAAAGGTCTTGCCGTTGATACGGATAAGCTCCTTGCCCGAATATACGCGTGAAAATCCGTCGGCATATCCGATCGCGATGACCGCAACGCGAGTATCGCGCTTTGCACGGTAACCGCATCCGTAGCTTACACAATCCCCTGCTTTGAGCGTATGAACGGCACAAACGCGTGCCGAAAGCCGCATTGCAGGGCGGATATTTTCGTCCTTTACATTCGCAGAGGGCATAAGACCGAAAAGTATAATTCCGGCTCTGACCATATCGAGATGCATTTCGGGGTATCTTATCGTCGCCGCGCTGTTACAGCAATGGCGGACGCCTACGTTTATATTGCGCGCTTCAAGCTCGGAAAGCAAAGCGGTAAATATTTTGTACTGCCATCTTGTAAATTGCTCGCCGTCGCCGTCGCTGTCGGCAAAGTGGGTGAATATTCCCTCAACAGATATATTTTCAAGCGATGCTATTCCGCTTATTTCATCCGCGCAGGGAGAAATATACATTTCGCTATGGCAATAGATGCCGAGGCGCGACATACCTGTATCGACCTTGATATGCACTCTCACTCTGCCGCGCTTGGCAAGAGCTTTTGCATAATCAAGACTGTCGACGGTCTGTATGAAATCACCCTCGATTACTTCGTTTATAAGCTTTGCGTCTGTCGGGCCGAGAATAAGGATATTGCCGGTTATGCCGAATGCACGAAGCTCCTGCGCCTCGCCAAGACAGGCAACGGCAAAATCGGTACAGCCCAGATTTTCAAGCTTTTTTGCCACCTCACCGGAGCCGTGACCGTAGGCGTCGGCTTTAACGACAGCCATCACACGTGCATCGCCGACAAGCGATTTTATGTAATTGTAATTGTGCCCGATGCGGTCAAGATTAACTCGCGCCGTTACTCTGTGCTTCATAAGGTTCAAGATCGGACAGGGTAAATTCAAAAGCCCGTCCGAGCTCCTCCGTTCTTATGCCGATTATTTTGTTGGTATCTCTATCATAATACACCAAAACCGACGTTTCGTCAATAGTGTACTTAACGCCCTTTTCTTCTTCAATTCCGACCGCTTCGGCGGTCGCAAGCAACCGTACCGCCTTTGTCAGCGCCTGCATGGCAGGGAAGTTATTTTCATCGACGGCAAACTTGAATTCGCCGACGGAAATGTTGCTTTTTCCGTCCTCAAGGTGGATTACCGCACCGTTTAGAATACTTGAATCGCAAAACTCGATATCGCAATATTTGTCGGTAATATCCACGTGATATTGCGAACCGCCTCCGACCGTGGTTGCCGAAAAGCGCATCGGAAGCGAGAACTGCTCGCGTATATCGGCTTTGTCACCGCAGGACGAAAGCAGAATGGTAAAAAGCAAAAAAACAATCAAAAGCGTTCTTTTCAAAAAGCTTCAACCCCTTAAAAATTCGGGGATGTCAGCCAAGTATTCTCCCTATCTCCTTTGGCAGATCGGACGGAATAACACCGCTTTTTCCGTAACTTTTCACAAGGTTATCCGCCGCAAGTCCGTGGATATAAACACCTAGCTTTGCCGCATCGATTTCGCAGTATCCCTGCGCAAGAAGCGAAGCAATAACGCCTGCCAAAACGTCGCCGCTACCGCCCTTTGCGAGTGCGCTCGAGCCGCTTTGGTTAATGAAAATATCGCCGTTTGAATCGGCAACAACGGTGTTTTTGCCCTTAAGCACGAGTATGCAGTTATTCTCCCTTGCAAAATTCATTGCAATTTCTTCACGGCTTGCTTGAATCTCATCGATGCTCGTTTTACAAAGCCGTGCCATTTCACCGGGATGCGGTGTGAGAATTTTTTGGCATTTCATTTTCCCCAATACATCAATATGCTGTGAGAGAAAATTTATGCAATCGGCATCGAGCACGCAAGGAACGTTACAATCGGTCAAGATTTCTTCAAGATATCCGTCATAAGTGCGGCCGATACCGCATCCGCAAAGAAACGCGGTGCAATTTGTGTTTTTTATATCCTCCAAGGACAAAAAGGTCGGCTCGAAAAGAATCTGCTGAGCTTTGTCAAGCGTTTCGTCATCTCCGCAAAAGCGCAAAAGTCCTAAACCGCTTCTTAACGCGCCCATTACCGCAAAATATGCCGCGCCCGTCATATTTTTACTTCCGCAAAGAGTCAAAAGCGTACCGAAGTCACCCTTGCTCGAATTCTCCTTGCGTGTTCGTATTAATTTCAGAGTACCTTCGTCAAGCAAGCTTCTTTCCATTGCATTCAACCTCCGTTGCTCCTATTTTAACACGGAGAACAGCAGTTTTCAATAGCTTTCGGGAGAGTAAGTCTGCCGTTGGTATAAATCGGTACAATGCGGTTATAGATATAACTGTATCCGAACAGACCGTAAACGCTTCCGTCCATTGAAAAAAGCATACGTAACGAAAGCTTGCTGTCAACGACGGCGCTTTGCGTTTCTCCGTTGTCCGAAACCGTTACAACGGTAAAATTGCTCTTGCGGGTAGCAAAGGCGAATCTTTCATCACCGAATGAAATAAAATCGGTTATCGTTTCGCAGTTATCCGCCCTGCAAAGCTGTGAAACCATATTTCCGTTTGAATCGAAAAGGAAAGCCGCCTTTTCGAAAGCGGTCACGAAAAATTGCCCGTCTGACAAAACGATTGACGAAACGTCGGTCAGCGCACCGAAATTGCAATAATGATTGCATCCGGTGTTTATCCTCGTATAGCCAAGCTCGTTAAAATTTTCGTCGATGCAGTAAACTCGGTTACTGCAATCGCACCCCAAAGCGGTAAAAACGTTATTTTCTTCCATATACCGCAACCGTGTGTATGCGCGTGCGGTACAGATTTGATGTGAATAGTTACCGCACAAATCGAAAACGTGAACGTTACATTCCTTTCCGTCTGCGGCATATATATTTTCGTCTTTAATCAACGCGCTTGTCGCCGCAAGCGAATTGTTAAGCATAAATCTTCTGACGTCGTTCAAGACAATCACCTCTTATGTAAATATATGCATTAAATATGACTAATTTTACTTGATTTTTTATATATCGCGTTTTATAATAAATTAGATAGGGTGTTACGCTCCGAAATGAGGAAAAACGATGAAAAAATTGCTTGTATTATTTTTAATTTTTTCGATATTGCCGACTTCTCTTTATGCCTGCGGCGGAAGTATGAATACAGAAAGCAAGTCGGAAATCAGCAGCGAAAATTCAGGGGGAACGACCGAGGATTCGGACATTCCCGCAATGAACAACGGCACGCTTGACGAATCGTCAGAGGTCGCTTCCAAAAAGAGCTACAAAGCGGTCGTTCTGGGCGATTCGATAGCGCGCGGATACGGACTTGAATCGCCCGAAAGCATGCGTTTTTCGACGCTTTTGGAGCTTTCGCTTAAATCGGTCTACGAGGAAGCAAGCGTTACCAATTACGGCGTTGACGGACGTACCGGGTCGGAATTGGTTGAGTTCTTAAAATCTACTCCGCCCGAGGAGATTGCGGACTGCGACAGCGTTATAATCAGCATCGGCGGCAACAACATTCTGCAAATGCTCGATACCGTCGAAACGGCGATGAACGCATTGCTTGAGCTTGACCCGAAGGCGG
>JAZOTA010000027.1:0-39130 GCA_045657425.1 Eubacteriales bacterium
GGACACAGCGAGAGAAGAACATATTTCGGCGATACAGACGAAACAGTTCAGAAACGTGTACGCGGCGCTCTTGATGAAGGCCTCACAGCTATCCTTTGCGTTGGTGAATACCTCGAACAGCGCGAAATGGGCATCACAGACGAAATCGTTGCTATGCAGACAAAAATCGCTCTTCAGGGCGTTTCCGAAGAAGAACTCAAAAAAATCATCATCGCTTACGAACCCGTTTGGGCTATCGGTACCGGCAAAACCGCTACCTCCGACCAAGCAGACGAGGTTTGCGGCATCATCCGTAACGTTGTTGCAGGTCTTTACTGCGATTGCGTTGCAAAGGCAACCACCATCCAGTATGGCGGCTCGATGAACGCAAAGAACTGCGATGAGCTCCTTTCCAAGGAAAACGTTGTCGGCGGTCTTATCGGCGGTGCTTCTCTTAAGGCTCCCGATTTCGCATCCATTATCAACGCGGCTCTCTAATCAAAAGTATAATAAAAAGCACTGCTTCGGCAGTGCTTTTTTGTTATTTCATGCTTTCCTTGAGGTTTTCCTTTAGGGTTTTAACCGATGCGAGGAATGAATCGGTCGACCAATAAAGCGTTTTGTAGCGATGAGGCGAAAGCTCGATGTTATAGATTCCGTTATAACTCCTTGCAAGCTCTTTAAGCTGACTTGCAAACGGCTCGCGCCATTCTGTAAGAGGAAAATGCGCAACTCCGTTCGTAAAGGCGTGGATATGTGTGTGAATCGTCCGTGCGAGAAATTCCTTGTCGGGCATTTGTATCGGATTATCCGTCTGTGTCGCACAATAATATGCGTAATGTCCCAAATCGAAGCAAATACCGATATTTTCGCGGTTGACGTCGCGTACGATATCAAGCACGAACCGTGTGCAATCGCCGTTTGATTTATCGGGCATATGCTTGTTGTTTTCCAAAGCGATACGAACGGGAAGCCTGTTTTCGTTGATATGATCCGAAAGCTTTAAAAGCATCGCGCGGTTATCGCCGTTTATCGGATGAAGGGTAACCGTAAGCCCGTCCTGACGCATATTTGCCAAAACACCGCGCAACGGATAAAAAACCTCCTCGACTGCGTTTTCGACAGTATCGACCGAGCCGTGAACGGTTACGAAAAAGCCTTGATTCCAAAGCGAATTCACAAGACCCAAAACCTCATTAGGGTCATCGTTCGGTGCAAGCGGCCGAAGCTCGATGCTTCGCACCCCGGCTTCATACAAAAGCGGTAAAAGCTCCTGCGGATCGGGATAATGCGCCGATTTTGTGCCTAAAAGCCATCTGAATCTTAAAGATATGCCGATCATATTCTGCTCCAAACTAAATAACTACTGTGCGTATTATATATAATCTTTTTTATCAAGTCAACCCAAACCTGCCAAAGCGCAAAAAACAATTTTTGCCGCATTAATCACACAATATTGAAAAAAGCGAAAATTTTGCTATAATACTATTATGAATTTGAATTTGGCGAGGCGATTTGATGAATAACTCTCCTACCGAAAACGAAATTAAATATATACGCGAGGCATTGTATCGGTTTAATTCCGAGAAGGTCGGCGTTGACGGACATACGCCGCTTAATATTGTTGAGTATGATGAAAACGGTATTATAATCGGAGGTGTTCTCGGCGGAACCTATTGGGGTTGGCTGTATATAGATATTCTTTGGGTGCAGGAAAGCCACCGCTTTAAGGGGATCGGATCAAAGCTGCTTTCGGAAGCCGAAAAGGAAGCGCTTCACAGAGGGTGTCACCACGCGCATCTCGACACAATGAGCTGGCAAGCACCCGAATTTTACAAAAAACACGGCTACGAGGTGATCGGAGTATTGCCCGACATCCCAAGCGGAAATCAAAAATATCTGCTTATGAAGGCGTTGGATAAGCAATCGGTCGAAAACGAGGAAAAGTAATGAAAAAAATAATGTTTGTCTGTCACGGAAACATCTGCCGATCGCCGATGGCGGAGTTTATATTCAAAAAAATGCTTGACGAAAAGGGTTTATCATGTAAATTTTCGGTGTCATCGTGCGCTACGAGCAGCGAGGAGATATCATTTAACGGCGTCGGCAACCCCGTTTATCCGCCTGCGCGCGCAGAGCTTAAGAAGCACGGGATAGAATGTGTCGGCAAACGTGCCGTACAGCTGAAAAAGGATGATTACGGTAAATACGATATGTTTATCGGAATGGATAGCAATAATATCCGCAATATGCACCGTATTTTCGGTACGGATCCGGAATCGAAAATTTCCAAGCTTATGGAATATACCTCGCGCGGAGGCGACGTTGCCGACCCTTGGTATTCCGACAGGTTTGATATTGCGTACAAAGATATTTTTGAAGGCTGTAATGCATTGTTGGAAGCTGTTTTGAAGAAATAAATCAACATACAAAAAGGCGTTGCTTTTTTTCAACGCCTTTCTTTTTATGCTTTTTTATTTTCCGTAATATTCCTTAAGCTTGCCGACGTCGTCGCTGTCAAATGCGCCGTCAAAGAGCATAAATTCGTCAATTGTTGCGGCAAGGCGAGCGGAGTAAACGCCCGTGCCGTCCTGACCTATATTAAGAACGTCAAATGCGTTTGCCGAGGTGTCCTTGAGCGCTTCGGGGAACTTAAGCGTTACGAAGTTGCCAAAATCAATCGAAATCCTAACCTCGTCGTTTTCACGGTCAACGACCGTAAGAACGTACATCCAGCCGGTGCGGTAGTCGGAAGGAAGCGGAACCTCCTTGTCGGTACGTACGGTGCCGTTGCCGAAATTGAATTTCACGTCGTTTGTGTTGCGGAGCGAAAGAACGTAACCGTTGTTATATCCGTTTACCCAGTTCTTGTTCGAGAAAAGCACGGGGTCGGAGGCTACGCCGCTCGTATTGACCCACATACCGACGGTGAAGCTGTCGTTTTGCGGAGCATAGTTCTTTATGCTTACGTAACCGTCATCAAGCGAAACGCCCTTGCCGAAATAACCGTCGATAAAGTATAGCTTACCGTTTTCGGCGGTGGTGTTGCCGCAAGTATCCTTCGAATCGCCGTCAAAGGGGAGATAATATTTAAGCGGAATATCGCTAATGAAGTTGGTTATATAACCGTTACTGCCCTTTTCGGGAGTGGGTACGTTTTCGTGGTAACGGTTCGAGGTCTTATCGACGTAAATCGGTCTTTCGCCTGCCGTTACACCCTTAAAAAGTCCCGAGGGAACACGGGAGGTCCAGCTTTCGGGCTGTTCATAGCCAAATGCGTGAAGAACTATCGATGCGGTATCGCGTATCGCCATTTCGCCGATAGTGCCCTTTTCAACGGTTTTGCCTGCCGCCGCAAACATAATGTATTTTTCACCGTCGGTATAACCGCCGTGACTTGTGCCGTTGCCGCCGTGGTCGGCAGTGACGATAAACAGGGTTTCGTCGATAATGCCCTTTTGCTCGTATGCTTCGTAAATCTTGCCGATATAGCCGTCAATTTCTTTTATCTTTGCGTAATGAGAAGGTGTGTCGTATCCTACCGAGTGTCCTGTGCCGTCTGCCTCGTCAAACTGAACGAATACGAGCTTGGGCGCGTTTGCCGAAACGTAAGTGCAAACCGCGTCGCATATCGTCTTGTCGTTAACTCCGCCGTATTTATAAACGCCTAATCCGTCTTCAACAATGCCGACATTTATCGGGTTCCAATTCGAAAGCGAGCCCATTTTCGCATCCTTGTCGTTTTCGCGAACGACCTTGAAAAAGCTCGGGAATTTTGAATCGGTGGGATATGGCGTTGACTCAACTATCGCGTTGGTAAGCCCGTGAACGTTATTGGTAACGCCGTGCATAAGCGAGCCCCAGCATTGTGCGCTTATCGAGGGGTTTTCGGTAAGTGCGTAGTAGGTAACTGCGCCGTTTTCGAATATTTTGTCGATGTTGGGGGTTTCGGACTTGTTGAAAAAGTTTCCTGCGCCGTCAACACCAATAACTATTACGTGCTTATACGTGTAATTCATCTCTTCATCGTCCTTGCTTGTGATTTCGCTTTCTTCGGTACTTGGTTCAGAGTCGGGTTGGCTTTCTGCAACGCTTTCGGATTTTGAAGGTGCCGAAGACTCATCCGCCGTTTCACCGCATGCGACTGAGCTTAACACCAAGCAGAAGCAAAAAAGCATTAACAACAGTGATTTTAAAAAGGATCTTGCTGTTTTCATACTGTACCTCGCATTGATATGATATTAACATTATAATACAAAGGAAATAAAATTCAAGTTGACGAAAAGCAGAAATTGAATGCGAAAATTTGGTGAGAATAACAAAAGTCGGGAGAGCTTAATCCCCCCGACTCATTGTTAACGGTTCCTTATACCTTTGGAAACGAGCTTTTTTAAAAGGTCAGACAAGGGCAACACGAGAAAGCCCAAGCAAAAATCGCCGACAAAGTGCAGAAGGTCAAAGTACAGACCCATCGATATCCAGACGAGCGTTTGTTCAAACGTATATCCGTATAACAACGCCTGTGCGGGCGCATAAAGTGCTCCGAAGAATAGTCCGTGCAAGCTGCAAATGATGGGATAAACTACGTAAGCGACCTTTCTCGGCATACTTTTAGGCAAAATCATCGTAACCCCCCAAAGGATAGTCCATATATAAAGATAGGGGATCCACCATACGTCAAATCCGGCAAAAACGCCGTTTATAAAGACGTAAATATAAAGCGGTATCAATGCTTTCGCGCGGAAAACGACCGTAAAAACCATTATAAACATTCCGAGCAGGTGAATGTTTGGCAAAAACTCCATAAGCACCTTTGACGTAAACATCAAAGCGCCGAACATGGCAAACAATGCCATTTCCGTTAAGGTCAAAAACGGCTTCTTTTTGGCTTTTTTCTGTGAATTACTTTGTGTATTCAAGTCTGTAGGTTGCATTTTCATCAATATCGGTCATATCAACGCCCGTCATCGCCATTTCGCCGTTGATATAAAACGCCCAATAGCTTTGGTCAATATCGTAATCGGCGGTAATGCCGTTTACCTTCTTTACGTAAAGACCGAAAGCGCCCTCGTCACCTGCGATAAGGTCGTTTTCGACAAGCGCCTCGCCGACAGTCTTTTTATCGGTCTTAATTGTAAAGGTAACCGTTTGCTCCTCAACCTTTACCTCGACCTTAACGGTTTTTGCGCCTTCGCCGAATTCGGTGTCCTGCAAATATGTTGCATTTTCCCACAAGCCGACCGTATCGACCGCTTCCTTGCAGGCAACAAACGAGAATAGGCAGATGATTAAAAGCGCGATGGAAATTGTTCTTTTCATTTTAAAAATCCTTTCTTAAAAAATGTTTTTTACAAAAGGATAAAATAAAAGCACCCTTCATTGGGGTGCGAAAAACGACGGTATCCTGCCCATACCGAAAAACAGTCAGAGCTATTCCCTAACCGAATTATTCACACATCTCCCCAATTTGCCCAAGAGACCTTTACGTGTCGCAGACCGATAAGCATTCCGACTTGACTTGCAATTACAAGAGTTACGGTAATGGCTGTTGCCGCGGATTTGCACCGCGATTTCCTTAACCCCGAAGATATTATTAAATATCCCCGACAACGGGCGTTCACGCCCGATGACCTGCGTTTATTCTTTTGTCGTGCAGTAATTGTAGCACATAAAACGTGCCTTGTCAACGCAAAACAGAGCATAACCGTAAAAAAGCCGATAATAATGGCAAACCGTATCTGCACGGCATAAAATAAAACAGGTATGATTCGTTTATAAAAATACAGCAAAAGATTTGTCAAAATGACAAAAAGGCAAAAAACTGTTGACAAATCGATGCTAATATGATAAATTATACAGTACAAAGTACCGTGATATATTATGCCATATTGTTAAAAGCTGATGGTGTGCGTAACGTTACGGGAGTATTCCGTGGGGGCTTTGTACCCTGCTGATTTACTTAATTACCATATGATTATATAGCGGTAACCCGCATATAAAATAAAAATTTCTTATTAGGAGAAACAAAAATGAGCAAGCGTATTTTAGCACTCGTTCTCGCAGCGCTTCTTTCTGCTTTTGCATTTGCAGCTTGTGGTGACACTACTGACACCGAAAGCAACGCATCTGACGCAGAAAGCAAACCCGCTATCGAAAAGCAACCCATCGACCTTGCAGACGTTGTAGAACACAAGGATCACACCTCTGTGTACGAAAAGATCGGCTCCAAGGTTACCATCGACATGGTTGAAGAAGACAAAGCTACCGGTCTTGCATACGTTACCGTTGACGGCGTAAAGTATGAACTCGGTATGGACTTCCTCTCCGGCGCAATGGTTTACAATTCCCCTGATGAAGCTTCCTTCAATCAATGGTGGAAGCTCTACATCCAAAGATGGAACTACCTCGTTCCCGAAGTTCCTCTTTACTCCAACCAGTACTTCGATCTTTACAATGCAAAGATCCAAGGCCTCATCACCACTCCTTACTGGTCCCCTGCTGATGCTATCATCGCAGCTACCGTTAAGGAAGGCGCAGAAAACTCCGTAATCCTCGGTTCCGCAACCGAACTTTCCGGTGCTTTCCGTAACTCCTCTTGGGGTAAATCCTCTCCCGGTTCTTCTGACCTTGATATCGAAAACCTCACTTCCGGTCACGCTACCGTTATGACCAACAAAGACGGCGCTATGATCTGGAACATGCAGGCACTCGCAGCAGAACCCACCAAGACCCTTAACGAAGATGGTACTCTTACCTACACCATCAAGATCAAGGAAGGTCTTGTATTCTCCGATGGCTCCGCTATCACCGCTAAGAACTACATCGCTGGCCTCCTCGCTAACTCCACTCCTGTTGCAGTTGAAGCAGGCGGCACCGGCGCTTCCGGTAACCTCAATGCTGGTTTCGACGCATTCAAGGCATACGACGGCACCAATGACGGCGTCGAAGTAGGCGAAGGCGACGACAAGGTTAAGGCTTCCAAGTACTTCGAAGGCATCAAGCTCCTCGGCGACTATGAATTCTCTGTAACCTTCACTGCTGACTACGCTAATTACTACTTCGTAATGAGCTACGCAAGCTACAGCCCTGTTCCCATGGCTCTCTACCTTGGCGAAAACGACATCATCGTTGACGAAGCAACCAAGGCATGCGGTCTTTCTGACGGCTTCTATGCTAAGGCAGAAAAAGACGGCAAGCAGGCTTACACCATGGCTGACGTTATCGTTAACAACCTCAAGTGGGATTCCAAGCTTCCTTACTCCGGTCCTTACGTAGTAAAGAACTATGACTCCTCTTCTCTCATCGCTACCCTCGAGCTCAACCCCAACTACGTTGGTGACGACGCTCGCGGCAAGGCATCCATCCAGACCATCACCTACATCAAGGTTGAAACCGAAACCCAGATGGATAAATTCCTCAAGGGCGAAGTTGACATCATCGCTGGTATCACCGGCGCAACCGAAACCGAAGCAGCTCTTAAGTCTGTTAAGGAAAATCCCGACAAGTATGCAGAAACTCACTACGACCGCGCAGGTTACGGTAAGCTCGCATTCCGTTGCGACCTTGGTCCTGCTGCATTCGCAGAAGTTCGTCAAGCAGTTATGTACACCATCAACCGTCCTGAATTCGCTCAGACCTTCACCGGCGGTTACGGTTCTGTAGTTCACGGTCCTTACTACACCGGCTACTCTGCATTCCAGGCAGTTAAGGATGAAATCATTCTTAACCAGTACACCTACTCCAAGGACAACGCTATCAAGGTTCTCGTTGCTGGCGGTTGGATCTATGACGAAAACGGCGAACAGTTCGACGCTGGCACCGATGCAGTTCGTTACAAGAAGCTTTCCGGCTACGAACTCTCCAAGGCTAACCTCGAATACAAGACCGTAGACGGCAAGTACTCCACCATTAAGATCAATGGCGAATACTACATGCCTCTCGCACTCAACTACTACGGCACTCAGCCTAACGAAGTTACCGACCTTCTCATCACCGCATGGCAGAACGACAAGAATGCTACCACCGAAATCGGCGCGTACATTCAGTACATCTCCTGCGACTTCACCAGCGGTCTTTACGCTGAATACTGCCAGAGCGAAGGCGATGGTTGGGACGGCGTTGCAAAGAACACCTGCATTAACTTCGCTACCGGCTTCACCAGCACCATCTACGACTTCTACTGGAACTGGACTATCGATCCTGATATGTACATCTACTCCAACAACTACTTGATGGACGAAGCAGACTTCTTCGAAAACTACACCAAATAATTGGTAAGGTTTTTTGCAGAAATAGTTTAGTTAAAAGTAATAAACGCAATAGGAACGGCATTTTTATGCCGTTCCTATTGTGGTGCTTAATGTAATTGTTTTTGTTGATTGTAAAGCGAAGGCGTGTTTCCGAACGGAAAGCGCCGCTCGGCAGTTCGCCCTCGCTCTACAACGGAAGCGGACAAACGTTTATTAAAAAACGGAGGATCCTTATGTTAAAATATATTGCGAAAAGAATCGTGTATATTGTACTCGTATTCTTTCTCCTTTCATTCCTTATCTTTATGATATACAACATGATTCCCGGCGATAAGGCAAAGCAAGCTGCGGATATCGAATGTAAAGCAAACGAAGCTTTGGATTACGATGAGCGCTATGCCTTTTGGGCGGCAAGGTACGGTACCGACGGCAGTAAGCTTCAGCAGTATGGCCGTTGGCTCGGTGTTTACCCCTATTCCGATGGCAGAGTAAGCGGCTTGTTCCAGGGCGACTTGGGCTTTTCCATTTCCGAATCGAAGCCGGTTGCGGACATAATCGGCGATCCGATGAAGAACACCGTGCTTATCAATATCCTTTCGACCGTTCTCGCATTGGGCATCACGATACCGTTGGGTATATTCTGTGCAGTTAAGCGCGGAAGCAAGCGTGACGTCGGTGTGCAGGTCGGTACGCTTATCGGTTACAGCTTGCCTACCTTTATTATCGCGATAGTATTTATTTGGATCTTCGCGGTGAAATTGGACTGGTTCCCCGTATCGGGTCAGCAAACGGCGGGCTACATAAACTGGTCCCCTGCAAGACAGTTCTGGGACAAGATGTATCACTTTGCGCTTCCTCTTATCGTAATGACGTTCACTTCGCTCGGCGGCATGACGAGATACGTGCGCGCAGCAATGATCGAAGCGTTGAGCATGGACTACGTGCGTACCGCACGCGCAAAGGGCTTGCGCGAAAAGATCGTTATCTATTCGCACGCTTGGCGTAATGCACTTCTCCCTGTAGTTACTCTTATCGTTGGCTGGTTCTTGGGCATATTCGGCGGTTCGGTTATGATCGAAAGAATATTCTCGCTCAACGGTATGGGCAAGCTCTATTTCGATGCACTTAACGAAAATGACAACCAGGTAATCCTGGCTGTTCAGATGTTCTATATCGCAATTTCTCTGTTCGGCAACCTGCTTATCGACCTTATCTACGGCGTTGTCGACCCGCGTGTTCGCGTTAATAAGTAAAAGGAGGCGGTATCTGTGTCAGACAATAAGAAAAACAAAAACGGTACTGCCAAAAAGGGCTTTTTCGCAACACTCGGCAGTTGGTTTAAGCGTATGTTCTTCGGCGCAAGTAAAACTCTTTCCGAAGACGATAAATTCAAGATTGAAAATCTCGAAAGCCCCTCGAAGCTCGCGGTAAAGGCGTTTTTCCGCAGAAAGCTTGCCGTTGTGGCACTCGTTGTGTTGGTAGGTCTTTTCCTGTTTGTATTTATCGGCCCGTATATCTGGCCGGTTGACCTTAACTATACCGACGCAAACCAAAAAAATCTTTCCCCCAACTATACCATGTGCGACGTTCCCGAGGAATTGGAGGACGACATTCGCAGCATAAGCGGCGTTTCGGGCTTCACCATCGGTGTAAGCAACAGCAACACCCTTTATACCTGGGGTAACACCTACGATTCTCTTAACGAGGTTGATTATTCCATATTCCCCGAAGAAATCAAGGATGGCAACGTTGCCTTCGCTTCTGCGGGCTTGGACCATATTATTGCCATCACTACCGACGGCAAGGTTGTCGGCTGGGGTAATAACAACCTCGGTCAGTACGGCGAAAAGAAGAATCCTGAGGATACCTATTTCGCAATGCCCGATTTCCTTTTGAAGGAAACTATCGATCCTGCAAAGGTTCAGCAGATCGAATGCGGCTTCCGTTGCAGCTCTCTTGTTTATGACGGCAAGCTTTACGTTTGGGGTACTCCCAACGGTATGCTTAACATGGCAGACCTCGCGGGCTACAGCTTCCCCGTTACCGAGGAAGGCAAAGCTCCCAAGGAGGTTGTTCCCGTTAAAAAGGTTGCGATGAGCAACTTCTATACCATCGCACTTCTCGAGGACGGCACCGTCACAACAGGCGGCGGCACATTCTCCTTGAGATTCCAGACTGCATACTCCAGCAAGGCGGAGGGCAATTCGGTTGACGATATTTACGTTCACCTTATGAACAAGAAGGTTGTAGATATCGCGGCTACCAAGAACTGCTTCGCATTCGTTTGCGATGACGGCGAGCTTTTGGTTTGCGGTGCTGAAAAGTACGGCGAATATTCTGTTCCCGTTCTTCCCGAGGGCGAAATGTATGTTTCGATCGACGGCGGTACCAATCACTTTGTTGCTGTAACCAATCAGAACAAATCGTATGCTTGGGGTCACAACGATGACAAGCAGGCAGAGGTTCATGCAGTAGAGGGCACCAAAGCGTTCGCAGGTGCAAAACAGACCTATATCGTAGGCGCAAACAACGAGCTCACTTATGCTACCGGCTTTAAGGGATATATTATGGGTACCGACGGTATGGGCAGAGACGTATTCACCCGTATCGTTCACGGCGGTAAAATGACAATGACGGTTGGTGCGGTTGCGGTTATCGTTTCCACAATCATCGCTATCATCGTCGGCTGTCTTTCGGGTTATTTCGGCGGCTGGGTAGATATGCTTCTCATGCGCATTACCGAAATTTTCTCGGCAATTCCCTTCCTGCCGTTTGCAATGATGCTTTCTTACGTTATCCAAAAGAATCCTATCGGCGAAACGGCGCGTATCGTAATAATAATGATAATACTGGGTCTACTTTCGTGGACCGGTCTTGCAAGAATGATCCGTGCACAGGTTCTTGCAGAACGTGAAAAGGAATTCGTTATCGCGGCACAGTCGATGGGCGTTAAGGAAAGAAGAATCGCATTCAAGCACATTCTTCCCAACGTTGTATCGGTAATTTTGGTCAGCGTAACGCTTGACTTTGCAGGATGCTTGCTTACCGAATCGTCGCTTTCCTACCTCGGCTTCGGTGTACAGCAGCCGCAACCCACATGGGGTAATATGCTCGACGGTGCGAACAACTCGACCGTTATCCAGAACTACTGGTGGCAATGGGTATTCCCCGCAATCTTCCTTTCTATTGCAACTATCAGTATCAACATAATCGGTGATACCTTGCGTGACGTTCTTGACCCCAAGAGCAGTCAAGAGAAATAATGGGTGGAGGTAAATTATGGCTTTATTAGAAGTAAAAAACCTTCATACCTATTTCAAAACAAGAAAAGGTATTGTTAAGGCAGTAAACGACGTTTCTTATTCTCTCGAGCCCGGCAAAACGATTGGTATCGTTGGCGAATCGGGTTCGGGTAAATCGGTTTCGGCAATGAGTATCCTTCGACTTCTCGACGGCAACGGCTATATCGCCGAGGGTGAGGTTCTCTTTGAAGGCCGTGACCTTACAAAGCTTTCCCAGCAGGAAATGTACGAGATCCGCGGCAACAAGATCTCGGTAATTTTCCAGGAACCTATGACAAGCTTGAACCCCGTATTTACCATCAAGCGTCAGCTCAGCGAGCCCTTCATGATCCACCAGGGTATGAAGAAGAAGGAAGCGGCACAAAAAGCGCTTGAAATGCTTGCGGCGGTTCAAATCCCCAACCCCGAAGCGGTTTTGCGTCAGTATCCGCACCAGCTTTCGGGCGGTATGCGTCAGCGCGTTATGGTCGCAATGGCGCTTGCCTGCAAACCGAAGATTCTTATCGCAGACGAGCCGACTACTGCGCTTGATGTTACCATTCAGGCACAGATTCTCCGCCTTATGAACGAGCTTCAAAAGGAAAACGGCACCTCGATAATCTTTATTACCCATGACCTCGGCGTTATTAACGAAATGGCAGACGACGTTGTCGTTATGTATTGCGGTCAGGTTGTAGAACAAACCTCGGCAAAGGTTATCTTTACCGACTGTCCCACAAGCCACCCCTACACCGAAGGTCTTATGCATTCGATTCCGAGAATCGAAAACGTTGGTCTTAAGCTTGAACCCATTCCCGGTGCAGTACCCCACCCGTTGGCACTTCCCAAGGGCTGTAAATTCGCACCGAGATGTAAATACGCAACAGCAAGATGTGTCGAGGAAGAACCTTTGTTGGTAGAGGTTACCCCGGGACAGAAGATTCGTTGCCACTATCCTGAAAAGGAGGTGCGTCGCAGTGAAGAACACAAACACGCTCTTATCGATCACGAATCTTAAAAAATATTTCCCTATCGCAAAATCGAGCATATTCAGCCGTGAACAGCTTTACGTTCGCGCGAATGAGGAAATCAATATCGATATCCAAAACGGCGAAACCTTTGGCTTGGTTGGTGAATCGGGTTGCGGTAAATCCACACTCGGACGTACCATTTTGCAGCTTTACGATCAAACCGCAGGCAGCACGCTTTATTACGGCAGAACTATTGATGATTTTGCACCGATTTACGTTGCAAAAACGATTAAAAATGCCAAAAAGCTTATAAACAGGCAGAAAGCGATGCAGTTGAAGGCAGAACGCTTCTCGGCAGAGGTTGATGCGGCAGGCGAAGGAGCAACCTTCTTCCAGCACCAAAACAAAAACCTTGCGATTGCCGAAGCGGATACCGCATTCCAAAACATCGTTAAGATTCTCGGCGGCTTTGTTGCTGTGGATGACCCTGCGGCACTTTCCGCAATGCTTAACCGTTATAAGATTACCGTAAAATTACGTGATCTTAACGAAAAGGTGCGCGATATGGATGCCGACATTGCTCTTTACGAGGCAATGGCGGATGAAATGAGAAACGACGAAACCGTTGAAAAGAAGGACAAAAAGATTGCATCCGCACTTCAAAAAGCAGAAGCAATCCGCGCAAAGAAAAACAAGCTTCTTGGCTCGGTAAAATCTGTTGAAAAGCAATTGGAGGCGGCAACCAAAGCGGTTGAGGGCTTCCGTGCAAAATATGTCAATAACGAGGAATTTGCAAAGTACGAGGAAATGCGCGATAACGGTATCGACCTTTCGCGTCTTAAGTATACCGAAATGCGTATTCTCCGTAAGGATATTCAGATAATCTTCCAAGACCCCTATTCCTCGCTTAATCCGCGTATGACTATCGGTCAGATTATCGGCGAAGGTCTTACCACTCATAACTTCTTCAAAAAGCGCTCGCCGCGAATGAAGGGTTATATTCTCGACGTTATGGATCAATGCGGCTTGCAGGGCTATATGCTTCACCGCTATCCCCACCAATTCTCGGGCGGTCAGCGTCAGCGTATCTGTATCGCACGTGCTCTTGCGGTAAAGCCCAAGTTCATCGTGTGTGACGAATGCGTTTCGGCATTGGACGTTTCGATTCAGTCGCAGATTATTAACCTTCTTGAAGAATTAAAAGAAAAGGAAAACCTCACTTATCTCTTCATTTCCCACGACCTTTCTGTTGTAAGATACATTTCTGACCGTATCGGCGTTATGTACCTCGGCAATATGGTTGAATTGGGTACTGCCGAAGAAATATTTGCGGATCCCCGCCATCCTTACACCGTTGCACTTCTTTCTTCTATCCCCACTACCGATCCCGATTCGGCTACCAAGGAAAGAATTATTCTTGAAGGCAACATTCCCAGCCCGATCAGACCTCCCGAAGGATGCAAATTCCACACCCGTTGCTATATGGCGTGTGAAAAATGCTCGCGCGTGCCGCCTCCTTACGTTGAGGTTAAGCCCGGTCACTTTGTTGCTTGTCACTTCCTTGACAAGAAGATCGACGAAAATGGCAACTATCTTTTCAAAACAAACACAACTGCACAAGATGAAAAGACCGAAACGGTTGGCGAATAATTATGGCTATCTGGAAGCGTCTTAAAAAGTTCGATCCCGAAAAGGAAAAAGAGCTTCGCAATCAAATCGAAGCCGAAGGCGGCTTGGAAAAGGGCGACGGCTTTGCAATGGTCGTTTCTGCGTTGCTTGTTTTCCTTCCTGCGGCACTTCTTGTGCTCGGCTTGATCGTCTTAATCGGATATTTATTCATATCTTAAATAAAAAAGTCGAGATGCAAATCTCGACTTCAGACCGAAGACAAATGGTCTGTTTACACCCTTGAAAGGAAAAACAACAAAAAAGAGTTCTTTCGTTTGCATTCGGAAGAACTCTTGCTTTTTTATAAGGAATTTTGAATTTTTTGTATTTTCAAGGGTTTTAACGAAAAGCTCGACTACCGTAGTTTTCTACGCCTACGCTCGCTTTTAAACACCCCAAAAACGCAAGCGTGTTCGGGGACCCCATACAAAAACAGCCTCATTTCTCTCAGTCTGCTTCAGCTTGCAGACAAAGTCTGCAAGCTGAGTCGAGATGCAAATCTCGACTTTTTAAATATATGCGTTAAAACGATCGCTTCTTTTTGATGAACAACGCAGCGGTCATCGTGAGCATCGAAAGCGCAAGGAATGCCCAGAAGACGTAGGGGATGCCGTTGTCACCGGGCTTTGTCTGCTCGGGAATGCTCGATTCTGCCGAAAGGTCGGACAAGTCGCTCGATTCGGCCATAATGCTTGATTCGTCAATCGAGCTTTCGGTCGAAGCTTCACTTGAAGCATCGTTTGATAAGTCGCCTGCGGCGTTGCCGTTGCCGGACGAATAAACGCTTATCTCGTCGATAAAGGTCCAACCTGCAGTATGCTCTGTGCCGCTATTGTCGGTGAAGTTGCCAAGGTGCTTGATAGTAACGCGGACAAATCTGCCCTCGGTATCATCGGCAGCAAGCGTCATTGCAAAGGTTTCTGAAAGCCCGTCTGCCGTGCTTTTTGCAGTATCAAGCGTGCCGATTTCGGTATATTCGCCGTTTCTGTCATCGGAAATGGCAAAAATTACGCTTTTCGGAGCGTAGATTCCAACGTCGGTTTCGTTAAGAAAACCAACAGTAAACGCCGAAAGGTCGGAGTATTTTCTCCCGAGGTCGAGAATGACGACAAAATCGCCGTCTTCGTTAACATCGCTTCGGTTAAAGCCAACGTAAGCAGAGCTTGAGTAAAAATTTGTCTTTCCGTCGGGAATAGTTCCAAATATGCCGTCGGTAAGCTTTAATCCGTCGTCGGGATAACCGCTTGAAGCAGGTGTGATAAGAGAGTAGGTTTTACCGTAGGAAACCTCGGTACCCTCTGCCGACGGGGAAAGAAGCAAGGTGAATAAAATCAATATTGAAAACGTTAAAGCGAACAGTTTTTTCATAATATCTTCCTTTGTTAATTTCTTGCCATTATCTTTTGCCGAAAAAAACAAATTATGCAAATATTTGTGCCGATATTGAAAATCAAGCTAAAAAATGTTAAAATATAACTACTAATTTTTATGAGGTAACCGATTTGAAAAAAGGATTGGTTTTGGAGGGCGGTGGATTCCGCGGAATCTATACCGCAGGCGTGCTTGACGTGTTTTTGGAGCAGGGAATTAGCTTTGACGGCGTTATCGGCGTTTCTGCAGGTACGGCGCACGGCTGCTCCTATCTTTCCAACCAAAAGGGAAGAAGTATTGAATATTACGCCAAATATTGCAACGATCCGCGTTTTATGAGCTTGAAAAGCTTTGTTAAAACCGGCAATATCGTTGGAGTCCAATTTGCCTATCACGACCTGCCGGAAAAGCTCGTTCCCTATGATTATGATGCGTTTAAAGCGCAAAGCAGCGAATTTTTCGTAACGGTAAGCAATCTTGAAAGCGGCAGAGCGGAATATATAAAAATCAAAGATATGCTTGCCGACATCGATTATCTTCGCGCATCGTCGTCGCTTCCGTATTTCTCGAAAATCGTAGCGCTTGACGGCAAAAAGTATCTTGACGGCGGCTGTTGTGACGGTATCCCGATAAAAGCGTTTCGCGATATGGGCTATAAAAAGAACGTTATTGTGCTTACCCGTCACGATGGGTATATAAAAAAGCAGGAGCACGGACTTTTTGCAAAACTGATGTACCGCAAGTATCCGAATTTTGTTGACTCGTTGCTACGTTTGCACGAAAGGTACAACCAAACGCTTGAATACATTCGTGAGCTTGAAAAAAACGGCGAGGTTTTCGTTATCCGCCCGAGCGAGGAGCTGAAGATAGGCAGAATGGAGCACGATGCGAGTAAGGTAATCAGCACCTATAAAATCGGTGTGCGAGATGCCGAAAAGGTTGTCGAAGAATTGAAGAAATGGCTTGACAAATAACCTCGGTAGTATATAATAATACCATAGAAAAATACGGAGGAATTTATGAAAAGAATTATTTGTATGATAGTTGCGACACTCCTTGTGTTGTCGCTTTCGGTTTCGTTCATCGGTTGTGAGGATGAAACGATAGAAACTTCGTCCCAAGCAGCTGAAAGCAAAACAGAATCGAGCGCAGGCGAAGAAAGCAAGGACGCTGAATCAAGCGTAGCCGAGGACTCGAGCACCGTTACCGAATCGAGTGATGCTGATGAATCCGACGAATCCGCTGAATCAAGCGAAGCTACCGAATCCAGCGAGCCTGAAGAATCCAGCGAACCCGAAGAATCGAGCGAGCCTGATGAATCGAGCGAACCCGAAGAAACGAGCGAACCCGATGAATCGAGCAAACCGGAGGAAAAACCTGTGACTTCCATTAAAGACGATCCTAAATACACAAACGTAGCACTTAATAAGACCTACACCAGATCTCCCTATTCGGGCAACTATGCCGATGAAGGCAACAAGTCCATGACCGACGGCAAGATCGCAATAGGCAATTATTCCGACCCCGCGTTTATGGGTATCAACACCGGCGAAAATGAATTCTTCCGTTTCAACGGCTATGCTTATATCAACGTTGACCTCGGCGCAGTTTACGAGCTTGATAAATTCGTTGCTCAGGTGGGCACCGACAAATTTGCAGGCGCAGGTCTCCGTACCCCCGAAATGGTACAGATCAGAGTTTCCAACGACGGCAAGGAATGGTACAAGGCAGGCACCGTAGTCAATAAGAGCGTAACCAACACCGGCGTTTTTGCAAGCACTCTCGAGCTTGAAGAAACCGTAACCGCACGTTACGTTGAATACCGCTTTATGGTCGGCGCTCCCTGTTGGTTGTTCATTTGCGATGTTGAAGCATACGGCATCAAGGCTGAAAAAGCAAAGGCCTATCCCGAAGAAGACATTATCAATATGCTCTTCATCGGTAACAGCTCGACCTATTACTTCAGCATTCCCGATCAGCTCACCCTTATCGCAGAATCCGTAGGCAAAAAGATCGATGCAACCTACTGCACCATCGGCAGCGCATGGCTTAGAGACTTTGCCTCCGAAAGCACCGTTCACGGAAAGCTTTTAAGAAGCAAGCTTGCAGAAAAGCAGTATGATATTATCGTTATACAGGAAAACAGCAACGCCGATTACTCGGATCTTAAGTCAGCTATGAATACCCTCGTTCCGCTTCTCAAGAATTCTCAGCCCAATGCTGAATTGATGCTCTACGAGCGTTATTCCTCCAGCACCAGCACCACCCAGCGTCCCATAAGCGGCAAAAAGCATCACGAGGCATATTCTCAGGCAGCAAAGGACTTCAACATTGAAAAGAATGCTCACGTTGCCGATGCTTTCCTTCTTTGCTACAATAAGTATCCCTCTATCCAGCTTCACCATACCGACGATTCTCACCATTCCCGCGCAGGCGGATATCTTAGCGCAAGCGTTATGGCTATCGAATTCCTCGGTATCAATCTTGACGACGTAACCTACACCGCAAATCTTGACGATGCAACCGTTAAGGCACTTAAGGATATCGCAAAGCTTGCTTGCGAAAAGGGTTACGAATTTAAATAATCGATAATCAAAAAGGACTTCTTATGCAAAGGCCCATAAAAAGGGCTTTCCTTGGGAAGTCCTTTGTTTTATATTTTACGCAAAAAGTTTTTTCATTCGTTGACATTTGGTTAATAAAATGATAAAATAAAGAGCTTAAGTAAATCGGCTTTTTAAAAGTCGGTCAACAAAAAAATTACGGACAGGAGTTATTTTATGAAACAATTTGCAAAAAAATTGCTTATGGTTGTTTTGGTCGTTTCTATGTGCATTTTGCCGAGCCTTGCTACCCTTGCACAGGCGACCGACGACGGCCTTGAGTATTTTAAAGGCGACGTTAATATCGACGGCGTTATCGATAAGTATGACTATTTACTCGTAAAGCGCTATTGCCTTAATACCGTTACCTTTACCGATGAACAGGAGCTAAGAAGCGACATTAACGGAATCGACGGTATCAATAAATACGACTATCTCCTTATAAAACGCCACTGCTTAAATACCTATGAAATTCCCAAGGTTGGAGCAAGCGGCGAAAGCAATATTAAAAACGATCCGAGTTATGCAAACGTAGCGCTTAACAAGACCTACGATAAAGCACCCCTTTATCCCAGCTACGGTCCTTCCTATCCCGACACCAACAATAAAGAAGCTACCGACGGCATTCAGCCCTCTTCCGGCGCAAGATATTCGGATGCGGCATTTATGGCGTTTAACACGGGCGGCGACTATTATCGCGCAAACGGTTACGTTTACATCACCGTTGACCTTGGCGATATTTATGAGTTGGATAAATTTGCAATCCATCTCGGAAGCAAAAAGCTTTCCAACGGTATCGGCGCGCCTGCATTTGCTCGCGTTTTGGTTTCCAACGACGGCAAAGAATGGTACAAAGCAGGTGTAACTCACCACGATGATACCAACGAGACAAGCGTTGTAGCGAGCGTTCTTGAGCTTGAAAAAACTCTTACCGCACGCTACGTTCAATATCAGATCGTTGCGGGCACCTATACCTGGATGTTCGTAAGCGAGGTTGAAGCGTTTGGTATCAAGGCAGAAAAAGCGGTTGAGTATCCCAAGGTTGATCCTATTAAGTTCCTCTTTATAGGCAACAGCGCAACCTATTATTTCAACGTACCCGACAAGCTTTTGTTTATGGCAGAAACCGCAAACGTTGAAATTGACGTTACCTATTGCTGTATCGGTAGCGCATACCTTTCTCAGTTTGCCGATGCAAATGACGAAGCGCGCGGTAAGCTTTTAAGAAGCAAGATCGCCGAAAAGGATTACGATTATATCGTTCTTCAGGACAACAGTAACAGCGATTATGCGGACACCAAGGCGGCTTTGGATATTTTGGTTCCTTATCTCAGAAGCGCAGAGCCGAATGCCGAGCTTCTCCTTTACGAACGTTATTCTTCGAACACCGATCCTAACCAACGCCCCATCAGCGGAAAGCGTTTGCACGATGCATACACCCAACTCGCTAAGGATTTCAATATCGAAAAACAGGCACACGTTTCGGATGCATTCCTCCTTTGTTACAAAAAGTATCCCTCTATCCAGCTTCACCATACCGATAATTCTCACCATGGTGAAGGCGCAGGCGCTTACCTTATCGCAAGCGTAATGGCTATCGAATTTTTGGGTATCGACCTTGATGACGTTTCCTACACCGCAGGTTTAGATGCAAACACCGTTAAGGCACTCAAGGAAATTGCAGAGCTTGCTTGCACCGAAGGATACGATTTTAATTAATCTGTAAACACAAAAAGAAAACCCGTCAGATTTACCGTCTGACGGGTTTTTGCTGTAAGGAGGGCTATTTATATTTCTCAATCAACGAAACGATAAATTCGTTTTCTTCGGAAGTGAGATTAAGATATCTTCCGGTTTCGGTGTTATATAATGAGCCGTTGTAGTAATTGATTCCGCATTGGTCAACGGTAAATCTTGCCGTGATGTCGCCGACGTGGATGCCATAGCTCCACTCTTTTCCGTTGTCGAGAATCGCTTTGATGCTGTCGAATTCTTCTTTGGTAACCTCGTGACGTTCAGCGCCTAAATGGGGGAAACCGATCGACACGGTGATGCTTTGTATCGGGAAGGAATGTATGCGGTCAAAGTATCCTTCGGGCTTTGCATCAGCCAATTCGGGAGTGGGGTAAATACGGTCGCGGCTGTCAGCGGCTTGGGTAACGATATCGACGGTGTAGGTATCGACGTACATATTATCGCCGTCAAGCGGCATATCGATCACAAGCATAGGTGCCGAAAGCGAATTGCCCTCGAAATCGAAATCCTGCTCGATTCCGCGATGAGCAAGCTCCGCTGCCATATCCTCATCTGCCCATTTGATGTAGTTGTTCAAAAGGGTGTCGTTGTAATCGGCGTCAATTTCGCTTCCGTTGTCAAAGGCAAGCAGGAAGATGCGTTTGTTTACGAAATAAACCGAATCGTTGGTAATCCAAGGAGTTCCGTCCGCCTCTTTCGATTCAAGACGCTTGTCGCCCTCGAAAAGAATCAAAAATTCGGATTCGGCTTTTGCCGGAATGCAAAGATTACCGGTATACATCGAAACAAATCCCGAATCGTGCAAATACAGGCGATAGAGAATAAGCGAATAAATATCTCTTACCGTTTTGCTGTAATCGTTTTCATCGGGAACGATGATTCCGCTGTTTCCGCCGAGATAAAACTCAAGTCCGAGGCGATCGATCATTTCGCTTTTTATAACGATTTCTTCGTATTGCGAATACATTCCGATCGTATCGTTGATAAGATAAAGCGCTTCCTCATAGGAAAGAGCGTTTCTTTTGCCCTCGTTACGAACGGCTAAAAGATTTTCATACTGTTCGTCAGAGAAAAGAATTGCTGTTTTGCCGTCGTTTTCAATCGAAATAAATTCGTTGAATTTTGCTTGCATATTCGATTGCGATTCGGGTGCGGTTTCC
The DNA here is from genome assembly GCA_045657425.1 of Eubacteriales bacterium. Classification (GTDB taxonomy): domain Bacteria; phylum Bacillota; class Clostridia; order Oscillospirales; family CAG-382; genus Coliplasma. The sequence continues at coordinate 21,038 of JAZOTA010000027.1, forward strand.
AATTCAACACTCGGAATTGCGCTTTCGAATTCATCGGGAATAAATTCTTTTTCTGTGTCCGAAACGTCGGACATCGCAAAAGCGGTGACCGAAAAGAGAAGCGTTGCCGCGATTACCATACAAAAGGCAATCGCTGCGAGTTTTTTGTTGTTTTTCATTTCTATACCTCCGTAAAGTGTTACGGGTATTTTAATGGCGGTTTTTAAACGAAATATCTTCGAAATATAATCAACTTGTAAAAGAAACGGTTACCTTTGTTCCTTCGTTGGGTTTTGATTCAAACGACATCCTTGCGTTATGAGAATCGCAAATCCTCTTGCACAGCGCAAGTCCGAGTCCGGCTCCTCCGTCTGCGCGTGAGCGAGCGTTGTCGGTGCGGTAAAACGGCTCGGTGATATGCAAAAGCTGTTCCTCGGTTATCCCTTTTCCGTTGTCCTCAACGCAAGCCTGCTTCGTTTTGCAGGAAAGGCGCACTGTGCCGTTGCTTTTGCAAGCCTTTATCGCATTTTCCGTAAGGTTGTAAAAAAGCAAGGAAAGCAGGTCGGAATTTCCGTTGATAATCGTGTTTTCGGTTTCGCACAGAAGCGAAACCTTTGCTTTTTGCGCTTTTGGAGAAAGACGCTCCGCAACGTTATTAAGAATTTCCGCCAAGTCTGTTTTTTCGGTGTAAACGGTATTTTCGCGCAGGAATGCGCTGTCGAGCATCAGCTCCGATATTTTTTTAAGCCGTTTTGTTTCGGATAAAATATATTTAATTGCCGCTATTCTGTCATCGTCGGTAAGCTCTGTCTTTTCAAGCAACTCCGCATAGCCGTAAATAACGGTTAGCGGTGTGCGAAGCTCGTGCGCCATATTGTCAACGAGCATTTGCTTTTTTTGCGAATCGGCTTCAAGCGATTCCATTTGGCGCTTTATTGTTCCGAGCATACGGTTAATGCTTCGCGCAAGGGCGACAACCTCGTCGCTTCCTTTTTCTTCGGCGACTACCGAAAGCTCGCCGTTTTCAATAAGGTCGGTCGTTGCCCGCAGCTTTTCAAGCGGTATCGAAAGACGTTTCAAAATATAATAAAGCGAAACTGCAAGCACTGCCGAAACGCCAAGCACCGTGAAGGTATAAACCGTCATCAGCGAAGCAAATTCCTCGTCGATCGATTGCGCGCATTTCGCAAAAATGAACTCGTATTTTCCGTCACAGAGCTCCGAAGAAATGAAAATATATCGAACGCCGTCAAGCTCCTTGTGAGCAATAGCGTTTTTTCCCAAGGTCGGAGCTTCATCAAAGCAGGTGTGAATGGCTTTGCCGTTTTCTCTGAATTCAAACAACAAGCCCTTTTGTTCATAGTAAGCGGAATAGGTTTGCATCAGCAACGAGGGGCTTTGATTCTTGCTTGCACGTGTCATTTCGGCATAATCCATTTCAAAGGACCGTTTTATAAAATACTGCTCTGCCGCAAAAGCCGATTCGGTAGCATTGACGCTCTTTTTATAGGTATATACCGAAAGAGAAAGCACCCCTGCATTCAGGCAAAGCAAAAACAGACACAGCGTGAAAACATAGGTTTTTTGCCAAAATCTCATTTTCATAGCTGAAGCCGATACCCCGTTTTATATACCGTTTGGATTCGTTCGGACAGCCCCAGCTTTCTGCGTAGCTGTTGCACGTGTACGTCTACGGTACGGGTGTCTCCCTCGTAATCAAAATCCCAAACCAAGCTTATCAGCTTCTCGCGTGATAAAGCAATGTTGCGGTTGTTTATGAATGCTTCAAGCAAATCGTATTCCTTTGGCTTAAGCGCAATCTCGATGCCGTTTTTAAATACCCGTCTGTCATCAAGGTGTATGCAAATATCGTCAAATTCAAATTGTCGCGTTTCGCCCTTGGTGCGTCGGAGCACCGCCTTTACTCGCTCGATAAGCTCAAGCATTTCAAACGGCTTTACGATATAGTCGTCTGCGCCGAGCTTCAGACCCTTTAATCGGTCCGATACGGTTGACCGTGCCGTTACAAATATTACGGGCGTGCCCTTTAATTCCCGTATTATTTCAAACCCCGAAAGCTTCGGAAGCATCACGTCAAGCAAAATAAGGTCGAATTTGTTTTCAAACGCCATATTTAAAGCGGCTTCTCCGTCGAACACCTGCTTGCACTCGTATCCTGCCAACGTGAGATTTATACGGATCAGGTCATTAATCGCCTTTTCGTCTTCTGCAATAAGAATCTTTGCCATAAAGTCACCCCTTTATATCAGTATGCTCCGATTTTGTTATCAAGTTGTAATCAAAAAAGCTCTCGGAGCTTTTGTCCGAGAGCTTTTTAAAGCTTAACGCTTTTGATTATTCGAGGATGTTACTTGTTACGTACTGAACGCCCCAAGAAATAAGTCTTTCTGCATCTTCCTTCTTGTCAACGGTCCAAACGTTAACTTCAACACCGTTGTCAAGGAATTCACGAACCTGTGCTTCTTCGGTGAAGGCGCCATACCAGATATCGAGGTCGAATTTGTGCTCAACAAGGCGTTCGAGAAGACCTTCATCAAGCTTGCCGGTGAGGAATTGGCAACGTGCTTCGGGGCAAACGTTACGGAGATTTACGAGGTTTTCAAACGCGAAGGAGATGAAAATCATCTTTTCGAGGCAGTATTCAGCTTTTACGATGTCAACTACCTTAACCATATTTTCTTCGCTGAAGTAGCCCTTGAATTCAAGAACGCAAACCTTGTCGTAGCACTTGCAGATACGAAGGTAATCGGTCATTGTGGGGATGCGGAGGTCAACTCTGCCGCGTTCGCCGTTCTTTTCGAAAAGCTGGACAGATTGAATAGTTTGGAGAGTGGACTGTTCGGGAATAATGTTGTCGCCACCGCAACGAATAGCATCGTTATCGTGGAGAAGGATGAAATTGCCGTCTGCGGTAACGCGAACGTCGGTTTCAATACCGAAATAGCTTCTGTTGCCTGCCGCTACGAATGCCGCCGCAGTGTTTTCTCTTTCAATACCCGAAAGACCTCTGTGAGCGACGATAAGAGCATCGCCTTTGTTAATTTTAATGGTATCCATTTTTGCCTCCTATTTTGCAACTATGTTGAAAATTTTATCTTTGATATAGATCTTCTTAATAATCTGCTTGCCTTCAAGCGATTGCATAATGGTTTCGTTTGCTTGGATAATTTCCCAAACGGCATCCTCCTCGGAACCTGCAGGGATAACGATTACGCCCTTAAGCTTGCCGCAAACCTGAACCGCGATTTCCTTTTCGTCATCAACGGTAAGAGCTTCATCGTATTCGGGCCATTTTGCGGTCGAGCAGAAGCCCTTTTCGCCAAGCGATACCCACATTTCCTCACAAATGTGCGGAGCAAACGGAGAAAGAAGCTTGGTGAGTGACTTAAGACTTTCCTTATCGATCGAGCCGACTTCGTAAATTTCGTTCATAAAGCTCATCATTGCGGCGATAGCCGTGTTGAACTTCATGCCATCAATGTCGCTTGTAACCTTTTTAATGGTCTTGTGGAGCGAGCGAACGAGCTTGTCGTTCTTCGCGCCGAGCATTTCGTCGAGTGCGGCAAAGCGTTCAAGGAAGCGCTTACATCCTCTCACACTGCTTTGCGACCAAGGTGCGGCAGATGCGTAATCGCCCATAAAGAGGGTGTAGGTACGCAATACGTCTGCACCGTATTCGTCAACAACGTCGTTGGGGTCAACGACGTTACCCTTGGATTTACTCATCTTTTCGCCGTCGGGACCGAGAATAAGGCCCTGCGCAGTACGCTTTGCATAGGGCTCTGCAACCGGAACGAGTCCGAGATCGTAAAGGAACTTATGCCAGAAGCGAGAATAAATCATGTGACGGGTAACGTGCTCCATACCGCCGTTGTACCAGTCGATGGGAAGCCAATATTTAAGCTTTTCTGCACTTGCAAATTCATCGCTGTTGTGCGGATCGCAATAGCGGAGGAAGTACCACGAGGAGCCTGCCCACTGAGGCATAGTGTCCGTTTCGCGCTTTGCATCGCCGCCGCACTTCGGGCACTTGCAGTTTACGTAGGATTCGATTCTTGCCAAAGGCGATTCGCCGCCCTGACCGGGTGCGAACTCGTCCATATCGGGAAGACGGAGGGGAAGCTCGTTATAAGGAACTGCAACCATACCGCACTTTTCACAGTGAACTATCGGAATGGGCTCGCCCCAATAACGCTGACGGTTGAACGCCCAATCCTTCATCTTATATTGAACGCCGCCTTCGCCGCAGCCGAGCTTTTCAAGCTCTTCAATCGCGCGGCGGATAGAATCCTTTTTGTTGTTAAAGCCGTTAAGGAAGCCCGAATTTACCATTTCGCCGTCGCCGGTGTATGCTTCCTGCTCAATATCGCCGCCCTTGATGACCTCGATAATGTCAATGCCGAATTTCTTTGCAAATTCCCAGTCGCGGCCATCGTGTGCAGGTACTGCCATAATCGCGCCGGTGCCGTAGCCCATCATTACGTAATCGGCGATGTAAATGGGAATTTCCTTGCCGTTGATGGGGTTGATAGCCGTTAATCCGTCAAGACAGACACCTGTCTTTTCCTTAACGAGCTGTGTACGCTCGAATTCGGTCTTCTTTGCGCATTCTGCACGGTATGCTTCAACGGCATCCATATTCTTAATGCCGTCTGCGTATTTATCGATCAAGGGATGCTCGGGCGCCATAACCATAAAGGTAACGCCGAACAAAGTGTCGGGACGGGTTGTGTAAATGCGAAGCTTTTCGTCCTTGCCGCAAAGCGCAAAGTTAACGAAAGCGCCTTCGGATTTACCAATCCAGTTTACCTGCTGTTGCTTTATGTTAGGAAGATAATCTACTTCTTCAAGACCTGTCAAAAGCTTGTCGGCATATTCGGTAATGCGTAAATACCAAACGTCCTTCGACTTTTGAACGATGTCGCTGTGGCAGATGTCGCACTTACCGCCCTGCGAGTCCTCGTTTGAAAGAACAACCTTACATTCGGGGCAGTAGTTTACCAAAGCGGTGTCACGGAAAACAAGTCCGTTTTCGAACATCTTAAGGAATATCCATTGAGTCCACTTATAGTAATCAACGTCGGTGGTATCAACCACTCTCGACCAGTCAAACGCAAAGCCGACGCGCTTTAACTGGCTTGTGAACTTTTCAATGTTCTTGTCGGTAACCGCTCTCGGGTGCATACCGGTTTTGATAGCGTAGTTTTCGGTGGGAAGACCGAAAGCGTCAAAGCCCATGGGGAACATAACGTTGTAGCCCTCCATACGCTTCTTTCTCGAAATTACCTCGAGTCCCGAATACGCCTTGATGTGACCGACGTGCATACCTGCGCCGCTGGGATAGGGGAATTCAACGAGCGCCAAAAACTTTTGGTTTTCGCTGCCGGGTTCACCGGGGTCTGCCGCCTCGAAAATTTTGGCCTCGTCCCATTTATCCTGCCATTTCTTTTCTATATCTCTGAATTCGTGCTTCATTCTTCAACACCGCCTTCAAATTTAATTTCGTTTCCGCTCCAAAGTCGCTCGAGCTTGTAAAAATCACGCGCCTGCGAGGTGAAGACGTGAATAACAACGCAACCGTAGTCCAAAAGCGTCCAAGCGTTGCCCGATGCGCCCTCGATGTGCGACGGTTCAACATTAAGCTCCTCACGAAGCTTGAATTCAACCTCGTCGGCAAGTGCGCGGACGTGGGTATTCGAGGTACCCGTTGCGAGTACGAAGTAATCGGCAAGTATGGTCTGCTCGCCGACCTCAAGCACGGTTACGTCCATACCTTTTTTGTTGTCAAGAGTGCCTGCGGCAAGCATTGCTATCTCTTTTGCTCGCTCAATTTGGATTTTTTCGTCTTTCATATTTTTATCCTTTCGCAAAGCGCTTAAAAATCAAACGCTCTAAGCTTATCAATGTAATAATTTCTTGCCTCAAACGTGTCCTTGCAAATCGTCTGCTCCTCCGAAATAAGGTGCTTTATCGTCGTGTCAAACGATTTAACAAGCGTTTTGTAAAGCGCATCGTTTTTATCCAATTCCTTTGATAACGCTTTTTTGTAAAACTCACGCAATCTGACGCAGGAGGCATCCTCGCGGAATTCCTCGATGTAATCGGCAAGGTAGATAACGATTTCAAACGGCGACATTGCCGCCTTGCCCGTTGTGTGCCAATATATCGCGTTGCAAATCTCGGTCGAAAGCGAAAATCTGTCGCTTGCAATCATTGCCGCGGTCTTGGCGTGTAAAAGCTTGGGGTTGTTTCTTTCCTCGTCGGTCAGCTCTATCGAATATTTCGCGCAAAGCTCCAATTGGCGCTCATACGGATATTCCTTTGTAAAATCGTGCATAAGCGCGGCAAGCTCGACCTGCTTAAGGTCAAGCGCAGGGAAGTGCGTTTTTGCAATCTCTTTTGCCGCTTCCGCAACGCCGAGCGTGTGCTTCAGTCTGCGCTCCGAAATCGTCATTGCCGATAAAATCGCATTTGCATCGGTCATATTCCGTAAAGCCCCCTTTTTTGTATATAGTCGAAAACCCCGTTCGGGAGTAATTCTTTTTTCGGTGTACTTCTTAAATTTGTGGAGGAAAGCTCGATTCGTTTGTTTTCAAGAAGGAAAATTTCCTTTCCCGAAGCGTCTTTTAACCGCTTAACCGATTCCGAAATATCTTTTTCGTTTCGGTAGGCGATAACGAGATTTGCGTTATCGAGAATGAATTTGTAATCCTTCCATTTGTCGAATCTGTCGATCCAATCGTCGCCGATAAGCAAAAACAACTCGCCGTTATTATGCTTTTCCTTTAATTCGGCAACCGTGTCGCGCGTGTAGCTCATACCGCCGCGTTTTATTTCGGTATCGCTTACAATAACCTTATCTTGCCCCGAAAATGCAATTTCAAGCATTTCCAAGCGCTCGATTCCCGAAACACCGTGCGATTCCTTCATAGGCGGAATATTGTTCGGTATAACGTATAAAAGGTCAAGCGAAAATTTTTCGATAAAAGCCAAAGCTATTTCAAAATGCGCCTTGTGTATCGGATTAAAGGTTCCTCCGAAAATACCGATTCTTCGGTTCATTTTATTCTTCGTCGTCCCAGTTATGCCAAACTTCGGTAACGTCGTCGTTATCCTCAAGCGCTTCGAGAAGACGGTTCATCATCTTGATTTGGTCTTCATCGTCAAGACGCACGTAGTTTGCGGGAATCTTTTCGGGGTCAGCCGATTCAATGGTGTAGCCCTTTGCTTCAAGCGCTTCGCGTACCGATGAAAGCTCGCTTACGTCGGTAAATACCTCGCCGTGCTCGTCCTCGCTGGTGAAGTCAAGCGCACCTGCATCAAGTGCCGCTTCCATAAATTCGTCCTCGTCCTTAATGCCCGAAACGACAACAACGCCCTTTTCGGCAAACATATAGGAAACGCATCCGCTTGTGCCCAAATTACCGCCGAACTTGTCGAAGTAATGGCGCACGTCGCCTGCGGTGCGGTTACGGTTGTCGGTTGCCGCTTCAACTATAACGGCAACACCGCCGGGGCCGTATCCCTCGTAGGTGATAACCTCGTATTGAACGCTGTCTGCGCCCGATGCCTTTTTGATAACTCTGTCAATGTTATCGTTGGGCACGTTAAGGCTCTTTGCCTTTGCAATAAGGTCGCGCAAGCGAGTGTTCGAGGTGGGTTCGGGACCGCCGTCGCGTACTGCAATTGCGATTTCCTTGCCTATTTTAGTAAAGACTTTCGCACGCTGAGCGTCGGTCTTTTCCTTTTTGTGCATTATATTCTTCCATTTGGAATGTCCGGACATATCGATAAAACTCCTTTAAAACAGATAATTATAACCTAAATATACAATAAATTTAACATATTTTTCGGGGACATGCGCCTCGAAAAATATACCTTAGAGATTCGCACGCGGTGAGCGTGGCGCGAGCGAACGAATCTCACTAAACCCATTGAAATCCTCGGATTTCAATGGAGAGCGAAGCGATTATACAATAAATTTAACATATTTTTCGGGGACATGCACCTCGAAAAATATACATATGATGTCCGCGAACGGTGAGTGAGGCGCGAGCGCACGGACATCCAAAAACCGACCAAAACGCTTGCGTTTTGCGTCGAAAGCGAAGCGCCCTATATCTCCTCGGTTCTCTTGATGCCGAGCAAATCAAGGCATCTGCCGAGAATATTTCTCGTTGCAGCGGTAAGCGCAAGACGGAACTGTTCGGTTTCACCGCCCGAGCCGAGAATACGGCAGTTGTGGTAGAATTGGTTGAACAGAGTACATACGTTAAGCGCAAAGCGAGAAACGATGCTCGGCTCGTATTCCTCTGCGGAACGGATGACAGTGTCGGCAAATTCGCTTAATTTGCGGATAAGCTCTGCTTCGGCACTTTCGGGAGAATAGCTTTCGTATCCGCCCTTCATTTCGCCTCTGCGAAGAACGCTTGCCGCACGTGCATAGGTATATTGAACGTAAGGTCCGGTGTTTCCTTCAAACGAAAGAGTGCCCTCCCAAGTGAAGTTGGTATCCTTGATTCTGCCGTTTGCGAGTGCGCTGAATACGACCGCGCCGATACCGACCGCCTCGGAAATTTCTTCCTTGTTGCCGTTTGCAACGTTCTTTTCCTCGATAATCGCTCTTGCCTTTGCAACCGCTTCGTCGAAAACGTCGTTAAGAAGAATGATGTTGCCTGTACGCGACGCAAGCTTTTCACCGCCGAAGCTCATTGTGCCGTAAGGGATGTGAACAAGATTCTTCGACCAATCCTTGCCCATCATTTCGGTAACCTTGAACCACTGTGCAAAGTGAAGCGATTGACCTGCGCTTGTAACGTAAGCACATTTATCAAATTTGTAGGTGTTATATCTGTAATTAGCCGCCGCAATATCACGTGTGGGGTAAAGGGTACTGCCGTCACGCTTGAGGATAAGCGCAGGGGGCATATTCCATTCCGAAAGGTCGACAATCGATGCGCCGTCGTCGATTTTAAGAAGCTCTTTATCTCTTAATTCCTGAACAATAGCGGGCATTTTGTCGGTATAAAGGCTTTCGCCGTCCCAAACGTCGAATTCAATACCCAATCTCTTATAGGTTTGGGTGTATTCGCGCATCGAAATATCCTTGAAAAGACGCCAGATTTCAAGATATTCCTCGTTGCCGTTTTCCAATTCGCGGAACGCCGCGCGTGCTTGGTCGTTAAGCGAGGGATCGTTTTCGGCTTCCTTGCCGAACATAACGTAAATACGCTCAAGCTCCTTAATGCCTTCGCTTTCAAGGCGTTCTCTGCTCGACCATTTTTTAAACGCAACTATCTGCTTGCCGTTTTGAGTACCCCAGTCGCCGAGATAGTTAAGTGCAACGGTCTTGTAACCGCACGCCTTATAAATATTGCGCACCGCGTTACCGATAACGGTAGTGCCCAAGTGTCCCAAATGGAAGCGCTTTGCAATATTGGGCGACGAGAAGTCGAGAACAATAATTTTGCCCTTGCCGTATTCGTCAAGAGTGGGATATTCGTCCTTGATAAGAGTGTTAAGGTCGGTTAAATATTTCGCGCTGCCGAAGAAGAAGTTAAGGTAACCGCCAACGGCTTCAACCCTTTCGAGTCCTTCAAAGCCGTCAAATTCACCCTTCAATTCGCTTGCGATTCCGTCGGGACGCGCACGAAGAAGCTTTGAAAGCTTAAAGCAGGGAAGTGCAAGGTCGCCAAGCTTACTGTCGGAGGGAGTTTCCAAAAAAGCAAGTGCTTCTTCGACCGAAAGATTTGCGCCCTTTGTATTAACATAAGCGCTGACTCTTTCGCATATACTCGTTTTGATATCGTTCATATCTTCAAGCTCTACTTTCCAAGGCGAAGCAATACTTCGCATACTTAAAAATTTGTTACAATTATGATTATAACATAATACCACAAAAAGGTTTGAAAATCAAGATATTCACGACCATTTACACCCATAAATACACCAAAAATTGCAATATTTTGCAAGGACGGAGAGGGATATTATGCAAATACATATCGTGCAAAGCGGCGAAACGCTTTTTTCGATAGCAAACCGTTACGGCGTCGATGCCTCGGTGCTCGCCTTTAACAACGACGTTGCCGACCCGTTGCGTCTGCCCGTCGGTCAGCCGATCGCAATCGTCGAGCCGATAATTACTCATATTGTACAAGAGGGCGAAACGCTTTTTTCGATAGCCGAGCTGTACGGTGTCACCGAAAACGACATCTACCGTGTAAATCTCTTTTTAAACGGTCTGCCGTCAATAAGCATCGGTCAAACGCTTTATATAACCGTCGAGCGTGAGGTTTTGGGCGACTTTGCGACCGGCGGTTATGCTTATCCGTTTGTAAGCAATTCGCTTCTTCGCCGTGCTCTGCCGTTTATGTCGGCGTTAATGCCGTTTACCTATGGCTTCCGCACCGACGGAACGCTTATTTCACCCGATGACGAGGCGATGATAACACTTGCCGTTCAATACGGAACCGAACCGATAATGCACCTCTCAACACTTACCGAAAACGATAATTTCTCGGTCGAATTGGCGGAAACGCTTTTTGATTCTGCGGAAATTCAGCAAAAATTGCTCGATTCGGTTATTGCAAATATGTTAAATAAGGGTTATACTTCTCTTGACGTGGATTTTGAATTCCTTGGTGCGGCAAATGCGGCTCGATATGCCGAATTTATTGCCTATTGCCGCGAAAGACTGCGCCCTTATGGGTTCGGTGTTATGACCGCACTTGCACCGAAAACGTCGGACGACCAGCCGGGTGCGCTTTACGAGGGTCACGATTATGCGCTTCTGGGTGAGGCGGCGGATGCCGTTTTGCTTATGACCTACGAATGGGGCTACACCTACGGCCCTCCGATGGCGGTTTCGCCGATAAAGCCTGTGCGCGAGGTTGTCGATTATGCGCTGACGCGTATTCCTGCCGAAAAAATTCTTTTGGGCATATCGAATTACGGCTATGATTTTACTCTGCCGTATATCCAAGGCGTTTCGCGCGCGAACTCGGTTTCGACACGTCAGGCGTTCACACTCGCATCGCAAAAGGGCGCGGAAATTTTCTTCGATTCAACCGTTTTGGCACCCTATTTCGATTATACCGCCGATGACGGCAAGGCTCACCGTGTTTGGTTCGAGGACGTGCGTTCGATATCCGCACGCTTGCGGCTTATGGCGGAAAAATCGCTTCGCGGTGCGCTCTGGTGGAATCTCAACCGCGAAAACAACCAAAGCCTTATCGCCATAAACGACCTGATAAATTTAAAACCGCTTTTGTTATTCTCAAACACCCCATAAACTGTAAAAAAGGAAAAAACAACACAAAAAATTCGCTTTTGCTTCGACAATCAACGCTCTTCTTTTTTTGTATAATGGTCAAACAAAATCAAAAAGAAACGGAAGAGCAAAAAATGGAACGGATAAAAACAATTTTTTCAATAAAAGCACTTAAAATAAATTCAGTCCCTGCAATAATCGGATTTTTACTGTCGAGCGCGTGTCTTACAAGCACAGTCTTGCCGTTTGGCTTGGCTTTTCTTTGCGCCGTGCCGAAAAATATAAGGAAAAGCACGTTTTTCGGGGTGCTTCTTGCATCCTTTTTCGATCCCTGCATATTGCTTTCGCTGTTTTGCGCGGTTTATCTTTTCTTCGTGCTTTCGGCAAAGGAAAAAAACGGCGGCGTTTTTCTTTATACCCGAATTCTGCTTTCGTTATCCTTAAGCGCATTGCGTGCGGCATACGTTGCGATCAACGGAATCGACGACGTCAAAGGTCTTTTCGTTTTACTTGCCGCGGTCATTTCCTATCCTGCGCTGACGTTTGCCTTTTACGGCTATTTCGACCGCAAAAAGGAGATTCACCCCAAAAAATACGAGCTTTCTCTGCTTGCCTTTGCCTTTTCGTTCACGCTTGTGCTTTTACCCTTTGAAATAGGCGGAATTTCGCTTGCCGTCTTTATCGGCGCGGCTTTCACGCTTTGCGCGGCAAGAACGCGCGGCTTCGGCTTCGGCGGAGTTTGCGGTATCATTTGCGGTATCGCCTGCGGCGGCGAGGCAACGGGAGCTTTGGGTGTTTTGGGCATGACCTACGGTCTGCTCGTTACCGAAATCGAGCCGCTTGCGTTAGTTCTTTCCTATATGCTTGCCATAAGCGGATATTTTTATCTTTCGGGCGGCGAGGGTGTAAAAATATTTGCGCCCTTGCTTATATTGGTCTTTATCGCATTTGCGCTCCTCCGCAAAAAAATGCCTGTTCACCGCACCGCCGTTGCGACGGCAGAAAAGCGTGCGCACGACCGCAGAATTTCGCGTTATGCCGCCGCATTTTCGTCGCTTTCGTCACTTTTTTACACGGTTTCCGACAACACCGCCGAAACGAGCATAACCGATTTGAACCGAAAAATTGTGTCCTGCGTTGAAAACCAATGTGCGCGTTGCTCGGGCTGTGAGCTTGACAAGGGCGAGGTAAGCAATTTTTTCACAAGCGAAATAAGGCGAAACGGCGTTGCCGCCTATTCGCGCATCCCCACTCACATAAGCTCGCGCTGTCCAAACGCCTGCACTATGGCAAGGGAGATTAACAACCTTCCGATAATGCGTGCGCGTGACGGCGAAAAGGGCTTAAAGCAAATGGCGGACGAATATTCCGCATTCTCCTCTATCCTCATCGATGCCGCCAAAAAGCAGGAGGAAAACGTAAAAAACGATAAAGCTCTTGCAAAAAACATAAAAACTGCGTTAATTACCCTTGGTATTGAATGTGACGGCGTAAGGGTTATCGGCTCGCGCCTGCGTGAGATAACCGTTTTTGGAATAAAGCCCGACCGAATAAAAGCCACCCCCAACGAAATCGCCCAAACGGTCGCAAAGGAGCTGAAAACCGCCGTTTCTGCGCCCGAAATAGCCATTCACGACGGGTATCATCTTATGCGTATACGCTCGATTCCGTCGTTCCGTGTCGAATGCGCCAAAATTTCCGAAGCCAAGGAAAACGAAAGCGTCTGCGGCGATACAGTGAGCGTTTTTGAAAACGAGGATAAATATTTTTACTGCCTCGTTTCCGACGGAATGGGAAGCGGCAGAGATGCGGCGTTAACAAGCCGTCTTGCCGCAATAATGCTTGAAAAGCTTCTGTCCGTCGGTGCGGAAAAGGAAAGCGCAATAAAGCTGTTAAATAAAGCGCTTGTTGAAAAGCAGGAAGAAATTTTCGCAACCGTCGATTTGTTGGAGCTCGACCGAATCAACTCGCGTGCAACGCTTATAAAAGCAGGTGCGGCACCGACTCTGCTCATCCGCAACGGCAAAACCACGCTTATCGAAGCTCGCACGCCACCTGCAGGCATAATGCGAAACGTTATTGCCGAAAAAAAGACGTTTTCGCTTGAAAAGGGCGATATGATAGTAATGTTAAGCGACGGAATTTTGCAAACGGGAAGCGAAAAATCAATACTTCCCGAAAAAGGGCTTCCCCCGATGCCGTCGGCACGCGCCCTTGCATCGAAAATAATCCGCGAAGCGCGAAAAAGCTGTGAAACCGCCGATGATATGTCGGTTTGCGTATTAAGAATATATTGACCGATTATGGGCGATTGTCGGTAAACAGATATCATTTTATCATAATATCAACAAGTGAAAGGTGATGTTATGATAACTTACGAAAAGCTTTGGAAAACAATGAAAGAGAAAAATATTTCTCAATATAAGCTGATAAACACCTATAAAGTAAGCAATGGTCAGCTTGACCGACTTCGCAAAAACCAAAACGTGAGCACCTATACTCTCGACCAGCTTTGCAGGATTCTTGATTGTGAGCTTTCCGATATTGCGGAATATAAAAAAGACGAAGAAAAATGAAGCTTGAAGTTAAAACAAAAAAGTTCTTTTCGTCCGAGGAATTAAAGCAAAAAATTGACCTCTTTCACGTGCCTGCTTTGATTCTCGGAAACGATTTTAAAATACTTGCAAAAAGCAATAGCTTTGCCGATTCAAAAGCTTTTCGCATAGGTGCAAGATTTGATAAGCTATTAAAGCCCTACGACCGCGAACGACTTTGCTTGCTGGAGGAGGGTAATATGCTCGTTGCCGATCTGACGACCCATTCCGCAAAGGGCTACGCAACGGTTATTCGCGGAGACGGTTGCTTTTTGGTTTGCTTCCGCTATCTTGCCGATGGCTTAGTCGAGCGAATTTTTGAGCGTTTGAATAAGCTTTCGGGATATGATATCGGCGTAAACGCATATATTTCCGCCATTATGTCCGACGTTGGCAACACCCATAACGGCAAACGCCTGTCTGCCGTTATCGAGAGATTATTTATTGAGCTTGCCGACGTGCATAGACTTTCGTTTTTCGATTTTTCCGCAACGCTGTCATCCTTCTTTTTTGCGCTCGGCGAGGTCGCGCCCGATTTGTTGCGAAGAATCGATATGCCGAAAATACTTCCCGAAACGGTTGCGCTCGGCTGCGGTAACGATATTTTGCTTATCTCTGCCTATGTGCTTGCATTGTGTGCCGATAGCGGATGCGGTAATATCGGTCTTTCGGCAAGCGATTGTGACGGCGGAATAAGAATGACCTTTACGAGCACAAGCGTTGACGAATCCGGCGATGCTTTCGCCTTTGCAAACGCTCTCCGCGGCAGAAATTCCTTTGACAAGCCGCTCGACAGAGCAACGTTTTGGGCTTTCTTTGCAAGGCTTATTGCCGATACGAACCTTTGGGAAATTTCGGCGAGCAATCACGGAGAACGTTTTGCAATCAATTTTTTCATCCCCTCCGTTGCCCGTGGCGAGGAATTTTACCTGCGTGACTCCGAAACCCTTGCCCTGCGCTCGGTTTTGGAATATTTTTTCTGCAAATAAAATAAAAAAGCTTTCCGTGCGGAAAGCTTTTTTATTTAAAGCTGTATTTCGTTAAGCATGGTTACTATCATCGGGCGGTGCTTTGTGCGCTTGCGAGCATATTCGGCAACGTCGTCGCGCAATCTTGCACGCAGAATTTCGATATCGTCAACACCCTTTGCAAGCGTGCGTATAAGCGATTGACGTGCACATTCGGTTATTCTGCCGATAAGGTCCTCGTTTTCCTTTTCGTAAACGAACCCGCGCGATATGATTTCGGGATCGATCGAAATACACATATATTCAAGATCGACACCTGCGGAAACTATAATAATACCCTCCTCGGAAAGACGCTTTCTGTCACGCAGAACCACGCTGTTTACCTCGCCGCCTGCGCCGCCGTCAACCATAACGGGGCCTGCTTCGACAACGCCTACCGGCTTGATGCTGCGATTGCTCATTTCGAAAACTCTGCCGATTTCGGGAATGAAAATGCGGTTTTCCTTTACACCCATTTCGTGTGCAAGGTCTGCGTGAGCAACAAGATGCTTATATTCGCCGTGAACGGGAATGAAATATTCGGGTGCGGTGAGCGCCTGAATAAGCTTTAATTCCTCGCGGCAGGCGTGTCCCGAAACGTGAACGTCATATTGACTGTAGGTTATAACGTCTGTGCCGCGCTTGTAAAGCTCGTTGATTATCTTTGTAATAAGCTTTTCGTTACCGGGGATAGCCGAAGAAGAAAGAACGACAAGGTCTTCGTATCCGAGCGAAATTTGATTGTGCTCGCCAAACGCCATACGGTAAAGCGCGCTCATCGGCTCACCCTGACTGCCCGTTGTTACAAGCGTTACGCGCTCGGGCGGAAGACGGTTAACGTCGGCAAGGTCGATCAAAATTCCGTCGGGAATGTCAAGATAACCCAATTTCACTGCCGCGCGCACGAAGTTTTGCATACTTCTTCCGCTTATCGCAACCATTCTGCCGTATTTTTCGGAAGCGTTAATAATCTGCTGAACACGGTGAACGTTTGACGAAAAGGTTGCAATAATAACGCGGCGGCTTTCGTTCATAAAAATGCGGTCGAAGCTTTCGGCAAGACTGCTTTCACTGGGGGTATAGCCGGGGCGCTCGGCATTCGTGCTGTCGGAAAGAAGCAAACGGATACCCTTTCTGCCAAGCTCGGCAATTCGAGGCAGGTCGATCATCTTTTCGCCGACGGGCGTGTAATCGACCTTAAAATCGCCCGTGTGCAAAATTCTTCCGCAGGGTGTGGTGATGCAAATCGCACAAGCATCGGGCATCGAATGGTTTACGTTAATAAATTCGCTTTGGAAGCAACCGACGGTAATGCAATCGCCTGCGCGTATCTCAATAAGCTTTGCGTTGCGAATACCGTGCTCTTGTAATTTTCCTTCAAGAATGCCCAAGGTCAGGCGACCTGCATAAACGGGACAGTTGGGAAATTTCGAAAGAAAATAGGGGACTGCGCCGATATGGTCCTCGTGTCCGTGTGTGATAAGAAGACCGCGCACCTTTTCCGCCTTGCTTTCAAGGTAAGATAAATCGGGCACAACGATATCAACGCCGAGCATATCGTCCTCGGGGAATGCAAGACCGCAATCGACGATAATGATGTCGTTTTCGTATTCAAACGCGGTGCAGTTTATTCCGATTCCGTCCACACCGCCGAGAAAAATAATATTAACCTTTGGTTTTTGGTTTTTTGCCATATAAATTCCTTTCAGTTTAATAATTTCAAGAGGTTTTCGTTATGTATAAAATCGGGAATCCACCCGATACGGTTCAAAGCTCACGATACAATATATTATATCATCGACGAAAAATTGTCAAGATACCAAAAGTCGCATAAACTGTAGTGTGAAAGTGCTTGACAATTCAAACTCTTGATGCTATCATAATTATGTATACTTATGACTTAAAACCGAAAGGTGTTTTTACATATGGATAAGCTTTGTGTTTCGGGCGGCAGACCGCTTGTCGGAAGCGTTAATATCGGCGGAATGAAAAATGCCGCTTTACCTATTATTTTTGCCACAATTCTTGTAAATGATATATGCGTTTTGGAAAATCTTCCTGATGTCAGCGATATTCAAAACGCTTTGGAAATTCTTCGCCGTATGGGTGCGGAGATAAAGCAGATCGATAATTTTACTTACAGTATCGACACACGTCCCGTCCGCAGTAACAGCGTTCCTTTGGACCTCGCTCGCAATATGCGCGGCTCCTATTACGTCCTCGGTGCGGAGCTTGGCAGATTCGGAAGATCCTTCACCTCGCTTCCCGGCGGATGTAACCTCGGCGCACGTCCCATTGACCAGCATATCAAGGGCTTCGAGGCGCTCGGCGCAATAGTAAACTGCACCTCGGGTATAAGCTGTTATACCGAAAAGCCGTTGGAGGGTGCGCAAATTTATATGGACGTTGCATCGGTCGGTGCGACCGCGAATATTATGATCGCCGCCGCAACCGCAAACGGAATGACGGTTATCGATAATGCCGCACGTGAGCCGCATATCGTTGACCTTGCAAACTTCCTTAACTCCTGCGGTGCCGATATTTCGGGTGCAGGTACCGAGGTTATTAAGATCCGCGGTGTGGAAGAGCTTCACGGCGGTACTTATGCAATAATTCCCGATATGATCGAGGCAGGCACTTATATGATTGCCGCCGCGGCAACCAAGGGCGACCTTACCATTAACAACGTCATCCCCCGCCACCTTGAAGCAACGACAAGAAAGCTTGAGGAAATGGGCGTTGAGGTTGAAGAGGGCGACGATTACGTTCGTGTCCGTTACGACGGCAAGCTTAAAAGAGTCCGTGTTAAGACCGACTTTTATCCCGGCTTCCCCACAGATATGAATCCTCAATTCTGCGTTCTTCTTTGCCTTGCCGAAGGCGAAAGCAGAATCACCGAAAGTGTAATGGATTCGCGCTTTAAATATACCGATGAGCTTATCCGTATGGGCGCAAGGATCACCGTTCAGGGCAGAGATGCAATAATCACCGGCATCGAAGCTTTCACACCTTCAACCGTTCGCGCGGTCGACTTGCGTGCAGGCGCGGCAATGGTTATCGCCGCACTTTCCACCGCAGGCACGACCTTTATCGATGATATCCATCATATCGAGCGTGGCTACGAGGACCTTGTCGGCAAGCTTCGTTCGGTTGGCGCAGACATTAAACGAGTAAGCACAAACAACTAAAAGAATTGCCTGCGGAAAGTATATTTTCGCAGGCG
>JAZOTA010000028.1:0-8590 GCA_045657425.1 Eubacteriales bacterium
CCTCATCCGTCACGGCAAGCCGCGACACCTTCCGAACGGGGTCCCCGAAAACGCTTGCCGTTTTTGGGGTATTATCCAAGGGGAAGGCAATTCATATACGAAACCGCAATAAAATATAACGAACGTTAATTTAAACCGCACCACAAACGTAACAAACAAAAAAGAACGATACAATTACCGCCCTTAAATAATTATTTTGAAAGTTTTTGGGGAGAGAGCTCGAGAGAGGGGCTTCTTGCAAAAAGCTCCTCTCTCGTAATAATCCATCTTTTAATTTAAAGCGTCTGTTCGGAAAGAAGCGCGCCTTCGTAGCTTTCCAAATCGCCTGCATCGCAAAGAGCAGCGAGCTTGGGGTCGATGGGGAGCTTGGAAACACGCTCGATACCGTGTGCCGCCGCAACCGAATCAACCTTGCTTTCGCCGTAGATATAATGCTTTTGGTTGCAATCGGGGCATTGGAAATAGGAATAGTTTTCGACAAGACCGAGTATCGGCTTGTTCATCAATTCCGCCAAACGGACCGCCTTGCCGACGATCATCGAAACGAGGTCTTGGGGGCTTGTTACGATAATCATACCGTCAACGGGGAGCGATTGGAATACGGTAAGCGGAACGTCGCCCGTTCCGGGAGGCATATCGATAAACATAACGTCGTTTTCGCCCCAATTAACGTCGGCCCAGAACTGCTTTACACAGCCTGCGATAACGGGACCGCGCCAAGCGACGGGGTCGGTTTCGTTGGGGAGAAGGAGGTTAAGCGACATAATTTTGATGCCCGTCTTGCTTTCGGGGGGAATCATCGATTCGCCGTCGCTCATAACACCGCTTCCGACACCGAAAATTTTGGGAATCGAGGGGCCTGTGATATCGGCATCGAGGATACAAACCTTTTTGCCTGCTCTTTGCGCGTTGATAGCAAGAAGCGAGGTAACGAGCGATTTACCGACACCGCCCTTACCGCTTACAACTGCGATAACCTTGCCGATTTTGCTTCCCTCGCGAAGCTTTTCAATCATACTTTCGGGAGCTGATCCCTTATCTCTGCTCGAGCAGTTTGCACTGCAGGTCGAGCAATCGTGCGTACATTCACTCATTTTTTCTTTCCTTCTTATCTGTTATCTTTTTAAAAAGTCTTTCTCTCGCGTTCTTTTTATTAATCATAATCAAACGCACATATATACAATGAAAATCTCATAAAAATCCGCGACATGCGCGTGGATTTTTATACCTTAGAGCGTCGAGAGTTCGGACAAGCGAAGCGCGCACGAACTCTGCGCGAGCGAACGACGCTCACAAAACCCCGCCGCGCGGGTTTGGGGTCCCCGAAAATGCTTGTCATTTTTGGGGTATTGTTGGGGTCCCCGAAAATGCTTGTCATTTTTGGGGAGAGCGGAGCTCCCTAAGATATTTTATGCTCATTTCGGCACATTCAAACGGAGTTTTTCCGACAGTGGGCATATCCTGCTCGACAACGTACCATTCAACACCGCATTTTTCGGCATTTTCGATGATTTCGGCAAATTTCACAACGCCGTCACCGACCGAGCGGAAGCCGAATTCCTCACTGCGCTCCTTTTCGCTTTCGTCGATGCCGATAAGCGCATACATATTGTCGCTCTTTCTGCCGACGTAGTCCTTTAAATGAAGCAAGGGACAGCGGTTTGCATACTTTTTAAGGTACTTATTGGGGTCTTCGCCTGCGACAGAAACCCAACAGCAGTCCATTTGCATCTTCAAATTTTCTGCGCTTACGGTGTCGTAAAGGTCATCAAAGCCATAGCTTCCGTTCTCAAGACGGACAAATTCGGTATCGTGGTTGTGATAGCTGAAGGTCATACCTGCATTTCTGACCATTTCGCCGTATTTATTAAGCTCTGCCTTGGTGTTTTCCCAATTTTCGGTGCCGGGGCGGTCCTCGGGTGCAAGACCTGGCACAACAAGGTGGGCACAGCCTGCTCTTTTATATTCGTCGATAACCTTGCTTGCGTCCGCGCGGAGATCGTAAAACGAAATATGCGCCGAAACGGGAACAAGCCCGATTTCGTCAAGCAAATTCTTCATTTCTTCGGGGGTAAAGCCCCAAAGTCCTGCAAATTCAACACCGTCATAGCCAAGCGCTTTTACCTTTTTAAGCGTTGCGGTTACGTCGTTTTGCATTTCATCGCGAAGCGAATAAAGCTGTATTGCAACAGGTTTCATTTCGGGAATCTCCTTTTATATTTTTATTCTGCCCATTTGCCGTTTACGAAAATAGGCGTTGCAACCCCGTCCTTATAGCCGGTGATGCACATATCGTCGGAGCCGATCATAAAATCGACGTGTATCATCGAATCGTTCACGCCAAGCTCACGCAGTTCGTCAAGCGTCATATTTTCAAAGCCCTTAACGCAATTGCTGTAGCCCATACCGATAGCAACGTGGCAGGATGCGTTTTCATCGAAAAGCGTGTTGTAATAAAGCAAACCGCTTTCGGCGATTGCCGAATCCTTGGGAACGAGCGCAAGCTCGCCGAGCATCGCACTTCCCTCGTCGGTGGTGATAAGCTTGCCGAGTGCTTCGTTGCCCTTTTCGGCGTACCAATTAACGGCTCTGCCGTCTTCAAAATCGATATAGAACTTATCAATCAAGGTGCCTCTTACAGAAAGGGGCATTGTGGATACCAATCTGCCACTGCACTTACCCTTTTTGGGAGTGGTGAATATTTCCTCGGTGGGCATATTCGGGTTGAAGAAGACACCGCCGAGCGTTTCCTCTCCGCCGCCGCACCAAACGCTTTCCTTCATAAGCTCGCAGGTAAAATCGGTGCCGTTTTTGGATTTATAATGCAAATAATCAAAGCCTTTTTCGGTCAGCCATTCGCTCTTTGCCTTGAAATCGTTGTTTTTCTTGTCCCATTCGGCAATGCAATCGTGTTCTTCATTGCAGTTAACTGTGGAAAGGATTGCCTCCCAAAGCTTTTCGACAGCAACCGATATGCGGTCGTTGGGGAACATTTTTTTCGCCCACGCCTTGCCGGGTATCGCGCAAACGAGCCATTGATGCTTGTTTTCCATCGCCTCGCGGTAGGGCTTGAGCTTTTTCGATGCCGCAATGCTTGCGCGCGCTATCTTTTCGGGGTTGGACGATGCAAGTGCATCGGGGTCCTGACACAAAAGCGCAATTCTTGCAGGGAGAATTTCGGAATCGTGCTTTGCTCTTTCGACCTGCCAATCGGGCACGTCGCAAAGAGTTTTCATCGAGCAGTGACGGTAAGCGAGCTTTGCAAGCTCGGTCATCGACCAATCGACTCTAACATAACCTGCGCCTGCACGGTATGCTTCCTCGACGAGGATAGCCACAAATTCCGCCGCTTCAACGTCGGCGCTGATATTAAGCTGTTGACCCTTTTGGATATTAACGCCCTGCTTTACCAAAAGCTTGGCGTATTTTCTTTTTAAACTCTTCTTCATCTTTTTTTATTTCCGCGATGCGCGATACAACGAACTTGTTTGCTTCTCCTCGCGATACCTATTGCGATAAGAAGCGTTGTATCGGTCGCGTTCCCTTTCTTTTTTTAAAATACACAAAGGGCTGTTATTTCAGCCCCTTGAGATGGATTATTTTTCTTCGTCGTCCTTTTTCTTGCCGAAAAGCGACTTCTTTTCCTTCTTTTCGGATTTGTCTTCCTTCGACTTCATCTTGATGCCGCTGTCGGACTTAACGGTCTTAACCTCTTTTGCTTCGGGCTCGTTTGCCTTTTCAACCACAGAGTGAACCGCCCATTTTTGAATTTGGATTTTGGTTCTGTCGCCGCTGGTTTCGATAAGAATCATATCGTTCTTAACCTTAACGACCATACCTACGATACCGCCGGTTGTAACGATAATATCGCCAAGCTCGATAGAGGAGCGCATATCGGCAGTTTCTTTTTCCTGCTTCTTTTGGGGACGGTAGATGAAGAAATAAAAAACAAGTGCAAGCAATGCAAGGGGAAGAAGCATTGTGAGCATCGAGCCGCCGCTTGCTTGAGCGTCTTGTGCCGCATTTTCTGCAAAAAGTGCTGTAAGATTCATTTTAAATTACCTTCGTTGTATTTTATTCGTTTTACGCTTGTGCAATAAAGCGTTTTTTCATCGATTTCAAAAAGCGCACCGCAAAGGTTTATGCTTTCGGTCGCAGGGATGCCCTTCATTCGGATATTGCTTATAAATCTCGGCACCGCCGTTTCATAGCTGACCCCGATAACCGATTCCTCGCTTCCGCACATACCGATATCGCTTATATATCCGCTGCCGCGCGTGGTTAAACGCTCGTCGGCGGTCTGAACGTGGGTGTGCGTTCCGAAAACGACCTGAAGTCTTCCGTCGAAGTGATGCATAAACGCCTGCTTTTCGCTCGTTGCCTCGCCGTGGAAATCGCAAATTGCAATATCGTATTTGCCCTTTTGCGCTTCAAGCAGACGCTCGACGGCATAAAAGGGCGAATCGACGGGGTCCATAAAGACCTGTCCGCAGACCGAAATTATCAATGCGCGAAGTCCGTTTTTAATCGGCACGATGCAATAGCCGTTACCCGGCGAATTGGGGGGGAAGTTGAGCGGCCGAAGCACCGTTTCCTCGTCCTCGAACAGCTCGAACGCCGCATATCTGCGGAATGAATGGTTACCGCCCGTAAGCACGTCGGCACCGCTGTTGAAAAGGTCGTTCGCATCGTTTCGGTCAAGACCGCTTCCGTCGTGCACGTTTTCGGCATTGACGATAACAAGATCGGCTTGTTCGAGATTTTTAATCCTGCGAAGATTTTTTCTCACAAAATTCAGCCCCGGCGTTCCGAAAACGTCGCCAACGGCAAGGATTCTGAGCATATTTTGCACCTTTTTCTAATTTGAGGTTACGTTTGTTATAAACGCTACGTAGCGGGCGATTCGTGAATCGCCCCTACGGTGGTTTTTTGAAAATTTTTCGCTCGGTTACCTAAAACCGTTTGGTGTGGATGCAGAGTGTGCAAACACAATATGAAGCTGTAGAAACCTACTGCGAATATTGGGTTTGTGCGCTATGCGCCGCAACAGACGGTTTTAAAATCAATTACATATTTTCCAAGGACATGCGCCTTGGAAAATATACCTCAGAGCATCGCAACCTTGGACAAGCCGAAGGCGCGCACAAGGTTGGCGCGAGCAAACGATGCTCACAAAACCCCGCCGCGCGGATTCGGGGACCCCGAAAAATGCGAAGCGTTTTTTGGGGCTTTACTTCGCGTAGTCCACCTGACGCATTTCGCGGATAACGTTAATCTTAATCTGTCCGGGATATTCAAGCTCTTCTTCGATCTTGCGAGCGATATCCCTTGCGATAAACACCATTTCGTCGTCGTTTACCTCGTCGGGCTTGACCATTATGCGCACTTCTCTGCCCGCTTGAATAGCAAAGGATTTTTCAACGCCCGTAAAGGAGGTTGCGATTTCCTCGAGCTTCTGAAGACGCTTGATGTAGGTTTCAAGGTTTTCACGTCTTGCGCCGGGACGGGCAGCCGAAACGGCATCCGCCGCCTGAACGATCATTGCAACCAAGGTGTTGGGTTCAACGTCGCCGTGGTGAGCTTCGATAGCGTGAACGATTTCGCGGCTTTCCTTGTACTTACGTGCAAGGTCAACGCCGATTTGAACGTGCGAGCCGTCGATTTCGTGGGTCATCGCCTTACCGATATCGTGGAGAAGACCTGCGCGCTTCGCCTGAGCAACGTCAACGCCAAGCTCGGATGCGATCATACCTGCGATATGAGCAACCTCAATCGAGTGCTTAAGAACGTTCTGACCGTAGCTTGTACGGTATTTAAGTCTGCCGAGCAGCTTGATAAGCTCGGGATTGATGCTGTGAACGCCGGTTTCGTAGGTGGCTTGTTCGCCCTCCTTCTTAATAACGGCTTCAACCTCTTTGCGGCTCTTTTCAACGGTTTCCTCAATGCGCGAGGGATGGATTCTTCCGTCGGAAATGAGCTTTTCAAGAGTCATTCTTGCAACCTCGCGGCGTACCGGATCAAAGGTCGAGATCGCGATAGCCTCGGGAGTATCGTCGATAATAAGGTCAACACCGGTGAGCGTTTCGATTGCGCGGATATTTCTACCCTCACGGCCGATAGTTCTGCCCTTCCTTTCATCGTTGGGAAGGTCAACTACCGAAACGGTAGCTTCGGCAACGCTGTCGGCGGCACAACGCTGGATTGCGAGTGCGATAATGTTCTTGGCTTCTTCCTCTGCCTTGTCCTTGCATTCCTGCTCGACGGCGAGAAGCTTAACAGCCATTTCGTGTCTTGCTTCGCTTTCAACACGCTCCATAAGAATAGCGCGCGCTTCTTCGGACGTCATGCCCGAAATCTTTTGAAGCATTTCCTCCTGTTCGGCAACGATTGCCTCTGCCTTTGCGGCGAGAGCTTCGTTTTCACGAATCTTGGAGTTCAAAACCTCTTCCTTCTTTTCAAGGTTTTCATACTTTTTGTCGAGATTTTCTTCCTTCTGCATCGCACGTCTTTCCATGCGCTGAAGGTCGTTTCTTCTCTCTTTCAATTCGCGCTCGGTTTCATTCTTAATCTTGAGCGCTTCTTCCTTAGCTTCTACAAGCTTTTCCTTTTTTGCTGTTTCAGCAGCTTTTTTTGCATCCTCAATTATACGCTTGGATTCGATTTCCGCACTTCCGATCTTCTTTTCGGCGATCGTTTTGCGAACCATAAATCCTACGATAAAGAACAGGACGGCAGCACCGGCTATTAAACCAATAGCTAAAAACAGGTTCATATTTGCCTCCTAAAATATATTTTATCCCGAGGCAACGCAATTCTGTCCGGCTGATAAGTTCTATACTCTGATTTTCAACAAAATATATAGTTATTTCGCCGCGGCAGACGCCTTGGCATCGGTATTCACAGTAATTATACATATTTTATTTATTAAAGTAAATAGGTATTTCCAAAAAATTATAAACAATGTGTAAATTTAACCGTAATTTTTATCCTTTTCGGTTGCATCGTCCCTTTTTTTCGGGTATAATCCAAAGAAAACGGAGGTGCTTACGTATGTGGGGAACAATCCGCGCAATCGGTGTTTTCGTGTCTATCCCGATTGCAATCTATTTCTTTTTCTTCATCAAGCGTGCAATCAGCTTCTTTTTCCCGAACCTTAAAAAACAAGCTTTATATACAATTTCGACTGCCTTGGGCGTCGCAATCGGCTTGACGTCGACCGATATTTTCGGCTTCCCTGCGGTTTTTGTGCTTCACGTTATGTTCTTTTCGCTTATATGCCGTTTTATCAACTTTATTTTCAAAAAAATCAAGGACGGCAAAGCGGAAAAGACAAAAGTTTGGCAAATCCTTTACAAAAGCGGTGCTTTGGCACTTGCGTTTACCGCTGTCTTTTCGCTTTACGGCTATATCAATCTTCACAACGTCGTTGCGACCGAATATAAGATAACCACCGAAAAGCCAATCCGTGCCGAGGGCTATCGCGTTATCCTGATTGCCGACGTGCATTACGGCGTTTCGGTCGATGATGCCGAATTAACACGCATTTGCAAGGAAATCGAATCGTTATCGCCCGATATGGTCGTGCTTTGCGGCGACATTGTCGACAACAACACGACGGTTAATCAAATGAAATACGTTTTCGCGCAATTCGGCGCAATCAAAAGCGAATTCGGCACCTTTTACGTGCACGGCAACCACGACAAGCCCTTTAGCTTCGCAGGGTTTGAAAGCGAATTTTCGGAAAGCCTGCTCACCTCGACGATAAAAAACAGCAATATCAAAATACTTACCGACGATGTAATCGAAATAGGTAACGATTTTCTGCTTGTCGGACGCAACGACCTCAGCCAAAGAAACAGAATGCCCATTGACAAGCTGCTTGAAAACGCAGACGGTAACAAATTCATCCTCACGCTTGACCACCAGCCGCGTGATTACGAAAGCACCGGAAAATCGAAAACTGACCTTGTCCTTTCGGGACACACCCACGCAGGACAGATTTGGCCCGTGGGATTTATTCAAGAGCTCTTTAATATGAACGACGAGGTCTATGGACACGGATTTATCGACTCCGACACGCAATTTATCGTTACTTCCGGCTTTGCAGGTTGGAAATACCCCGTCAAAACCGAAGAAAATGCGGAATACGTGGTGATAGATGTCGCTTCGCTTTCGTAAAAACCGTAGGGGCGATTCACGAATCGCCCGTTTTGTTGCGGTTTGGTCGAACGAAACATCGATGCGAAAAACGGAACATAATTGAAACCGAACATTTAAAAACCAAACATTGAATTTATTCGTTACGTAACGGGCGATTCGTGAATCGCCCCTACGATGTATCTATTATCTGTTTTCCTCAAAAAAATCGTCAAACCCTCGGTTCAACGCGGCATTTACAAGCTCGTCATTGATCGAGGATTCGGAAACGTCGACGAAAACAGGGCTTGCCCTCTTATAATCGTCATACTTCCCTTTTAGGATGCTTTCGATATGATCCGGCTTGACTATCCAGCCGAAATCAGCCTTCCATTCAAACCCCTTTTGGCCCGTCAGAAAGCGTGAATTATTCGCCCTTGCAAACGCTTCCTTA
>JAZOTA010000029.1:0-1631 GCA_045657425.1 Eubacteriales bacterium
AGCTCACCCAGATGGAAGAATGCCGTCTTGTCGGCAATTCGCGTCGCCTGTTGCATATTGTGCGTTACGATTACGATGGTCAAGTCCTTTTTCAGCTCCTCCATCAGTTCTTCGATCTTGCCCGTGGAAATCGCCGTAATAAAGGTTGCAGGCCTTGGCGGTGATATCCATGCTACCTATAAATTCATTCATTTTGCATCTCCATACGTAGATTTTATAATAAAATTGCCAATCCAACCGGCAAGAATGTTTAATACCATAACAAACAATAAGAGGACAACCGCAGTAGCCGCCGCCTCATCGGGATAACCGTGGCTTGCGAAATAGTAAATATCAAGCGCAAGGCTCGTTCCCGGTGACATCAATGTTTCGGGAACTTTATTCACGACCATACCGATTGTAAGAATCAGCACGGCACTTTCCGAAACGACACGACCGATGGCAAGAATAATTGCGGTAACAATACCGCCTGCAGCAGAAGGAAGGACGATCTTGAAAATAGTTCTGACCTTGCTTGTACCGAGCGCATAAGCACCCTCGCGGAGTCCGCCCTGCACAGATAAAAGGCTCTCTTGTGTGGATCTTACAATGGTAGGTAATATCATAATAGCAAGCGTGATACCGCCTGCAAGCATCGAATAGCCCCAACCGAAAGCAACGACGAAGATCAGATAGCCGAAAAGACCATAAACGATACTCGGAATGCCTGCGAGAGTTTCGGTTGCTACGCCTACGATTTTTACAAACTTACCTTTGTTGTTCGTATATTCGACAAGGAATATGGCACTTGCAATTCCTATGGGAGCAGCGATAACAGTAGCTATTGCAACAAGCTCAAGTGTTCCGATGAGCGCAGGCAAAAGAGTTGGTGCATCGGGATCGTATTCTCCGAAAACAAGATTAAAAGAGAGTTTGTCAATTCCATTTATAAGCACGTATGCAACAACGGCGACAAGCGCAATCAAGGAAATCACGAGCGCGACGATGCAAATATATTTGAGTGCAGAATACAGTTTTCTCATTTTTTTGCACCTCGTCTTTCCTTATTATTGGTATTATCCTTTTTGAGCAACGAAAAGCTAACGTTGAGTATCAGGGTGAATACGAACAGTACAACGCCCGTTGCGATAAGCGCAGAAAGCGCATCGCCGTCAAGCTCAAGCGCACCCATGGCAATATTGGCGGTCAGTGTTCGTACGCTTTGGAACAGGCTTTCAGGCATTTCGGGGCTACCGCCAATGACCATAATAACCGCCATCGTTTCACCGATAGCTCGTCCAATAGCAAGTACAACACCGGCGAGAATACCGCTTTTTGCGGCAGGCAGCATAATCTTAAAGGTTGCTTGCTCCTTAGTCGCACCGAGAGCGAGTGCACCTTCATAGTAGGTGTTTGAAACGCTATTCAAGGAATCAAGGCTTACGCTGACGATGGTCGGTAATATCATGATACCGAGAACGAGCGAAGCAGAGAGAATACCGTAACCAACGCCTGTAGGTGAGACGTAATCTCTGATAAACGGAACGATGATCGTCATACCGAACAGACCGAAAATAACCGAAGGAATACCTGCAAGAAGATTGATCATCTGTCTTACGGGAGCAACAAGCTTCTTTGGACAGAACTTATAG
>JAZOTA010000030.1:0-26607 GCA_045657425.1 Eubacteriales bacterium
GGCCTCCGACTTACTATTTACATCATAATACCGCAACAACAGATTAATCGCCGTAGTTTTTCCACATCCGCTTGGACCTTGCAACAAATAGCGTTTCCCTTTTTCTATGGTCAAATTTAAACCGTTTAGAATGGGTGTTGCTGAACCATATGCAAAATGCACATTCTGGAATTGAATACTTTCCTTAAATGAATAGTCAGCATTAACCTCTTGAACGAGCATCTCATTTTTAAGAAACTCGTTCATCTTTTGGCATGTCGGTTTTATCGCAATTAGTTGCCGAGTGATACCTGCCAACGAAATTAACGGGTAGGACAATTGGTCAATCATTCCAATTGCAATAAAGAAGTCACCTGCAGTAAAATCACCATTCCACACAAGCCATGCAGAGCAAGCAAGAACGATGAAATATGATAAATAGGAAATCAATGTAGTTATCAGTTGAGCAACTGCATCTAATTGAGCTTCCTGTAAACTTTTATCCATCGCCATGTCATTGGATGACTTGAATTTAGAGAGCATCTTCTTCTCTGCTGAATAGTTTTTAATGACTTCAAAACCAGACAGAAAATCGGTTGCTCTTGCAAGTGCTTTTTCTATTGCTTCTATTGTTTCAGATTGTGCTTTTTGTAAAGGCTTTTCAATCAGTTTCGGAATATATAGCGGTGTTGTTAGCAAAGCAATTGTTATAATAGCAATTCGCCAATCAAGCAGAAACAAAGCAACACTCACGAAGATAATCTTAGATAATATGTCCCAAAACATCGGGAGCATATTAAACCGACGGTTTTTAATGGTGTCTGCTTCGTTTGAATACTTTGACAGATATTCGCCCTGCGGGTGCTCTTTGTAGGAAACATAACTGCGAGAGAATATACTTGCAAAAATATCTTGCTTTAAGTTCCTTGTACATCCGATTACAAACTTTGCTGATTGTCTCTTGTAGATAAAGTAAAAAAGAACTTCGCAAAGAATAAATGCAATCAATAATGCACCGTAAAGAATGGTGTTGCTCATATCTCCTGCAACTGCATAGTCCAGCACGTCGCCCTTGAAGAATTGCAGAGAAACGGCGAAAAGATTACTGCAAAGGATTGAGACCAATGCCCCGATAAAATATCGGCAATTTTTGTATTCGTATTTTTTCATGTTAACCTCCTATGTTTTGCAACGATAGAAGGATTAAAATATTTTCCTTCTACCGATTAGAAGGAAAAACGACGTTTAACCATAGGAACACCTCCATTTAATCCAATTAACATTCTAACAAAAGTATATCATATAATTATACAGATTTCCATAGATTTTGAAAAAAGCATAAATAATATGCTAAATTTCATTCATACTTATAAACATCGAAAAGAACGGCGATTTGCCGTTCTTTCGTTTACCCAAATATAAAATTGATTGCCTGAACAGCCGACTCGCGCGAGGTGATAAGCGAAATATCTCGACGCATTTTCGCACTGCCCGAAAATCCCTTGCAATACTGCAAAATGTGATGACGGAATTCGCGGATGCCGTTTAATCCCTTTTCCGCTATGACCGTATCGAGCTGAGTGGTAAGCATTTTGCGTTTTTCGGCATTTGTCGGCTCGATATATTCACGTCCCTCAAGTCCGCAAACGATTTCCTCGAACACCCAAGGCGAGCCGTAGGCACCGCGGCCTATCATAACACCGTCGCATCCGGTTTCCTCTTTCATTGCGATATAATCCGCGAATGAAGCGACGTCGCCATTGCCTATTACGGGAATCGAAACGGCATTCTTTACCTTTTTAATGATTTCGCGGTCGGCACGTCCCGAATACATCTGGCTCCTCGTTCTTCCGTGAACAAAAACCGCACTTGCGCCGCCGCGCTCACAAGACAATGCAACCTCAATTGCCGCTTCGGGCTTATCGTCGTCACACGCCTTGCGGAATTTTGCGGTCACGGGCACGTCAACGGCTTTAACCACCGCCGAAACGATTTCCTCGCAAAGCTTGGGGTTACGCATAAGCGCACTTCCCTCTCCGTTTTTGTAAAGCTTCGGCACGGGACAGCCCATGTTTATGTCGATATAATCGGGTGAAAAGCGCATCATAAGCTTTGCGGCGCTTGCCATAATTTCGGGATCGCTTCCGAAAATTTGGATAGCCGCAATTCTTTCGTCATCATAGACTCTTGCAAGTCCGTCGGTCTTTTTGTCGCCGTAAAACGCACCCTTTGCGCTTATTAATTCACTTGTAACGCATTCT
Organism: Eubacteriales bacterium; assembly: GCA_045657425.1. Taxonomy (GTDB): domain Bacteria; phylum Bacillota; class Clostridia; order Oscillospirales; family CAG-382; genus Coliplasma. Next base: position 2,241 of record JAZOTA010000030.1, read on the forward strand.
GCGCCGTTTTTAACGCAAAGCGCACGGAATGCGTGGTCGGTAATTCCCGCCATAGGAGCCAAAAAAAGTCCGTGGCGGAATTCTATGTTTCCAATTTTCATATATCAGTTAACCGTTCTGCCGTCGCTGTTTTTCTTCAAAAACATTTCGGCGGCGTTTAATATGTTTGCATATTCCGCATTTTCGCGGTTTAAAAGTATATCCTTAACAAGATAATCGGTTTCGGCAAGCAGAGAAATATCGCCGATTGCCGCGCAGGCAAACGAAAATTCGCCGCTTTGCCTTTCGCCGAAGAAGTCGCCCGGTCCGCGCCGTTCAAGGTCCGCCTCGGCAACCTTAAAGCCGTCAGAGGTGTCGCGCATAATTTTCAATCGGTCGGCGCTTTGCTCGTTACCGCCGCCCTGAACAAGGATACAAATCGATTTTTTGTTGCCTCTGCCGATACGTCCGCGAAGCTGATGAAGCTGGGAAAGACCGAAGCATTCGGCATTTTCGATAACCATAACTGTCGCCTCGGGCACGTCAACGCCGACCTCGATAACCGTTGTTGAAACCAAAATCTTTGTTTCGCCCGATGCGAATTTTTCCATTTCGGTTGCCTTTTCGCTCGGCTTCATTCTTCCGTGCAAAAGCCCCATCGGAATGCCATTGAAATGCGTTTCGGAAAGCTCCTCAAAATAGCTTTCCGCCGCTCTGCGGTCGGTTTCGCTTTCGCCCTCTTCGATCAACGGACAAACGAAATATGCACGTCCGCCCGATGCGATTTCCTTACGCACAAGGTCGTAAACCTTTAAAGAATCGTCCTTTTTAACGACCTTTGTTTCGATTTTTTGTCTTCCCGGAGGAAGCTCGTCAAGCAGAGAAATATCCAGGTCGCCGAAGATTATAAGCGAAAGCGAGCGCGGTATCGGTGTTGCCGACATAACGAGCATATGCGCGCGTTTTCCGTTATGCTCGCTTTTATCAAGGAGCGTTTTTCTTTGTCTTACGCCGAATCGGTGCTGTTCGTCGGCTACGGCAAGCGCACAGTTTTTGAAAAGCGTTGCATCGGTAATAAGCGCGTGAGTACCCACGGCAACGTCAACGCTTCCATCGGCAAGTCCCTGACGGACACGTCTTTTTTCGGCGGCAGGCAAGCCCGACACCAAAAGCTCGGTTTTTATGCCGAAAGGGGATAAGAATTTATCAAGCGTTTTTTTGTGCTGTGATGCAAGAATTTCGGTCGGTGCCATCAAGCACGCCTGAAATCCGTTTTTTACACACAAATATATCGTCGCCGCGGCAACGGCGGTCTTGCCGCTTCCGACGTCGCCCTGAAGCAATCGCGCCATCGGATTCGGCTTTTCCAAATCGGCAAATATTTCCTTTACCGAGCGTTTTTGGGCGTTTGTCAATTCAAACGGGAGCGAATTGAAAAAGCTTTTTATGCCCGTATTTTTAAGGGTAAGCACTTCCGCATTTTCCTTTTTTTGTCCCGAGCGCATGCTTGAAAGCGCAAGACGGAAGACGGCTATTTCGGCAAACGCAAGGGTTTTCCGCGCAAGTGTCAGCTCGTCCTTATCGTTTGGACAATGCATTATTCTTACCGCCTCAGAACGTCTGAACAGCCCTTTTTCAATTCTTACCGATTCGGGCAGTAATTCGGGAAGCGTTTCGCAAAGCGGAAGCACCTCCTTGACCGCCGAAGCAATCGCCTTTTGCGTAAGCGGCGGCGAAAGTCGGTAAATCGGTACGTAATAGGGCAATTTTTCGCCCTCGATTATCGGCTCGAGCTTTGGCGAAACCATTTCTCTGCCGTAAAGTCCGACCTTCATTCTTCCGTATGCGCGGAATTTTCTGCCTGCGGTAAGCGTTTTTGCCATAAACGGCATATTAAAGAAGACGAATTCCATAACGTTGCTTTCGTCCTCAACGACTGTGCGGAAAACCGAAAAGCCCTTCCTTAGCATTTTGACCTTCGAGGTTTCACGCACGGTAATTTCGATAGAGCAAAGCTCACCGTCTATCGTATCGGATATACGGCGCACGTTTCCACGCTCCTCGTAAGCGCGCGGATAAAAGGCAAGCAGGTCGGAAGCGTTTTCGACACCAAGCCGAAAGAACGCTTCACCTCTTGCTTCGCCAATACCTTTTATGTACTTAATCGGTGTTTGAGCGGTAAGCTTATAAGCCATTTTTACTCCGTTTTAATGGAAATCTCGGTGTATTCCACACCTATTTCTTCAAGCGCACGCATTTCACGGTCGCCGTGAGTCAATATAAACAATTGATGCTTCTTCGCCGCCTCGTTCAATGCGCCCGACATCATACGAAGTCGATTGTCGTCGATACGGACAAAAGTGTCGTCAAGGAGCATCGGTACACCGCAACCGCCGAAAAGCATATCGGCAAGTGCCAAGCGAAGCGACAGATAAGCGCTGTCGCGCGTGCCTGCCGAAAGATAATCACAGCTTCTGCGCATATCCTCGCCAAAGCTCATCGAAAGCTTTGTGTCGATTTCAAGCGCTTTGTATTTTCCGCCCGTCGCGGCGGTAAAATATTCATCGGCACGTTCACCGATACGGGGCGCGACCATGCTCTTCATATAATCAGATGCTTCTTCAATTACACGCACGGCTGTTTCGTATGCCTTATACTTAACGGCAAGGTCATCGATTCTCGCATTAAGCGAATCACGCTTGCCGACCATTGCGGCAGGGTCGCCGCCTCTTGCTTCAAGTGCGGCAATTTCTATCTCGTCACGGCGGTTAAGCTCACTCAACTGATTGAACTGAGTTGAATAAAAGCTGATTTCTCGGTCGACCTTTGCTCTTTCACGATCGGGCTCGCGCGCATCTCTTGCTTCTTCGGCAAGCACAGTCAGGTCGCAACCCTTTGTCGCGTTGTCAAGCTCTTCCTTCTTTGCGCGCCAAACGGCAAGCTTTTCGCCGCTTTCCGAGGATTTTGCAAGAATAAGGCGAAGCTGTTCGGAATAATTTTCGTCCGAAACGTCGATATAATTTCCGATTCCGGTGTCGAGCTCGCGTTTTAAGATTGCACACTTGGTGCGACTTTCCTCAAAATTGCTTTGAAGCGCTTTAATGCGCGTTTCGACGTCGTGAAGCTGTTTTTCAAGAGTCGGGTAGGTATTTATTGCGTTGCGAAGCTCACCTATGCTATTAAGTCCAAGCTCGCGCACAAGATTGCTCGGTTTCGAAAGCGAAACAAAGCCAACGACGGCAAGAATTACACCAAGAGCGGCAAGGACGATGCCAAAGCCCATTGTCGAGCTGCTTGCAAAGCCGAGAATAATACCGATCACTACCGCAATACCTGCACCGCAAAAGAGCATATTCGCATTGCGCTTTGACGATTCGATAACCTTTTGCGCACGTTTTACGTCAGCGCCCTCGATTACCATTTCGCCTAGAAGCTCTTCCCTTTCTGCTTCGGCGCTTGATAGCGTTTTACCGATATTTTCGCAATCGCGGCATTCGGCAACGTATTCGGTGTTTTTTTGGAAAAGCTCGTTAAACGCGCTGTCCTCACGCTTTTTAAGTCCTGCGGAGACCGATTCGTATTCCTCACGCGCGTTGCGTTCCTCAAGCGACAAGCGCTCGATGTTACGCAACTTAAGCATTGCTTCGTATTTTTCGATATTTCTGCGCTCTGAATGGAGATCGTCAAGCTTTTCCGATGCGCCGTCGATCATATCCGCGCGTTTTTTTATTTCGTCACCGAGTCGAACCGCTTCACGGCGAATGTCGGTTGCGGCGGTTATCGATTCTTCAAGGGCGTCGCGTTCCTTTTCAGCTTTTGGGATAAGTCCGTTGCCCAGTCTACCCTTCAATTCGTTTTTGCACTCGTTAAGACGGGTTACCGCCTTTTTCGTTCCGACCTGCTCGTCGGCGCTTATTGCGATATTGCGGAGTCGGTCGGCAAGGATATCGTCCTTGCTTTGCGGCACGGTAAGCTGACGGAAAAACAGCGTTCTTGCAAAAACCTCCTCTGACACACCGAAAAATACCTCGCCCGGTACTTCGCCGAAAAATTCGGCTTTGCCGGTCATTCGGTTGGTCACCTCACAAGAATCCTTGCCCGAAGCAAGGCAACGGCGGTGAACGGCATATTCCTTACCGTCGGCTACGATATAAACGGTACCCTCGGAAATTTCACCGTCCCAAGGGGTGTAAAGCTTTCTTTCGTTGTCGGTAAGCGTTTGCATTCTTGCGCCCGAAAAGCCGTAAAAAACGAACTTTATGAACGCGGCAACCGTCGATTTACCGCTTTCGTTGGGGGCAGACAGAATATTTATTCCGCTTTTTGCGGTAACAGTTGCGTTCTTAAGCTTACCGAAGGAATTTATTTCGAGCTTTTCTATCCTGACGTTCACGCCTGCTCACCTCCCGTATAATCGACAACGTTTCTGTCCTCAAGTGCGGCGATGCCGTATTTAAGTGCAAGCGAAAGAACTCGGTATTGTTCGCTTTCCTCGTTGAGCCCGTTCATTTCTTCCAATATTTTGCGAACGAAAATGCCCTTTAAGGTGTTGCTTTGTTCAAGCTCGCCAAGGTCGGGCTCGATATGTGTGTTATCGATAATTTCTATGTAATAGGGATATTCGCACCCACGTCCGATTTCGTTTTGAAGAATAACAAAGGCGTTCTTCATTTCGCCCTCAAGCGTCAAACGAAGCGCGGTATCGTCGGTATAGGGACGGATGGCGGTGCGGATGATGTCAAGCGCCTCCATTTTTTCCTTTGCCGACGAAATATCGACAGTCAAAGCCTCGTAACGCGATTTTGAAAAGCGCTTCAACGCCATTTCGACGTTACCCTTTTCGATTGTGCCGTACATTGCGCCCTTGTATCCCTGCTCGTCAAAGCCCCTGCCCTCGATACAACCGGGGTAGGAATAATAAACGCCGTTCTCGCACAAAAGTCCAGTCGGCTTGTGGATATGACCGAGCGCAATATAGTCAAATCCCGATTCTGCGATTTCACGCTTGGTTATCGGGCCTGTTGCCTCATCTGTGCCAACCATATCGCCGTGGCAGACGAGAATGTTTATGCGTGATTTATCCTTGATCTGCCAATTCGCAACGGGCGATGAAATATAGTTTTTAGAGGTAAAGCCGAAGCCGTAAACGTCAACTCCCAAATCGTCGAGCGAAACACATTCTCGCTCACCGCCGAAAATATGCACGTTTTCGGGGAAATCCGCCGTTTCATAGGGCGAGCCCGTGCCGAGCGGATCGTGGTTACCCGGAGCGATGAAAATTTTCATATCACCGCATTTGGCAAATTCGCGCACCAAAAGCTCGCGCGTGTCGCGAGTAACGTATTCGCCGTCAAAAAGGTCGCCGCTGATTATGAAAATATCCGCCTTCTTCTCGCGCGCATACATAAGCGCCGAGGTAAATGCCGCGCGAAGCTCGGTACGGCGCTTTTCGGCTTCTCTCGGGGAGAAAAGCGAAAACGGAGAGTCAAGATGAATATCCGCGCAATGAAAAACCTTTACCATATTGCATACCACCCTTAAAGACATATAAACGCACTCATCGTTCCGCGGTTAGTACCGCTTCTTCTGTGCGAGAAAAAGTGATTTTCGTTACATTTGGTGCAAAGATCGAGCCGAGAAATATTTTCGGGCAATAATCCCGAACTTATTAAGATATCCTCGTTTGCTTTATTTAAATCAAGCATAAATTTCTCGCCGTTAGGCGTGAAAAATGCGCGGTATTGGGAATCTACGGCAAGAAATTCATCCCTTACCTCGCTTCCGACCTCGTAGCAGCATTTACCTATGCAAGGTCCGATTGCGGCAAGGATATCATTTTTGTGAATGCCCATTTCGTTCATCATTTTTACCGCGTTTTTCGTGATTCCGCCAACAGTACCGCGCCAACCTGCGTGGACTGCGGCGCACACGGTTTTATTTTTATCGCAAAGCAAAACAGGAACGCAATCGGCAGTCCGCACCGAAAGCAAAAGGTCTTTTTCCGCTGTTACCAACCCATCGACACCGAAATCGAATTTTGGCTTTACGATACCGACTCCGCGCTTTGTTTCGTCGGCAAGAACTATGACGCTTGTATGCGTTTGATAGGTTCTGCAAACGTCATGCGCCGAAAGCCCGAAGCAATTTGCGGCGATTTCGTAATTTTTGATTACGTTTTCCTCGCTGTCCTTTAACTCGCCTACTCCCTCGGCAAAATTAAGCGATTCAAAAACACCCTCGCTCACTCCGCCGATTTTTGTAAAAAACGCATGGCGGATGCCGTATTCATTTAAAAGTCTGCTTTGATAATACGGCGTTTTGCCGTCGATGAAAATACAATCGTTTGTCATTATGCACCATCCTATCATTTTATTATATAATACGCAATCGGAAAAAGCAAGGCGGATAAATATTTTTCAACTGTTGATTTTTGTCGGTTTTTGTGTTAAAATATTAACAAAATGTAAATTGGAGGCAGAAAAATGGCAATTGATCCTAAAAAGGGCGGAAAATGTTGGTCTTGTAAGCATTGCGAGGACATCGGATTTGAAAGCGAATACGATGCGGTTTATATGAGAAAATGCTGTAAATCGGGACACGATTACATTGACAAGTGCACAAACTACTGCTCGTCCTACGTTTGGGACGGAAAGGACCCCGAATTTAACTACACTCCATCAAGTACAAGCACGAGCTCGAGCTCAAGCTATTCCTCATCCTCGTCAGGCGGAGGCGTTGCAGGCAAGATTGTCGGCGCATTGATTGTCGTTGCAATTCTCAGCTATGCGGGCTATAAGACCTATCTTGCGCTTAATCCACCGAGCGCAGATGAAAACGAAAATACCGAAAGCGTTGAAAGTGTTGACACCGACAAAAAGACGGCAATCTGCGACGCAAAGAGCGCACTTAATATGCGAAGCGGCCCCGGCGAAAAATACGAAAAGGTCGGATCGATCCCAAGAGGCGAAACCGTTATTATCGAAAAAGAGGAAAACGGTTGGGCTTACGTTGATTACAACGGCACAAAGGGCTGGTGCTCTCTTAACTATCTTGAAATCGTTAAATGACGTAAAAAAAGCTGTTGCGGTTGCAACAGCTTTTTCGTAAAGTAGTCGAGCTTTTCGTTAAAACCATTGAAAATACAATAATTTTTTCAAATTCCTTATAAAAAAACAAGAGTTCTTCCGAATGTAAACGAAAGAACTCTTTTTTGTTATTTTTCTTTCAAGGGTGTAAACAGACCATTTGTCTTCGGTCTGAAGGCTGTTGCGGTTGCAACAGCTTTTTCCTTGCTTTTTAATTATTCAGCAGCGTCTTCAGCGGGTGCTTCAACTGCTTCTTCAACAGATTCGTTCTTTTGGAGAAGTGCGTGGATAGAGAGAGAAAGTCTTCTGTTTTCAACATCTGCAGCGGTGATCTTAACGGTAACCTTGTCGCCGATCTTAAGAACGCTTGCAGGGTTGGGAATGGGCTTGTCTGCGATCTGCGAAATGTGGATAAGACCGTCGAGATCGGGGAAGATTTCTGCGAATGCGCCGAAGGGCATAAGAGAAACGATGGTTGCGTCAACAACGTCGCCAACGTTATACTTCTGCTGGAAGATGTTCCAGGGATCGTTTTCAGCGGTCTTGTAGCCGAGAGAAATTCTCTTCTTTTCTTTGTCTACAGACTTGATGAATACGTTGATGGTTTCGCCTTCCTTAAGAACCTCTTCGGGCTTCTTAAGTCTGCCCCACGAAAGCTCGGAAATGTGAAGCATACCGTCAACGGGACCGAGGTTGATAAATGCGCCGTAGCTCATAAGAGCACGAACCTTACCCTCGAACTTGTCGCCTTCCTGTACGTTAGCGAAGAATTCTTCTTCTGCCGCCTTACGGGTGATTCTGTTGGATGCCTTGATAGAGCCGACCGCTCTCTTTCTCTGTTCGTTTACGTCGATGATCTTATAGGAAACCTTCTGACCTCTGAGAGCTTCAAGTTCTTCACCCTTTGCAATACCGGTCTGGGATGCGGGAATGAATACCTTGTTGGGACCGTAAAGCGCGATAACGCCTGCATAGCCCTTTTCGTTCTTGATGATTTCCTTAACAGTGCCTTCAAGAAGCTCACCGGATTCAGCAGCTACCTTGATTGCTTCCCAGTACTTGTGCATATCGATCTTCTTTTTGGAAAGCATAACAGTACCGTCGAAATCACTGAACTTGCCGCAGATAACTTCAACTTCATCGCCGACCTTGAAGAGATCGTTGAGATTAACGCCGCTTTCCGAAGTAATTTCGTCGTACGGGAGAATGCCCGTATGCTTCGTACCAAGGTCAACTTTGACCTCGGCCGGATTGACTGCCGAAATAATTCCGGTAACCCTTTCACCTGTATTTAAAGTTTTGAATGACTGTTCGAGCATCTCTGCAAAGCTGAGTTCCTCTTTTTGGATGTCTGCCATCTTGTTGTATACCTCCTGTATTATACCGCTGGGCGTCGATGCGCCCGCAGCTATTGCAATTTTAGTTGCCGAAATAATTTTTTCGGCGTGTTCGTCAAGCTCGCTCGACGTTTCGATAAGAAGCGAATTTTCGCAAACCTCACTTGCGATCGCAAACAGCTTTGCCGTGTTCGAGCTGTTTCGTCCGCCTACAACTACCGTAAGGTCGCAATCGCTTGCAAGCTCACGAATCTTCTTTTGTCGGTTTTCGGTAACGCTGCATATCGTTTCGAATATTCGTATATTGGGATAAAGCAATTTCATTTCCGCCTTGCATCTTTCCCATTCGGCACCCGAAAAGGTCGTTTGAACGGCAAGAATGCAATCCTCTTCGCTTTTAAAACCGCTTTGATGCGCGGAAACAATATCGTCCAGATCCTTAAAAACTCTTTTTTTGCCCTTTGCAAAGCTCATTATTCCCTCAACCTCGGGATGCTTTGCATCGCCTATGACGAAAACCGATGTGGCTTCGTCCTCATTTGCTACGATCTTGTGGATCTTTGAAACGTAAGGGCAGGTCGCATCGACATATTCGATGCCCAATGCTTCAAGCTTTTTAACCATCTGCTTCGTCGTACCGTGCGCACGCAGAAAAACAAGTGCATCCTTCGGGAGCGAATCGATATCCTCATTGGATATAAACGTCACTCCGCGGTCGATAAGCGTTTGGTTGAAAATACGGTTGTGTATAAGCTCACCAAGACAAAATATTCTCTTGCCGCGGTTATCAATACTCGCGTTTATCATATCAACGGCACGCTTTACACCGAAGCAGAAGCCGCTGTATTCGGAAATTCTGATCTCAGCCATGGTTGTGTTCAGCGAAATCGTCGCAAAGCTTGGAAAAAGCATAAACCGCGATATCGTGGGAATTGGGATGCTCGTTTATCGCCGAATATTCATCAAAGCTTATGGGTTTTCCGATATATACGTGCACCTTGCGGAAAACAAGGGGCTTTTTGTGTTTTTTGCCGTAGCATATCGCAACGGGAAGCAGAGTTGCTTTTGTTCTCGTTGCCATAAGACCGATACCTGCCTGCGCCTTTTCCGCTTCGGGCAGGAATTGCGGAATACGGGTTCCTTCAGGATAAATTGCAGGGCAACCGCCGTTTTTGACTATTTCACAGCTTTTGCGAAGCGCCGCAATATCCGATTCACCGCGGTTGATGGTAACGACGTTGCACTTTTTGAACAGCCAACGCAGAATGCCGACCTTTTCCAAATCGCTCTTTGCAAGGAAAGAAAGCTCGTGCTTTACCGCACAGGCGGTCAAAAGCGGATCTGCAAACGAGGTGTGGTTGGAAAATACGATAAAGGGGCCGTCAATCGGTTCGTTTTCCTTTCCGTGAACCGAAACACGGTAAACGACCTTTGCATAAGCCAAAGCAAGTGCACGTACTACCTTATAAAAACTCATTCAAATATTACCTTATCTATAATTTTGATGGCGCTTTGAACCATTTCATCGATATCCATAAGCGAATTATCGAACATTATCGCATCCTCTGCGGGGATTGCAGGGGCGATTTCTCTTTGGCTGTCATTCGCATCGCGCCATTGCATATCGGCAAGCACCGATTCATAGGTGGTGTCGACACCGCGGTCAAGCAATTCGGCATATCTGCGCTTTGCGCGTGCCTCTGCCGAAGCGAAAACAAAAAGCTTCGCCTGAGCATCGGGCAATATAACCGTGCCGATGTCGCGGCCGTCCATTATAACGTTGTTTTCTCTTGCGATAGCGCGTTGAGTTTCCAAAAGGAATTCACGCACCTCGGGAACCTTTGAAACGTCGGATGCATATTTGGAAATTATCGGAGTACGAATTTCGTCACCGATACGTCTTCCGCCGAGATAAACAGCACCGCCGCCGTTTTCAAGCTTCATCTCAATTTTGATATCGGGAAGGCAGGAAATAATGCCATCGACATCAGTCGATTCAATACCGCGTTCGCAAACAAAAAGTCCGATCGTGCGGTAAAGCGCGCCCGTATCAATATAAACGAAGCCGTAATGCCGAGCAAGATTTTTGGCAAGAGTGCTTTTGCCGGAGCCCGAGGGCCCGTCCAACGCTATTTTTTTAGTCTTTTCAGCCATTAAACATCACCAAGTGTCTATTATATATCTTTTTATAAAATTTTTCAATAGATTTTTTGAAAAATATATATTTTTTATAAAAAGTCAATAAACCGATCCGGATCGCCGGACACAACTTTTTGAAAAAACATTGACTTATCCGAGCGTTTGAGGTATAATAACGCATCAAACTAAAAGGAGAACCCTGTTAATGAAAAAGCTTTCTTTTTTTCTCGCTCTTGTTCTCGTTGTTTCCTGTGTGCTCGTAGCCTGCAGCGGCGATGAAGAAGCAAGTTCCGCACCCGAAAACGAATCCTCTGTTGCAGCTACCGAATCCACCGAAGAATCTACCGAGGAATCCACCGAGGAATCCACCGAGGAATCTACCGAAGAATCCACCGAAATTTCTGCAGAAGAATCCAACAACGGTGTCATCATAACCGGCGGTAACGTCGCCGCAGGCAGACCCTACACCATTTCCGGCAGCGGCACTCCCGGCGCGCAATATACCGCTAACCTCACCGATGGTGTCGCAGGCGAGGATACCCACGCATACGATTCCACCTGGTTCGGCTTCTATGCTAACCCCAGCATGGATCCCTCTCTTCTCAACTCCCCCGATGGCAAGGGCTACGTTATCATCGACCTTGGCGAAACCAAGAACCTCAGCCGTGTTCGCGTTCACTGCGCAAACAACGAACCCTCCGGTGTTCACTCTCCCGCTTGGCTCGACGTTTTGGTTTCAGATTCCGATGACATTGACAGCTTCACCCGTGCAGCTGAATTCACCATTAAGGATTCTACCGTAGCAGAAACCGCCGACCTTGCATACTGGGCAGAAGTCGACGTTACTGCATCCGGCAGATACGTTATGATCAACGTTCAGGTAAACGGCACCTGGTGCTGGATCAACGAAATTGAAGTTTACGACGCACAGTAATCTTTCGTAAAATCAAAATATCCGTTCAGAGAGACGCTTTTAAAAAGAAGCCGTCTCTCTGTTTTTATGTTTTGATATAAAAATGACACCTTGCGCACAAGCGAAGGTGTCATAATGGGTCAAGCTGTCGGGTTAAAATGCAAAACTATCGTCAGCTTTTCGTTTGTGTAGTCGGCATATACCGTTCCGCCCATTTGTTCAACGAGCGATTTTGCAATCGAAAGTCCCAATCCCGTCGAACGCCTTGACGGATCGACTGTGAAAAAACGGTCAAACAGCTTGCTGACGTCGATATCACTAAGTCCGGATGCGCGATTGGAGAATGAGATCACGCCGTCATCCGTCATAATTACCGAAAAGTCCTTTTCGCTGTATTTTGCCGCGTTGCTTATTATGTTTCCGAACACGCGTGAAAGCGAAACAGGATCAACGTCCCGAAGCACCGCGCAGTTAGGCGTTTCGATAGCAGGCACTATGCCGTTTTGTTCAAATATGGGATAGCTTGCAATAAGCGTATCCTCCAAAACTCTGCAAATGTCGGTCGGAACCGCCGCGCGAGTGCTTGCCGACGAAATAACCGAGTATTCAAAAAGCTCCTCGGTAAGATGCGTTATTGCCGTTACACGATTCTCGATAGCGGAAATATATTTTTTTGCTTCTGCAGGGTCATCGGTCTTCGACAACAGATCGATATACCCGTGTATCGCAGTAAGCGGAGTGCGCAGGTCGTGCGCGATATTTGTTACCGCCTCTTTCAATTCACGATCGCCTGCAAGGTATCCGGTCTGAAGCTCATACAGCCGCGAAAGCTCGTTGTTAAGTGACGAAACAAGCTCTTTTAAATACTTGTCGTCGGTTTTCAGAACAATTTCTTCGGTTATACCGAGCGAAAGCGATTCGTCAACAAGATGCGCAAGCTTTTTCATATTTTTGCGTACGGAAACGAGTCTGCACGCAAGCGCGATGACCGCCATCGCCAATAAAGCACAGATTATCCAGGCCATATATCACCCATCCATATAAAGAAGTCGCCGTCGAGCAGCTTGTGTATAAACTTTGCAAAATTGTCCTTATCTCCGTAAGAATCCCTTAAAATCATAAGCAACGAGTAAGCAATGGCAAGCAACGTGCTGATTACCGACATTCCGATTAACCAATAAAAAATTTTGATAAACACTCCGCACCGTTCTTTTGTGCTGTTTTGCTTGACAACGTTTTTAAGCGCTTGCTCGATCATATCGTTCTTTTTTCTTATATCGCGTTCGTTTTCAAGATACTTGTTTTGACGGAATTTGCTTTTATCGTGAAAAGTAACGGCGGTCGGATCGGCAATGATGGTGTTTTTTTGTCCTTCGATAACGCTTTCGCTTAAAAGCATTTCCTGACTTTCTCTGTCTCGGCGGCATTTTTCGCATTTGTTAAGCCGTATCGGATTTTTGTTTCCGCAACAGCATAGCCACGACGAAGACCCGAATTGAGGTATGTTTTTTGCAGGGTGCAGTTTTTTCAGATGGAGCGAAATATCCCCCTTTTCAAAAACCGAACGGCTTGCACTGTCGAGCTCGGATATACGCTTTGCTCTGCCGCTTACGGCAAGGTCGATGGGTACGGTCGTTCCGTCTTCAAATTCGGCGGATACAAGGATAGTTCTTATCTTCGTATACCTTATGTCGGTTATGGGAATAAGAATGTTTTCACCGAAGCATTCGCCGCTTTCGACTTTACTGCGAAGACAGGACTGCTTGAAATTAAGCTTTTTGTCGCCGCACGATATCGTCCCGAGCGAAAGGTCTTTTTCACAATAGGAGAAGCACAAAGAACAGTAAGGGATGTTTTGATAATAATAAAAGTCGATTCGTATATCAAAGCCGACCAGTGCTTTTTCGGAAAGGTTTTTGAAAATGTACGACAGAAAAACGGCATATTCGTCGCGGTCGGCATAAATAAAGCCCTCGATCGGCTCAACAGGGCTTTCACCGAGTATCGACGGAATGCCGATGTTATCAACGGTGCGCAACGCGCGGTCGTAATCGAACCTGCGCTGTGTTATTTTTTGTTTTGTTATCCGTTTTTGCCCGTCACTCATAAATTCTTTCCTCCGTTCGGTTTTATTGTAAAACACAACGGTAAAGAAAAGAGTTAAGAAAAACGTTAAGATTTCGTAAAGATTTACAAAAGGCGGAAGCCGATTCCCCAAACAGACTCGATATATTCACGTCCGCCCGCATTGCGGAGCTTTCGGTGAAGATTGCTTATATGTACCTTTAACGAATTTTCGGTACAGTCGGGTGTATCCACACTTATTCGGTCAAGAATAAGCGATTTGGAAACGACACGGTTGGGGTTTTGCATAAGAATTTTTAAAATAGCGTATTCGGTACGGGTAAGATGCACCTGCATTCCGCACACCGAAACACCGCGCGCAGCAAAATCGAGCGCAAGCTCGCACTCGGTACCGCCGTTGCGGTCAGACGTATTATTCCTTAACTGCACCGCAATACGCGCAAGAAGCTCTTTGGTATCAAACGGCTTTGTTATGTAATCGCAAGCGCCGCCCATAAGAAGCTCGACCTTGTTTTCGATATCAAGCTTTGCACTCACGACTATAACGGGAACGTTGTTTATTTTGGGAAGCAGTGCTTCGCCGGAAAGTCCGGGCAGCATCAGGTCGAGCAACACAAGGTCGGGCTTATGCTGCGACAAAAGCATCAGTGCCTCGGTGCCGGAATAGGCGCGGACAACGCCGTATCCCTCGCTTGTTAAAAGCGTTTCCAACATATCACCGATATAAACGTCATCGTCAATTATAGCAATGGTTTTCATCTGCATTCCCCCAATTTTCGGTTTAAATAATCCGCAAGCGGTAAGAAAGCCGCGCCGAGCACTCCCCAAAGCAGTGTGTAAAGCAGGCAGACCTGACCGAACAGATTGAACGGCATTTTACTGTAATCCCAAACGTTCATTTTGAGCATAAGATTAAACACAATGCCGAATATAAGCTCGACGAGCGTTACGCTGAGTGCGCAAAAGGATGCCTTGCAGATATGTGTACGTTTTTTGCACTTTTCGGAGATCACCGAAAAGATAACGAAGCAAATACCGCCTGCGATAAGCATTGTCCAATGCGTTCTGCCGCGCCAGATAAGCTCGATTATGCCGTATCCTGCGCCGCCCGACGAGAAAAATATTACGTTCTTTTTTACTTTTGTCAAACACGATCACCGTTGATATGTTTTGCCGATTTTTTCGGCTTATACCGTTGTGACGCGCTTTGGAAAATTTTTCCTGCTATTTCTTTTTAAATTTCACGCTGTATGCGGCATAGGCGACAAGCAACACGAAAAGCACCGAAATAACAGTCCAAGCGGTTTTGCTTATTCCGCCAATCATTTCTTCCGCTTCGCTTATTTCACTTACAAGCTCGTGGCTTTCATCTGCGCAAACCGAAAGACAAAATACCGAGGTTAAAACCGCTACGGCAATTAAAATCAGCACAAGTCTTTTCATTTTAAACTCCTATCAAATCGCAAAGCTCACCGAAGGTTTCAACAGTTGCGCCGTCAAAATGCATTTCGTCGCGGTTAAACAAGACGGTTGAAATTCCAACCTCCTCGGCGGCAAGCAGATTTTTAACGTCGTTGTCGATAAAAATACATTCCGAGGGTGCTTTCCCGATAGTCTCAAGTGTAAGATCGTAGATTTTCAAATCGGGCTTACGGCATTTCACGTCTGCACTGACGGTGCGGTGTGAGAAATATTTTTCGATACCGAGGTACCTGACAGTATAATCGCTCCATTCCGAAACGTCGTTTGAGAGCAAGACAAGGTCATATTTTCCCTTTATACGCTCGGCGAAATCGATAAAGCCCTTATCGAGCGTAAGATAGTTTTCAATATAATTTTTCATATGTAATTCGGGGTTATCGAATCCAAGCATGGTTAGAAATTCGTTCTGATCGAATTCGCCCAAGCCTGCCTTGTCGAAAAGACGTTCCTCGTGAATTTTCTTTTCTATCTCGTTATATTTTTCCTGTCCTAACGTGTCGAGTGAATATTTAAGCAAACGGCCCTTGCTCTGTTCGAGTATAACGCCGTACATATCTATTAAGATTGTGGTATACGGTAAAATCATTTTGTCTGCACCTCCGAATTATGATTATACCACATTGAGAGGTCAATGTAAAGTTTTTTGACTATTGAAAAAATTCGCACCTTGTGGTAAAGTATTTCCAGACTTTGTTTGGAGCAGATATGAAAATTCACCTTTACGACCATTTTACCTATAAAAAGCTCTTAAGGTTCACGCTTCCGTCGATTGCAATGATGATATTCATTTCGATTTACGGCATTGTGGACGGCTTTTTCGTATCCAATTATGTTGGCAAGGTGCCCTTTGCGGCGCTTAACTATATTTACCCGTTCCTTATGATCCTCGGCTCGCTCGGTTTTATGTTCGGTACGGGAGGCAGTGCGCTTATTGCGAAAACGCTCGGCGAGGGCGACAAGGAAAAAGCAAACCAAACGTTTTCGATGATAATTTACGCAACCGTTATTTTAGGTGTCGGCTTTACCGTGCTCGGCGAGATGTTTTTGGAAGAAATTTCCTATCTTCTCGGCGCAACGGGTGAAATGCTTAACGGCTGTGTCGAATACGGCAGAGTGTTTTTGATATTTATGCCTGCGCTGATGCTACAATTCGTGTTTCAAAGCCTTTGCGTTACCGCCGAAAAGCCTAAACTCGGACTTTGGTCGACGGTTGCGGCAGGAATTGCAAATATGCTTCTCGACTGGCTGTTCGTTGCGGTATTCCCTTTCGGACTTGCAGGCGCGGCATGGGCAACGGGTATAAGCCAGTTGATAGGCGCGGTCATTCCGCTTGTATATTTCGCGTTCCCGAATTCGAGCCTTTTAAAGATAGTGCGCCCGAAATTTGATTGGCGTTCGCTTGTAAAGATCTGCACAAACGGCTCAAGCGAGCTTATGACCAACATTTCATCCTCTATAGTTTGCATTCTTTATAATTTCCGGCTTTACGATATGGCAGGCGAGGACGGCGTTGCGGCATATTGCGTTATTATGTACGTTGCCTTTATCTTCATAAGCACCTATGTGGGATACTCGGTCGGCTGTGCCCCGATAATTTCATATAATTACGGTGCAAAGAACCAAAAAGAGCTTAAAAGCGTACTTAAAAAGAGCTTGACCATAATAGGCATTTGCTCGGTCGCAATGTTGCTTCTTTCGCTTCTTTTGGCGAAGCCGCTTTCACTTATGTACGTAAGCTACGATGCCGCATTGCTGGAGCTTACCATCAACGCATTCCGTATTTACAGCTTTTCGTTCCTGTTCGCAGGAATCGCCATTTTCGGCTCGTCGTTTTTCACGGCGCTCAACAACGGACTCGTTTCGGCAATCATTTCGTTTTTTCGAACGCTCGTATTCCAGGTTGCGGCGGTCTTACTGCTCCCCTTGGTTTGGGGTGTCGACGGAATTTGGAGCTCGATAATCGTTGCCGAATTTTTGGCGGCGGTGATGACCGCTATCCTGATTTTCGCATACCGTAAAAAGTACGGATATTGACAGGACTTTAATTCTTGACATATTTGAGATCAAAGAGTATAATACTGTAAATCAATTATTAATAAGGAGTTAAATCGCAATGAAAAAGCTTTCTCTTATGCTTGCTTTCGTTCTCGTATTTGCGTGTGTTCTCGTAGCATGCGGCGAAGAAACCGAAACAAGCTCCACCCCTGCAACCGAATCTTCTGAAGCTACTACCGAATCCTCCGCAGCTGCAACCGAATCTTCCGAAGCAGAAGAATCCTCCGAAGCTGCAACCGAATCCTCCGAAGAAGAATCCTCTGAACCCGAGGAAGAATCCTCCAAGGTTGAAATCGGCGAGCTTGGCGACGTAATTTCTGCCGGCAAGTCCTACACCACAACCCCTCCCAACCGTACAGACGACACATTCAATGATGACGGCATCCGTCTTACCAACGGCAACAAGAATGTTGAAAACCCCGGCACCAGCGAATCCGCAGGCTGGAACTCTCCTGACAAGACCGTTGGCAACAAGGTTGAAATCGTTGTTGACCTCGGCGAAGCTATGGACTCCAAAGCATACGCTGTATATCTTTCCGGCGGTAACTGGGGTATCGGCATTCCCAACGAATTCGATGCTACCTCGCTTGAAGTTTACTCCTCCGATTCCGCAGACGGCGAATTTACTCTCGTTGCTTCTGCTCCTGCTACCGATATAGTTCTCGTTTCCGGTACCGGAATCGCAGGTGACACTTGGAGCACCTTCTCACTTACCGCAGGCGCGGCTGAAACCGTAAACGCTCGTTACATCAAGTTCGTTATCAACGTTCTTCCTATCGGCAACTCGTTTGTTTGGATGGACGAAGTTGAAGTTTTCGCTCCCGCGGCATAAAAAAACAATACTGAATAAAAAAATGAGCTTCTCAACCGAGAAGCTCTTTTTTTACTGTTTTTTACTTTTTACGCTTGATAACTATGACCGTGCCGACCGCCGCAACAAGCGCGATAACAACGCAGATTACAATTATCAAAACCGTATTGTCGGAATCGTTATCGTCTGTTACGTTTTCGGAATTATCGTTCGGTTCGTTTAGCGTTTCATCGTTACCTTCGCTGTCGGCACCGACCGAGGAATCGGGATTGCTTTCGTTGGTGCTTCCGTTTGAAATTTCGTCCGAAACGGTATTATCAATGCTTTCATCCGAGGTGTCGGAAATATTATCCGAGTTGTCAGAAACGTCGTCACTCGGGGTGCTTTGTGAATTATCGCCCTGCGAGTTATTTTCGCCGTTATCCTCGATTGTGAAGCTGTCAAGCACAAATCCGTTTACCTGCTTTATAGTAACGGTAATGCCTTTATCGTTAACGGTAACCGTAGTGTATGCAGGTTGGGTGGGAGTAGGCGTTGCAAGTACTGCTATTTCCTCCTCATAGGTGGTATCACTCGCACCGTCGTGGTTAAGTGCAGTCGAGCCGATCGTCATATAGACCGTACCTATTCCCTTTTCGATGGTTCCGTCGACCGCTTTGGTAACGATTTTGTTGTCCTTCATCGGATAGCTTCGGGTTACAAGGTGAGAGTGACCTTGAAGCACAAGGTCAACACCGTATCCCTCGATAACATCGTAAAGCCAAGGTCTGTCCTGACCTCCGCCCATACGGTGATATACCGGCTGGTGGAAGAGCATTATCGTCCATTTTGCGTCCTTGTTTGCTTCTAAGTCCTTGATAAGCCATTGGCGCTGTGCTTCCAAAATGTATCGGTCCTGCGCTCCATAGCTGCCGCTGTTGAGCACGATAAAGTGTGCGTCGCCGTAGTCGTAGGAATAGATCGTTTCGTCAGCATTATCGAACAATCTTAAAATGTTAGTGTCGGTAACGTTACTTTTATAGCTTTGATCGAGTGCCGCCACACCGCCGTTGTCGGGGTGATTGAAATGGTGGTCGAAATAAAGCGGTGCCCCCCAGGTATCGTGGTTACCGATAGTAGCAAACATCGGTGTTTCGGTACCGTAATTATTAAGCGCCTTGAAGAACATATTCCACATATTCTTGTTGTTGCCGTTTTCGACAACGTCACCGGTATGAAGAATAAACGCAGGTTTTTTAACCTCTTGGAACGCTTCCTCAATAGCCGCCATGGCGAACATAAAGCCCTTATCGCCCGAGGTCAAGCCGTTCCAGGTGATGCCTTGGGTATCGCCTACCGCCAGGAAGGTAAATTCGTCAATATCGTTCTTCGCGGTGGTGAATTTAAAGGTTTGTGTCCAATCGCTGTCCTTGTCGCTGTTCTTTTTGCCGATCTTATATTCATATTCGGTATTGGGCGAAAGTCCCGAAATATCGCACTTGAAGTAATCCTCATCGGCGGTATTTATCTGCTCGACCTCCTTAACAGCGTCGACGGTTATCCACTTCGAATCGCCGACCTTGCGGTATTTGACCGCCATGGCATTCGTGCCGATAAATGACGCCTTTGCCGTCCAAGCAAGGTTTCTTGTGGTTTGTGCTTCGTTGAACGAGGTTACAACGTTATATATATTTGCCGCACTGCCGCTGTATGTCGGCTCCTTTGTAACAAGCTTGTAATCGTTGATATTTGCCGATTCGTATTTAACGTTTGCGTTTATAACCTTGCTTTTGCCATTTATGAATATATCCATTTTGTCGCCGCCGAGAAGGGTATAAAAACCTCTGCGGACAATTTCGCCGTTGGGTGCCTTTACCTCGATAGTAGCCATTTCCTGATTGGGACTCACTATTGCTTCGAGAGCGTAATCACCCTTTGCAAATTTGCCGACAACGCTCTTGCCGCCGACTCTTATCGAATTGTTTTCAACGTGGAAGAGCTCGGCACCGCCGTATTTAAGGGTTGCACTGCCGTCGCCCGAATAATTTATTTTTGCGGTGTATATCGCCTGCTTGTTCTTTGCAATATTAAGCTTCGTGCTGTTTGCCGCTTCGACGCTCAATACCGAAAATTTGAAGTTATCAAGCTCGTATGCACCGTCCTCACAACGGAAAACAAGGTTTGTCATCGCGCCATTCTCGGAGGACATATCGACAAATGCGTTACCGCTTCTTTCGCCTTGGGTAACTATATTGCCGTTACTGTCGCAAAGCGACATCGAAAGCTTGGTGCCCTCCCAAACCACCTTTGCGCGCAGCCGCTTGTTAAAATGCTTCGCATCGGTAAACGCTTCGTTTGTCGAGCCAATCTTAACGGTATTATCGGCTGTGGGAAGCTCGATAAGATTATACCAACCGCCAAACGCGATATATACCGTGCGCGTTTGAGTGCTTCCGCCCCAATTGCTTCCGTCGCCCTTATCGGTAAGCTTGATGTCGAATTCGAAAATATAGGTTTTGGTGTTATCGTATTCGCCGACACCCTGCACCTTTTGCCAATTAAACTTGATCGAACTTTTTTCCTTCAAAACGACTGCGCCGTTTTTAAACGTGGGTGCTTGCGCGTCGGTCTTGCGAACATCTTCGAGTCCCCAAACGCCCGAGGCGGTCATTGTGTCGGCTTCGGTGCCGTAATCAAAATCCTGGGTGTAGGTGTTCTTTCCGTCGCTGAAGGTTACGTTATCGAGCTCCATCGCGCCGTCTTCACAGCGCCAAACGAGGAAGCGTGTATATTTGTTTACCGTTGCATACTTATCGTCGGTACGCGAGCCCCGAGCGATAACGGTGCCTCCGCTTGAAACGGTGGAAACTATCATCTTCTTGGAGGGTATCCATTCGAATTTACAGTTATAGACCTTGTTAAGAGCGTAGGTCGATTTATCGTTGGTCCAGCCACCCTTGGGGTAGTCCGAGGTCTTATCGCCCGCACGCATGCCTATCTGACCCGAATAGTTGCCGCTACGGAATTCGATTTGGTTGTAATATCCCGCAACCGCAAAATAAAGCTCGCGGTTCCAGGTCGGTTGCTGTCCGCGCGGTGCGTCGTCGCCGAAATCGGTAACCTTAACGTCAAAGGTTACGGTGTAGGTCTTCGATGCATCGAAGCTTTTAAAATCGCTTATATTCTGCCAATTAAAGCGAACACCGTCGCCTTCGGAGAAGCTCAAAGCACCGTTTTTCGGTGTGGGTGCACTGCACTCCACCGAGCCTTGGTCGTTCGAATCCTTGGGAGTCGCATATTCCTTTTCCCAAACGTTCGTACTGTTGTAAAGCGCACTCTTTCCGAAATTTTTATAATTAAATGAATCGGAAAACAGTGTTTTCGCTTCGGCGGCACTTGCGCTGAACGCCCCTGCCCCAAACGCCTGTATTCCGATAAGCAGACAAAGAATGATTACCGTTAATTTTTTCATATTCAAATCCTCCTCGGGAACTTTTTGACAGTTTAACACACTAACATTGACAAATCAAGCCGAATATGGTATATATTATAGCAAAAAGTTGACTTTTTGTTTTTTGGAGCGAAGATATGGATAAGAAGGTCGAAAACAATTTGCCAAGCAGTCTCACCTTTGAATTTCACTCGTATATACACTCGGAACGGGGAGTAATAAAGCATTTTCACAAAAACTATGAAATAATCACCCCGATAAAGGGGATTTGCGTTTGCAGAGTCAACGATCAGAGCTTTGAGCTATCTCCCGGGGACTGTATTATTTTGTTCCCCTTCCAAGCGCACGAATTTGACATTATCGGCGACGGCTCGGTGCAGAGAATTATTTTCAACGACCATCTTATTCTCACTGCGGCGCAATCATTCGCAGGTATGGTGCCCAAGGATCCCGTTTTCCGTCCCGAACACGATGCTCTCGATTTCGGCCTTAAAATGCTTCATTCGCATTTCGGAGTCAACAGCGGTCCTATTGCACGGATAACACCAATGGAAACGCGCTTGAGGGTAAAGGGCTTTTTATATTTGCTTGTAAGCTATTTTCTCGGCTCGTCTACGCTTATTCCTGCGCCGAAAAGAGATATTGCGGTAATGGATATTGCGCTTTATATCGCCGAAAACTTTAAAAGCAACGTTTCACTTAAAGATATTGCAAAGGATAAGGGCTATAATTACCAATATCTTTCACGCACGTTTAACCGCTATATGAACATAAACTTTAAGAAGCTGCTTAACTATTACCGCATACACCAAGCGTTTGCAATGCTTCAGGATACTGATATGCCTATTTCGCATATCGCGTTTGAATGCGGCTTTAAAAGCATCCGTTCGTTTAATCAGGTAAGCCGCGATGTTTTCGGGGCCACTCCCAAGGAATTACGAAGAATGCGTCAGATTTGACACCGTCCCCTTTGCTCCTTTCTTTTTGCTTTTGCCCTTGACATATTCCGCAAAAGATGGTATAATGGGTCAAGTTTTATTACAATAAGGAGATTATTAACTATGAAGAAACTTTCCCTTATGCTTGCTTTCGTTCTCGTGTTCGCTCTCGTTCTCGTAGCATGCGGCGATGAAACCGAAACAAGCTCCACCCCCGCAACTGAATCCTCTGTTGCAGCAACCGAATCCTCTGAAGCTGCTACCGAATCCTCTGAAGCAGCAACCGAATCTTCCGAAGCTGCTACCGAATCTACCGAAGAATCTACCGAAGTTTCTGCTGAAGAATCCACTGAAGTTTCTACCGAAGCTCCCGTAGCAGGCACCGAAAACCTCGCTGCAGGCAAGACCTACACCATTTCCGAACAGTTCCGTCAAGGCGGCCCCGAAGTTAACTGGGGTTACGATGCCAACGCTCCCATCGCTTACCCCGATGAAGACGGCAAGACCCTTACCGACGGCGTTATCGCAGCTACCGACGCTGCATACGATGATGCTGTTTGGACCGGTTGGACCGGCGTACATCCCAACTATGCACAAACCGGTTACTCCTGGATCACCATTGACCTCGGCGAAGCTACCGACATTGCAAAGGCAGTTGTTCACCTCGGCTCCTCCGGTCTCGGCAACGGTATCGGCGCTTCCAATATGACTGTTGAAATCGCTGTTTCTACCGACGGCGAAACCTTCGAAGTTGTTGGCGGCATTGTTCCCGAAGACGATGCAGCTGTTTCCGCTATCGAAACCGCTATCGACCTCGATGCTGCTGCAAACGCACAGTACGTTCAGTTCCGTCTTAACAGAGGCGGCTGGATGTTCGTTTCCGAAGTTGAAATTTACGGCGTAGCTGAATAATTCAAACTTATAACACAAAAGAGCTCTCTGATTCAGAGGGCTCTTTTTTCTATTGACACAATGATTAATGTGTAGTATAATATGACATCCAAAACAAAAGGAGATGTTTAGTTATGAAAAAACTTTCACTTATGCTCGCTTTCGTTCTCGTATTTGCGCTCGTTCTCGTAGCGTGCGGCGACGAAACCGAAACAAGCTCCACCCCTGCAACCGAATCTTCCGTTGCAGCTACCGAATCTTCTGTTGCTGCTACCGAATCTACCGAAGAATCTACCGAAGCTTCTGCTGAAGAATCCACCGAAGAATCTACCGAAGCTTCTGCTGAAGAATCCACCGAAGTTTCTACCGAAGCTCCCGCGGCAGGCACCGAAAACCTCGCTGCAGGCAAAACCTACACGCTCAGCTCGCTCTTCCGTCAAGGCACGGCAGGCTACGATCCCGAAGCTCCCGTTTCTTATCCCGATGAAGACGGCAAGACCTTGACCGACGGTATTCTTCCCGCAGACGACGCTAAGTTCACTGCACCCGAATGGGTAGGCTTCAACGGCCAAGATCCCGAATATATCGGTTACCACTCGGTTACCCTCGACCTCGGCGAAAAGAAGGATCTCGCTAAGTTCGTATTCAAGTACGGCACCTCTGCTTTGACCGCAGGTATCGTTTCTCCCGCTACCATCGAAATCTTCGTTTCCGATGACGGCGAAACTTGGGGCGACAGAATCGGCGGCGATGTTCCCAACGATGACATTACCTCCGTTAACGGCGTTTACGAACTCGCAGCAAGCGCTTCCGGCCGTTACGTTGAATTCCGCTTCACTTCCGGCGGTTGGGCATTCATCTCCGAAGTTGAAGTTTACGGCGCAGCTGAATAATTTAACCGTATAACACAAAAAGGGCTCTCTGATTCAGAGGGCTCTTTTTTTCTATTGACATATCGCAAGAACTGTAGTATAATAATTCAAACTTTTAAACAAGGAGTATTATGACTATGAAAAAGCTTTCTCTCATGCTTGCTTTCGTTCTCGTATTCGCGCTCGTTCTCGTAGCTTGCGGCGACGAAACCGAAACCAGCTCTACCCCCGCAACCGAATCCTCTGTTGCAGCTACCGAATCCTCTGAGGCTGCTACCGAAGAATCCTCTGAAGCTGCTACCGAAGAATCCTCCGAAGCTGCTACCGAAGAATCCTCCGAGGCAGTTACC
>JAZOTA010000031.1:0-6511 GCA_045657425.1 Eubacteriales bacterium
GGGTTCGAACCCGCTACCTCCACCTTGGCAAGGTGGCGCTCTACCAAATGAGCTAAATCCGCTGGAGCTGATGATGAGACTCGAACTCATGACCTCATCCTTACCAAGGATGTGCGCTACCACCTGTGCCACATCAGCATCTCAAAAAAGGATATATGTTATTAGATTGTAAACGTTTTGGAGGCGCCACCCAGAATTGAACTGGGGATAAAGGTGTTGCAGACCTCTGCCTTACCGCTTGGCTATGGCGCCGTGAACCGCTTCATAGCGGTAAGTGGTTGGAGCGGATTACGGGGTTCGAACCCGCTACCTCCACCTTGGCAAGGTGGCGCTCTACCAAATGAGCTAAATCCGCATACCGTGCGCTTACTGTTGAGAACGGAAAGCTCTGTTTACAGAGGAGGAAGAATTGGCGATTCGGATGGGACTCGAACCCACGACCTCCGCCGTGACAGGGCGGCATTCTAACCAACTGAACTACCGAACCGTATTGGCTTGCGTCAGCGCGCTTGATTATAATATCATAACTTTTTCCAAAATGCAATACCTTTTTGAAAAAAAGTTTTAATTTTTTTATTTTTTTTGAAAAGCGTTGAAAATGCTTGATTTTTGGGTGCCGACCGACCTTAATTTCCCTGTTTTTCGGCAATAATGCGGTCGAGAATATCGCAAGCATCCCCAACAAACCTTGCACAAGGACGTACAGCATAGTATTCGGGCGTGCGAACAGCAGGGTCTTTACCCTTTGCGTTTTCAATGCCCTTTAAAAGCTCGTCGCAATTAAGGGTTTCGTGAAGCTTTATGAACTCCTCGGCGATTCTGCGTACAAGCGCATAATGCTCCGACTTCTTTTCGTTATCGTTAACGTCGTAATCCCCGAAAAGGACGCCTGCAACCATGATCGCACCCGTAAAAGCACCGCACGCCTGACGCAATTTGCCCATACCGCCGCCAAAGGATGCCGAAAGATTCCTTGCCGCAACGTAATCGATGCCGATATCGTCGGCAAACGCGCAAATTACCGCCTGAGCGCAGTTATATCCCGAATTGAACAATTCGATTGCTTTTTCTCTGTGTGTCATAAAATCACTTCCCTTTTCAAGTAAAAGTATTTTATAACAAAGCAATCAAAAAGTCAATGAAAAAGCGCATAAATATTCTCTTTTCAGCAACAATAAACTTGGTGATATTATGACTGTTATCGCATTACGCGCTCTGTTCTTTTATATAATTTTAATGTCCCTGATGCGTTTTATGGGCAAACGCCAGATCGGAGAAATGCAGCTTACCGAATTCGTAACGACAATACTTTTGTCCGAGCTTGCGGTGTACCCCGTAACCGATACGAACATACCGTTGCTCCACGGATTAATGCCTCTGCTCCTCATTTCATCGATTGAGGTGCTTATTGCCATACTCTGTCAAAAAAGCAAAAGGTTCCGTGTTTTCCTTAACGGCAACCCGATAACCCTTTACGAAAGCAATGCATATATCCGCGAAAACCTTAAAAAAACACGGCTGACGCAGGAGGACGTAGAAGCGCAGGTGCGCATAAACGGATACAAGGACATGAGCGACGTGTCGAAGGTCATACTTGAGCGCACCGGCAAAATGAGCATACTGCCGAAGGAATCGAACACGTCAAACCAATCTGGGTAAAAATTGTAACAATAAATACACCTTTTTGTCATTGACATAAAACCAAAAAAGGTATATTATATCTATGTGAAGACGGTGTGCAGGGTAAAAACTTTGTATCCTTGCTTTTAAACTCCCTTCCCTGCCTTGACCGCCGAGCATTCACTATCATAATATGTCAAAAAATGCAAAAAGGAATCACAGTTATGAAAAAAATAAAGCTTTCGCCCTCGGCACTCTCCTGCAACTTCGCAAACGCAGGCGTGCAGATCCAAGCCGCGCGTGACGGCGGTGCGGAATATCTGCATCTCGACGTTATGGACGGCATCTTCGTGCCCAACATTTCGTTTGGTCAGCCGGTTGTCAAATCGCTCGCAAAATGCACCGATATGGTCATCGATACGCATCTTATGATAACCGAGCCGATACGTTATATCGAGGATTTTGCAAAAGCAGGCTCCGACATCATCACCGTTCACGTCGAAGCGTGCGAGGACGTAAAAGCCACCCTTAACAAAATCAAGGAATGCGGCAAAAAGGTCGGTCTTTCCATCAAGCCGAAAACACCCGTAAGCGCAATCTACGAATATCTTCCCCTTGTTGACCTCGTGCTCGTTATGACAGTCGAGCCGGGCTTCGGCGGACAGAAGTTTATGGCGGATATGCTCCCCAAGTGTGAGGAATTGCGTGATTACGCCGAAAAGAACGGACTCGACTTCGAAATCTCCGTCGACGGCGGTGTTTCCGCCGAAAACGCTCATCTTTGCGTAAAATCGGGCGCAAACGTGCTTGTCGCAGGCAGCAGTGTTTTGGGCAAGGAAGATATTAAAAAAGCGGCAGAGGAAGCGCTCGCCGCCGCAAGGATTGGTGAGTAGTAATGCCGCAGAACAACCGCAAAAGAAAACGCAAAAACGCAAACAGCTATCTTTACATAGGAATTACACTTTTAATCGTTGTCGCCGCGCTTTTCGTGGCTATTTTATGCGTTGCATTCGGCAGCTGCGGCGAGGATGTATCTACCGATGAAAGCGTGGAATCGATCATCGAATCAAGCATCGAGGAAAGCTCACAGATCATTGTCGAAAGCTCGACTGTCGAGGAAAGCTCGGAAGTTGTTTCCGAGGATCCTCCTCTTTCGCCGACCGAAGCATACGAAAAATATATCGGCGTTGAATACGTTTGCGATATGGAGGAATACGAGCAATATATCTGCCCCGAAAACGAAAAGGATTTTGTTTATCTCGTAAACCCGTCGCACACCTTACCTGCCGATTACGTACCCGAAAACCTTGTTAAATGCACCAACATCCGCAAGGGCAGACCCGAAAGCTACTCCTATATGGATGCAACCGCAAACAAGGCGCTTGAAGCATTCCTTATCGAGGCAAAGCATTATGGCTTTGACGATATCACCGTTACCAACGCCTACCGTTCATATAACACCCAAGCAGGCCTTTTCAATAACTACGTCGCAAACGATTTAAAGAGCGACTTTAAGTGCGATACCTGCAATTATTACATCGACGTTTCTTACTACAAAAACAAGGTAAAAACCGTTGTCGGCTGTTCTGCCTGCGGCGGCGAAATTACCGAGGTCGACGGTGAAAATTACTGCACCGCATGTATGTCGGTTGCCGAAAAGGGCGAGCGCAAGGTCTGTGCCGATTGCGGCAGTGCCTTAAGAAAGCCCACCAAGGAGGAAACCACCGCACACGTGCTTACCTATTCCACTCGCCCCGGCACGAGCGAGCACCAATCGGGACTTTGCTGTGATATGCATAACCTCCCCGAAACGACAAGCGCATTTGATAACACACCCGAAGCAAAATGGCTTGCCGAAAACGCACACCGCTTCGGCTTTATCCTCCGTTATCCCCCCAACACCCAGCATATCACCGGCATCAAGCACGAATCCTGGCACTTCCGCTATGTCGGACGTACCGCCGCGACAGAGATTTACGAGCAAGGAATTACGCTGGATGAGTATTGCGCAGAGCAATAAATTTACACACTGTGTCGTGAACAAAGAGAAGACGGCTTGCACGTCTTCTCTGTTTTTTTGGAAAACAATTCCTGAGTCATTGTATCAATTAACCAAAAAACGATTTTATAAAAAAATTATTTTCTATGTATTACATCTTGATATTTTTTACAAATATTAATATAATGTTAACAGTAAAATAAGTAAAATGCAGATAGCGGATCCTTTTGGTCCGCTCTTGCATTTTTAAAACGAAGGAGATCAAATAATGAAAAGATTAGTTTCCATTGCACTTTCGATCCTTCTTATCCTCACCGCATTCCCCTTTATCGCAGTTACCGCTGAAGAAGGCAATGCCGCTGAAGAAGAAGCTCTTAAGCAGCTCGGCTCTGCATCCGACGATGCAAAGCTTGATTACGTAATCGAAGCTCCCGAAACCTACAGAGCCGGTGATGACATCACCGTTAAGGTTTACGTGAGAAACATCACCGCTGAAAACGGCATCCACTTGACCGAATTCAAGCTCTACTACAACAACGAAAATCTCCTCCTCACCAATGATATCGACGAGGAAGAAGATAACGTTCTCGTTTGTGTCGAAAAGGCTCCCAGCTCCTGGAAGGAAAACTTCTCTCGCGTAAGTAACGACTACAACGAAGACAACGAAGAAGGCACCGAGGTTAAACCCCTCAACGACGGCGTTATCATCGCTTCCATTTTCACCGACAAGACTTCCGCAAGCGCGGCTGTTAAGGCAGATGATGCAGTTGTCTTCGCATTCACCTTCAAGGCACTTGCAGATGCAGAGGACGACCTTGCTTTCGTAATTCCTCACAATGAAGCAGAAGCTGCTCTTAACACCAAGGACGGTGTTGAACAGTACAACGCAAACGGCGGCTATGCAGTCGTTACCCGCCACTTCACCACTGAAGAAAAGATGGTTAAGAAGCTCGGTCAGGCACCCGAGGACGCAAAGCTCGATTTTGTGATCGATGCTCCCGAATACTACGTAGCAGGCGAAGACATCACTGTTACCGTTACCGTTAAGAACATCACCGCTCCCAGCGGTCTCCACGTTGTTTCGTTCAAGCTCCTCTATGACAACAAGGCGCTCGTTCTCACCAACGACCTTGACGAGGAAGACGAAAACGCAGTTCAATGTATCAAGCTTCTTCCCAACGGTTGGGAAAATCTTTCCAACGTAGCGAATGACTACAACGACGAAAACGAAGAGGGCACCGAGGTTAAACCCCTTAACGACGGTGTTATCAACGTTAACGCATTGACCGACAAGCTCGCTTCTAAATACGCTATCACCGCTGACGATGCTATCGTATTTGAATTCACCTTCAAGGCACTTGAGGACGCAAAGACCGAAATCGGCTTTGTAATCCCCAACGCAAGCGCAGAAGGCGCACTTAACACCAAGGACGGCGTTGACATTTACGATGCTAACGGTGATTACGCAATTGCTCACGCAGCAGGCTTCATCGAAGGCTCCGATCCCGACTGTGTAAACGACGGTATCACCGGCGGCGTATACTGCCTCGAATGCGGCGAAATCATCGTTGCTCAGGAAGTTATCCCTGCTCTCGGTCACGACACTATCAGCCACGAAGCAAAAGCACCTACCTGTACCGAAATCGGTTGGGATGCTTACGAAACCTGCGGCAGATGCGACTACACCACCTATAACGAGCTCGAAGCTCTCGGTCACGACCATAAAGCAACCGTAACCGCTCCCACCTGTACCGAAAAGGGCTACACCACCCACACCTGCCACTGCGGCGACAGCTACGTTGACAGCTACGTTGACGCTCTCGGCCATACCGAAGAGTGGATCACCACCGTTGAACCCGACGTTGGCAAGACCGGTTGGGAAGAACTCCGTTGTACCGTTTGCGGCGATCTCCTCGATGAAGGTCGTGAACTCCCCGCACTCCGTTTGTTCGGTGATATCAACAACAGCGGCGAAATCGATAAGTACGACTACCTTATGGTTAAGCGTGCAGTTATGGGAACCCTTACCCTTGACGGTATCGAAGCAAAAGCAGCTGACGTAAACAACAACGGCGGAATCGATAAGTACGACTACCTCCTTATCAAGCGTCACGTAATGGGTACCTACACCATCGCAGGAACCACCAAGTAATAACGCAATACAAAAAAGGCTTGCTCCGTGCAGGCCTTTTTTTGCTTTAAAAAAATTAACAAATCCGGCATTATTATTAATATTTAATTCGCTTTTTATTAACAATGAATTGACATATTTAAAAACTTATGTTATATTAATGTAGTAATTGTTTACAGCAACGCATTTTTTCAGAAAGGAAACGTTAAAATGAAGAAATTCCTCGCAACCCTTCTCGCGGTGCTTCTCGTAGCTACTGTCTTCGCAGTTCCTGCCTCGGCACTCACTTGGGAAGATAATCAAACTCAGGATGAAAACGGAGAATACGTTTTCGACAACGCTTACGGCTATGTGTTCAACATCAAAGACGTAAACGGTGCCATTACAGGAGAAGATAACATCATTATCACATCCGAAGATGACTATTATTCAGCTAACCCCAACTGGGCTATCAGCGTTCTCCTTGCACCCACCGAAGACGCTAATATCTATACGGTGGCGCTTTCACCCATAGTATGTCCGACGAGTGCCCAAATCGGCATCGAAAAGGGTATCAGCTTCGATAACGGCAACATCTGCCTTGTCGCTCACTCTGCTTACTCGAACCCCAACGGCGCTAACTGGCAGTCCAAGCTTGCCGCTATGGCGCTCAAGGTAGGCGACAAGGTCGCTCTTAAAGACATCTACCTTTATGAGGGCCTTTCGAATAACGGCACCGTTACCGTTTTGGACGATCCTAACGGCAGCACCACCGAGCCCTC
>JAZOTA010000032.1:0-23804 GCA_045657425.1 Eubacteriales bacterium
GAGGAATCGCTGTATTCGTTGATATACTTAAAGCCCTCTTCGCCTTCAAGCTCCATTATGATACGTCTGCCGAGAAGCTCCATATCGTCACGGTTGCGTGAAAAATCGAGGAATTTACAGCCGTACATGATAGGCGGGCAAGCAGAACGCATATGTACCGCTTTTGCGCCGTTTTCATAAAGAAAATCAACCGTTTCCTTAAGCTGGGTACCGCGGACAATAGAATCGTCCACGAAAAGCAGACTCTTTCCCTCGATAAGGTCCTTAACGGGTATCTGCTTCATTTTTGCAACCTTGGACCGTTCAGCCTGACGTGCTGTCATAAAGCTGCGCGGCCAGGTGGGAGTATATTTTATAAAGGGGCGTGCAAAGGGTATGCGGCTTTTGTTGGCATAACCGATAGCGTGGGGAGTGCCCGAATCGGGAACACCGCATGCATAATCGATATCGTTGTAAAGACCCGTCGCCATATCCGCCTCGGCCATTATTTCGCCGTTGCGGTAGCGCATCATTTCAACGTTAACACCCTCGTAATCGGAGGTTGAATATCCGTAATATGACCAAAGGAAAGCACAAACACGCTTTTTGTTAAGCGGCTTCGACAGTTGGGCTATTCCGTCTAACGAAACTTTTACTATCTCGCCGGGACCAAGCTCCATTTCATCGGTGTAGCCGAGCTTTTCAAACGCAAACGATTCAAACGAAACGCTGTATCCGTCATCGCTTTTTCCGACGTGTATCGGAGTTCTGCCGAGCTTATCGCGTGCAACAATCAAGGAGCCGTCGTTACAGAGCATCAAAATGGAGGCAGAGCCCTCGATAGATTCCTGTGCGAAGCGGATGCCCTCGATCAGATTGGCCTTTTGATTTATCAATGCGGCAAGAAGCTCGGTCGTGTTGACCGCGCCGCCCGTCATTGCATCGAAATGGTCGTGTCCCGATTCAAGACAAAGGTCGATAAGCTTATCGGCATTATTAACGGTGCCGATAAAGCAGAGAGCGTAGGTACCGAGACGCGAACGGATAAGCAGGGGTTGAGGATCGGAATCGCAAATACAGCCGATTGCCGAATTACCGTGCATATCCTCAAGAATATGGTCAAACTTGGTTCTGAAGGGTGTGCTTTCGATATTATGAATTACGCGCTGAAGCCCGATTTTTTCATCAAACGCGGCAACGCCTGCGCGGCGTGTACCTAAATGCGAATGATAGTCGGTGCCGAAGAAAACGTCGGCAAGGGCATCGCGCTTTGAAACTATGCCAAAAAATCCGCCCATGGGATAAACCTTGCTTTCTTAGTTTTTATGCGAAAAAGAGTTCCGAAAGGGTCATGGGATCGATATATTCCCCATTCTTGTAAACACGCATATTACCGGATGCGATTTCGTCGATAAGCATTACCTTGCCGTCTGCATCGTAACCGAATTCAAACTTGATATCGTAAAGAACGAGTCCCTTTTCCAAGAGATCGTCAGCAACGATCTTGGTAATCTTCTGAGTCATTACCTTGATATCGTCATATTGCTCAGCAGTCATAACGCCGAGGTCAACAAGACCGTCCTTGGTAACGAGGGGGTCGCCCTTTTCATCGTTTTTAAAGGTAGTTTCAACGTATGCGGGAAGGTCCTGACCGAGCTCGCAATAATCGCTGTAGCGGCGGTAGAAGGAGCCGACTGCCTTATGACGGCAGATAACCTCCAAGCCCTTGCCGAATACCTTGCCGGGAAGAACCTCCATCGTGGTGTTTGCAAGGTCAGCGCTGACGTAGTGGGTCTTGATGCCTGCGGCATTAACCTTTTCGAAGAAGTAGATGGACATACGAAGGTTTACGTCGCCAACGCCGTCAATGGTGAGGCCTACAGAATTTTCGCCGGGATCGAACACGCCGTCCTTGCCGGTGCAGTCATCCTTGAATTTGAGAAGATAGTTGCCGTTGTCAAGTGCGAATACGTCTTTGGTTTTACCGGTATAAACGAGTTTCATAGTTTTTTATCTCCTGTATTTATGTCTTTATTATAATCTTGTCATTATTTCTGCATCTTTAGCGAGAACTGCGTTTGCATCGCTTACACGCTTTGCATCGAGCTTGTCGGCAAGCTCTTTATCCTCGACCGCCAAAATCTGCGCCGCAAGGAGTGCCGCATTTGCACCGCCGTTGATTGCAACGGTAGCAACGGGAATGCCCGTGGGCATTTGAACGGTAGCAAGCAAAGCATCCATACCGTCGAGCACGGGACCCTTGCAGGGGATACCGATGACGGGGAGAGTTGTGTTAGCCGCAACCGCACCTGCGAGATGAGCCGCCATGCCTGCCGCCGCGATGATTACGCCGAAGCCGTTTTTGCGCGCGTTTACAGAAAAATCACGTGCCTGCTCGGGCGTGCGGTGGGCGGAATAGACGTGAACCTCAAAGGGGATGCCGAGAGCATCTAACATATCGGTCGCTTTTTTGATAATGGGAAGGTCGCTGTCGCTACCCATAACTATTCCAACTTTTTTCATCTTTTTAACTCCTAAAAAATATAATAAGGCGCACTTACTCAAGGAGCAAATGCGCCCAGACGGTCGGCAATCACAAGCCGTAAAATCAACGGCTCGAAACGGTAAACAGTTCTTTGTTTCCTTGTGGTGCTCCACAATTATCCGTCAGTCGCAAAGAACTATAAAATTTATGTTTTGATTATATCATACCGCCATTTTTATGTCAAGGCACATCGTTACAAAAATATGCAAAATCAGAGTTATTTTAACATCAAATTATACTAATTTTTTATAACCGATTCGCAATAAGCGCAACACTTGCTTTCGCCGTTTGAAAGGATGGCAAAATCAAGTCCGCGTTCGGTTTGCGAGATGCAGCGCTTGTTGGTGCAAAGGTTGGTATCGGTATATGTAAATTCGCCGTTTCTTGCAGGGTGTTCAAGCTTCGCTTCGCTTAAAAGCTTAAGTATCAATGCCTTACGCATTATCTTGCCGTTCGCAACCTGCTTGAAGTAGCAAGCTCTTTTATCTTTATCAACGTCGACCGAAATTTCCTCTACTCTGGGAAGCGGATGAAGAACGATCATATCCGATTTTGCGTTCTTTAACTTTTCGGCATTGAGGATATAGCGCGATTTAAGGCGTTCATATTCATCCTGATCGTCAAAGCGCTCACCCTGGACTCTTGTCATATAAAGAATATCCAATTCGGGCAATACCGATTCAAGATCATCGGTTTCGACATAAGGCATATTATGCTTTTCGATAACGTCACGCTTGATGTTTTCGGGAAGCACGAGCTCGTCGGGAGAGATAAGCACAATCTTGATACCACTGTATCTTGAAAGGGCGTGAATGAGCGAGTGAACGGGTCTGCCGTATTTCAAGTCGCCGCAAAAACCGACTGTAAGATCGTTAAATCTTCCCTTTTCGCGGTGAATGGTAAGCAAATCGGCAAGTGTTTGAGTGGGGTGTGCGTGTCCGCCGTCACCCGCATTGATAACGGGGATGCTTGCGTTAAGCGAAGCAACCAACGGTGCACCCTCCAAGGGGTGGCGCATTGCGATTATATCGGCATAACAGCTTACCACACGTGAGGTGTCGGCAACGGTTTCGCCCTTTGAAGCCGAGGTATTCTTCGCATCCGAAAAGCCGATGACAGAGCCGCCCAATTCGAGCATTGCAGACTCGAAGGAAAGACGGGTTCTTGTCGAGGGCTCGAAAAAGAGGGTCGCAAGCTTTTTGCCGCGGCAGCATTCCGAATATTTTTCGGGGTTTTCAATCATATCGCAGGCAGTTTTAACAAGCTCGTCCAATTCGCCTACTGTAAGATCGAGGATATCGATTACGCTTCTCATTGCTTTGCTCCGTTTACAGCGAGATAATTTTTGATACGTTCAACGTTTTCCTTGTTGGATTCGTCCTCTTCAAGGTATTCGATGATATCGTAAACGTCAACAACAGAATATACGGGGAATCCGAATTCCTCGCCGACTTCTGCCATAGCGGATTTTTCGGTCTTACCCTTTTCCTTACGGTCAACCATTACGAAGGTTGCGGCAACCTTTGCGCCTTCAACGGAGGAAAGGATAGACATGCTTTCACGGATAGCGGTGCCTGCGGTGATAACGTCTTCAACGATAACGATTTCTTCGCCTGCCTTGGGAACGTAGCCGACGAAAACGCCGCCTTCGCCGTGGTCCTTTGCCTCTTTACGGTTAAAGAAGAAAGGAACGTCAAGACCGTTTTTCGCAAGTGCTACTGCCGCGGAAACGGCGATAGAGATACCCTTGTATGCAGGTCCGTAAAGAACGGTTCTTTTGTTACCGATTTTTTCAAAATATGCTTTCGCATAGAATTCGCCTAATTTTTGAATCTGTTCGCCGGTTTTGATTTCGCCTGCGTTGATGAAATAAGGGATCTTTCTGCCGCTTTTTGCGGTAAAATCACCGAATTTAAGCACGCCTGCGGATTGCAAAAACTGTATAAATTCTCTTTTGTATGCTTCCATTTTTATCCTCCTGTTAATCAACAAACTCGCGCACGCAACGTTCGTATGCGGCAACGGGGTCTTCTGCGGCAGTAATGGGTCTGCCGACAACGATGTAGTCGGAGCCGATGAGCTTTGCTTGTTCGGGTGTCATAACACGTTTTTGGTCACCGATCTCGCCATCTGCAAAGCGTACACCGGGGGTTACGGTGATAAAGTTTTCGCCGCAACGTTCGTGAACCTTGCCTGCTTCAAGCGGCGAGCAAACAACGCCGTCAAGGCCTGCCTTTTTAGCATTTTCGGCATAGTGCATTACTACTTCATCGATAGGTGCTTTGATAAGGAGGTCGTTTTCCATGCTTTCCTGATCGGTACTGGTGAGTTGGGTAACCGCGATGAGGAGAGGACGGCTTCCGTCGGGACGGGTGAGTCCTTCAAGAGCGGCTTCCATCATACGCACAGTGCCGCCTGCGTGGAGGTTGGTTATATCGACACCGAGGTTGGAAAGCACCGCCATAGACTTTTTAACGGTATTGGGAATATCGTGAAGCTTTAAATCGAGAAATATCTTATGACCTCTTGCTTTGATCTCACGTACGATTGCGGGACCTTCGGCATAGTAAAGCTCCATACCGATTTTTACAAAAGGTTTTTTGCCCGTGAATTTATCGAGAAATTCAAAGGTTTTTTCTGCACTTGAAAAGTCACAAGCGATGATTACGTCCTTACCCATTGTGTGCTGCTCCTATTATATCTTTTAAATTTTCTATTCTGTATTTTTCCATTGCCTTGGGCAATTCTTCAACGATGGTCTTACAAGCAAAGGGATCGACGAGGTTTTGCGCGCCCACCTCGACCGCAGTTGCGCCCGCAAGCATCATTTCGATAACGTCATCGGCACAGCTTACGCCGCCCATACCGATAACCGGAACCTCAACGGCAGAAGATACCTGATAGACCATTCTGACCGCTACGGGGAAAATTGCCTTGCCCGAAAATCCGCCCATTTTGTTGGCGATTATCGGTTTTTTTCTATTAAGATCAATGCGCATACCGAGCATTGTGTTGATTAAGCTTATTCCGTCAGCACCGCCCTTTTCGCACGCCTTTGCGATAGCGACGATATCGGTAACGTTGGGAGAAAGCTTTAAAATTACCGGCTTTTTGGTAACCGATTTTACCGCCTTGGTAACCTCGTAAGCCGCTTCGGGATCGGTGCCGAAGGACATACCGCCGCCGTGTACGTTGGGACAGCTGATATTGACCTCAAGCCAACCGACTTGCTCACATATATCAAGCTTTTCGCAGGTATATGCATATTCCTCCACCGAAAAGCCCGATACGTTTGCCATAACCTTTTTGTTAAAGCATTTTTGAAGCTTGGGGAGCTCCTCGGAAATAACCTTTTCAACGCCGGGATTTTGAAGTCCGACAGCGTTTATCATACCTGAGGTGCATTCTGCAATACGAGGTGTGGGGTTGCCGAAGCGCGGTTCCTTGGTCGTTCCCTTAAAGGAAAACGTGCCGAGAAGGTTTATATCGTACAATTCGGCAAATTCATAGCCGAAGCCGAACGTTCCGCTTGCAGGGATTATCGGATTATCAAGAGTTATTCCGCAGAGATCTACTTTTGTATTTACCATAAGATCTCCTCCTTATAAAGCACAGGTCCTTCCTTACAGATGCGCTTGTAGCCGGTAATAGTTTTGCAGGAACATCCCATACAAGCGCCGAAGCCACAGCCCATACGTTCCTCGAAGCTGTACTGTCCCGAGGTTTTCGACGTATTGAATACCGCCTTGAGCATAGGTTCGGGACCGCAGCAGAAGGTATAGGTATAATCGGCATTTTCCATAAGCGCGGTTACGAAGCCCTTTGTACCGTGGCTTCCGTCGACAGTCGTAACACCTACCTTACAGCCGAGAGCTTTGAATTCTTCCTCGTAAAATACTTCGTTTTTGGTGTTGAAGCCGAGAATTACAGATACATCCTTTCCCTCTCCGATAAGCTTTTTAGCAAGCAGATACATCGGAGGAACACCGACACCGCCGCCGATAAGAAGCGGCTTATCGCCCGAAAGAGAGATATCGTAACCGTTGCCGAGGCCCGTGAGTACGTCAAGAGTTCCGTTTGTCATTTTGGACATTTGCTCGGTACCCTTGCCGACGACCTTGTAGATGATAGTCACGGTATCGCCTTCGCAGTCACACACAGAGATGGGACGGCGAAGGAAAAGACCGTCTAATTTAATGTTGATAAACTGTCCCGATGCGGTTATTGCGCTTGTGTCGCCCTTAAGGCGCATACGCATAACGTTATCGGTAAGATGTATGTTTTCAGTAATTTGAAACAGTGATTGCTTCATATCTTTTACCTTTTATGAATCGATGGTAGAGATGGTGAGAGTGGTTTCCTCGAGTACGTCGAGAAGAACACGAACGGTATCCAAGGAAGTGAAAATCGTCACGTTGTTTTCGGTAGCGAGGTGGCGGATTTCATAGCCGTCGCTTAACTGAGCATGCGCATTAATATCACGGGTGTTGATGATATATGCGATATGACCCTGACGGATTGCCTCGGGAATTTCATTCGAGCCTGTGTTGATCTTGTGAAGTACGTGAGTACGGATGCCGTTGCTCTTTAAGAATTGCGCCGTGCCCTCGGTTGCTTGGATGTTGAAGCCGAGATTGTAGAAGCGGCGGATGAGAGGAAGAGCTTCCTCCTTGTCCTTATCTGCAACGGTTACGAATACGGTGCCGTAGTTCTGGAGGTGCATACCCGATGCCTGAAGTGCCTTGAAGAGTGCGCGGTTGAGCTTATCGTCATAGCCGATCGCTTCGCCGGTGGACTTCATTTCGGGAGAGAGATATGCATCAAGACCGCGGATCTTATTGAACGAGAATACGGGAACCTTAACGTACCAACGCTTCTTTTCATCGGGATAGATATCGAATATTCCCTGCTCCTTCAAGCTCTTGCCGAGAATTACCTCGGTTGCGATGTCTGCAAGACTGTAGCCCGTTGCTTTGGAAAGGAAGGGTACGGTACGCGAGGAACGGGGGTTAACCTCGATGATGAATACGTTTTCGTTCTTATCAACGATAAACTGGATATTGAACAAGCCGACAATGCCGACACCAAGGCCCAATTTCTTTGCATATTGGAGGATGGTGCCCTTTACTTTATCGGAGATGCTGAACGTGGGATATACGCTTATCGAGTCGCCGGAGTGAACACCGGTACGCTCAACGAGCTCCATAATACCGGGAACGAAGACGTCGCGTCCGTCACAGATAGCATCGACCTCGACTTCCTTACCCTCGATATACTTGTCAACAAGAACGGGCTTGTCCTCGTCGATTTCAACCGCGGTGCGGAGGTAACGGCGAAGCTGTTCTTCATTTGCAACTATCTGCATTGCGCGGCCGCCAAGCACGAAGGAGGGGCGGACGAGCACGGGATATCCGATCTCTGCCGCCGCTGCGATGCCGTCCTCGATATTGGTAACTGCCTTACCCTTGGGCTGAGGAATACCGAGCGAGGAAAGAAGGTTTTCAAACGAGTCGCGGTTTTCTGCGCGGTCGATAGCTTCGCAATCGGTACCGATAATCTTAACGCCTCGCTTCATAAGCGGTTCTGCAAGGTTGATAGCGGTTTGTCCGCCGAGCGATGCGATTACGCCGATGGGCTTTTCGAGCTCAATGATGTTCATAACGTCTTCGGGAGTGAGCGGCTCGAAATAGAGCTTATCTGCGGTAGTGTAGTCGGTAGAAACGGTTTCGGGGTTATTGTTTACGATGATTGCTTCGTAGCCCGATTTTTTAATTGTGGTAACCGCGTGAACGGTGGAATAGTCAAATTCAACGCCCTGACCGATACGGATAGGACCTGCGCCGAGAACAACGATTTTTTGCTTATCGGTAACTACGGACGCATTTTCGCCTGTGTAGGACGAATAGAAGTAAGGGATATAAGCTCCCGTGTGGCAGGTATCAACCATACGGTAAACGGGGAAAATATTTTCCTGCTTTCTGAGTGCGAAAATATCAAGCTCGTTCATTCCCCAAAGCTTTGCGATAATCTTGTCGCAGAAGCCGAGCTTCTTTGCTTCCTTAAGCATTTCGATATTGCCGACGTTGGCTTTAAGCTTTGCTTCGGTATCAACGATATTCTTATATGCTTCAAGGAAATAGGGGGTAATTTTTGTGATGTCGTGGATTTTATCGATAGATTCACCGCGGCGGAAAAGCTCACAAACACCGAACAAGGTATCGTCCTTGAACTCGTGGATGTATTCAAGAATTTCTTCGGTGGGCATATTGGTGAACTTGGGAATGCAATAGTGGTCTGCACCTGTTTCGAGCGAACGAACCGCTTTAAGGAAGCATTCCTCGAGGTTGGAGCCGATGCTCATAATTTCGCCGGTCGCCTTCATTTGGGTACCCAATGTGTTGGGTGCGGTAGCGAATTTATCGAATGGGAATCTGGGAAGCTTTGCGATTACATAGTCAAGTCGGGGTTCAAATGCCGCGTTGGTGTTTGCGATAGCGATATCCTCAAGCGCCATACCTACTGCAATCTTTGCGGTTACACGTGCGATGGGATATCCGCTTGCCTTGGAGGCGAGCGCAGAGGAACGCGAAACACGGGGGTTAACCTCGATGAGGTAATACTGACTCGAATGAGGATCGAGCGCAAACTGAACGTTACAGCCGCCTTCAATCTTCAATTCGCGGATGATCTTTATTGCGCTGTCGTTAAGCATTTTAAGGTCGTGGTCGGAAAGAGTCATAATAGGTGCAACAACGACAGAGTCGCCCGTATGAACGCCTACAGGGTCGACGTTTTCCATACCGCAGATGGTTATTGCGTGGTCATTGGAGTCACGCATAACCTCGAATTCGATTTCCTTATAGCCCTTAACGCTCTTTTCGATAAGAACCTGATGCACGGGAGAAAGCTTGAATGCATTAAGACCGATTTCAACAAGCTCTTCTTCGTTATTTGCAAAGCCGCCGCCCGTACCTCCGAGAGTGAACGCAGGACGGAGAACAACGGGATAACCGATTGTCTTTGCAGCTTCCTTTGCTTCTTCAATGCTGTAGGTGATTTCGGAAGGAATGGTGGGTTCGCCGATAGATTGGCAGAGCTCCTTGAAGAGCTCACGGTCTTCGGCTCTTTCGATCGATTCGCTGCTGGTACCCAAAAGCTCGACGCCGCATTCGCGAAGAACGCCCTTCTTTTCAAGCTGCATTGCGAGGTTAAGACCTGTTTGTCCGCCGATGCCGGGCAGAATAGCATCGGGACGTTCATAGCGAAGTATCTTCGCAATATATTCAAGAGTGAGCGGCTCCATATACACCTTATCGGCGATAGTGGTGTCGGTCATAATGGTTGCGGGGTTGGAGTTACAAAGAACTACCTCATAACCCTCCTCCTTAAGAGCAAGGCACGCTTGTGTTCCCGCGTAGTCAAATTCGGCCGCCTGACCGATAACGATAGGTCCCGAACCGATGATAAGAATCTTTTTAATGTCTGTTCTCTTTGCCATTTTAAGAGCCCTCCTGAATACTTCTTCTATGTTTGTTAAATGTTTTTATAAATTATATTGCCGTCCTTGACGGTGAGCTTGCAGACGCCATTAAGCGTTTCGCCTTCAAACGGTGTTGCCTTGCCCATCGAAAGGAAATCCTTGGGATCGACGGTGAATTCCTCGTTTATATCCCAAACGGTTATATCGTTGCCCATCGGGATGCCGAAGCGTTTTCTTGGGTTGATGCATAGCAGCTCGACAAGCCTTTCAAACGTGAGCACACCTGTTTTGACAAGTTTTGTGTAGAGCACGGGGAATGCCGTTTCCAAGCCGACTATACCGAATGCGCTCTTTTCGAGTCCTTTGGATTTTTCCTCGTCGGAGTGGGGTGCATGGTCGGTCGCTATCATATCGATAGTGCCGTCGAGTATGCCCTCGATAAGCGCTTCCCTATCCTCTTTACCGCGTAAAGGCGGATTCATTTTAAATCTGCCGTGCTCCTGAAGGTCGCTATCATCAAGCACCAAGTAATGCGGTCCTGTTTCGCAGGTTATATCGACTCCGTCCTTTTTCGCTTGGCGGATAAGCTCAACGCTTTCCTTTGTCGAAATATGGCAGACGTGATATTTACATCCAATTTCCTTAACAAGCTCGATATCGCGTGCAATCTGCGCATATTCGCTTTCCGAGCAGATACCGCGGTGATTGTGCTCGCGCGCATAATCGCCGTCGTGGATATAACCGCCCTTAAGAAGCGAATTGACCTCGCAATGCGCGACAATCATTTTATCAAGCGATTTTGCTTTAAGCATCGCTTCGCGCATTAAATCGTCGGACTGTACTCCCCTGCCGTCGTCGGTAAAGGCAATCGCAATATCGCGCATACCGCACATATCCGAAAGCTCGTTACCTGCTTCGTTAACGGTTATTGTACCATACGGATAGACGTTAATTACCGAATCTCTATCGATGATTTCCTTTTGAAGCATTATGTTTTCGACGCTGTCGGGCGTAGGGTTAAGATTCGGCATTGTGCAGACGGCGGTATAACCTCCGCGTGCAGCAGAAAGCGAACCGCTTTTTACCGTTTCTTTATAAGAAAAACCCGGTTCACGAAAATGCACATGCACATCGCAAAAACCGGGAAAAACAACATATTCTTTGTCATTGGAAAAAAGGTCTGCAAAAGAGGACAAAACACCCTCGGAATGAAGAGCAAAACCCGAAATCGATTCATTTCGTATGATTTTGAATTTACCCAAACCGGACATAAATACTCCTCTTTCTGCGAAATTATTAACGTTTTCGCTCACAGACTCATTTCGAATGATTATATCACAAAACAGTATATTTTGTCAATATGACATTTCGAACAAAAGGAAATTACTTGTGTTCGAAATGTCATAACATAATCACTATCAGAGCATTATTTTACGCAATTCTTCGTTCGATTTAATGCTTAAATATGCAGGCGCGATATCGAACACTGTCTTACAGCCGCTTTGTCCCTCTTTGTTAAGTCTGTACGCCGCGCGTGCATAGGCAACGATGACAGATGCGGTAAATTCGGGGTTGGAATCGAGCTTTAAAGAATATTCGATAATATGGTTATGCTCGCCGTTAAAGCCGGTCTTGCCGCTTCTGATAACAAAGCCGCCGTGGGGGATGCCGCTATGGTCACGCTTGAGCTCATCCATGGTTATGAAATGAACCGTAGTGTCGTAATCGGCAAAATAGTTGGGCATATTTTTAATTTCGGATTCGATTTTTTGAAGGTCTGCGCCTTCCTTTGCGACAACAAAGCATTCACGGATATGCTTTTGACGGGTTGTAAGCTCGGGTGCGCTTCCGCTTCTTACTGCTTCAAGAGCTTCATCGACGGGAATGGTATATTGCTTTGCATCGAGTACGCCCTCGACACGGCGGATAGCATCCGAATGGCCTTGAGAAACGCCCTTGCCCCAGAAGGTATAATCCTTGCCGTCGGGAAGGATTGCAGACGCATACAGACGGTTGAGCGAGAACATACCGGGGTCCCAGCCAACCGATATCAAGGCTACCTTACCCGATTCGGACGCGCTTTTATCGACGTTTGCGAAATGCTCGGGGATGCGAGCGTGGGTATCGAAGCTGTCAACGACGTTGAAGTAATTTGCAAGATAGGGCGTTTGAACGGGAAGGTCGGTTGCACTTCCGCCGCAGAGAACCATAACGTCGATTTCGTCCTTATGGTCAAGCACGCTGTCGGTATGGTAAACGGGAACGTTTTCGGTAAAAAGCTTAACTGTTTCGGGATCGCGGCGAGTGAATACCGCAACAAGCTCCATATCTTCATTTTGACGGATTGCGGACTCGACACCTCTGCCGAGGTTGCCGTAGCCGAAAATTCCTATGCGGATGCTCATATATTTTTCCTCCGTGGAGTTCTGAAAATTCTTGTTTTTTATGATAACACAGCATTAGTGTTTTTTCAACATTTTTTTATTTCTTCAAGGTGTTTTCCGAATTTCTGTAAACGAAAAGCTTGCAAAACAGAAATTCAAGAACAAAGTTAGCTATCATCGTAACCGCAAGGACGATATATTCGTTAACTCCTGCGGTCTCCGCCATATCGCCAAGCCAGGTCGAAAGCGGCGTGAACACAAGATAAAAACCGAACACCTTTGCCATTGCAACGGGTACGTT
Organism: Eubacteriales bacterium; assembly: GCA_045657425.1. Lineage (GTDB taxonomy): Bacteria > Bacillota > Clostridia > Oscillospirales > CAG-382 > Coliplasma. The sequence continues at coordinate 12,690 of JAZOTA010000032.1, forward strand.
TGCCGCAGATTTAAAGGTATAACGGCGATTGAACGTAAAGTTCCAGATTATTGAAAGCAAAAGCGAAAGAAGATAGGAAACCCAATATTCCCATTTAAATAATTCAAGGAAAAGCGCGCAGGAGCCGATTTGGATTATTCCCGCTGAGGCGGAAAACAAGGTGAATTTTATCGCCTGGACAACCGTATTCTTTTTCATTTCGTTTTCTCCGCTTATTTATTCGGTTATTGTGTATTCAAGCATTTCGTAATGAAGCTTTGTGCCGATATCCGTTCCGACAGGGAGCAACGCGAGTGCGATGAAAATATCGTCTTCCTGTGCCTTCCCTATTTCGCGCAGATATGCATATTCTCCTTCGATTTTAACAACAACGTAATCTCTCGGAATCATTTTTTTGCACCTCGTTTTGTTTTGGTTTTGGTTTGGACCTTATAAATATTTCTGCGGTTATGTGCGACAGAAACGGCGCTCCAGCAGGTTATGCATATCGGCATCGACGATGAAAAGGTTTGGATGTCGATGAAAAAGTTGACTATTTGCGTTATTGCGCTGATGCCCGTGCCAAGCAAAATGAGCAATTCAAAGGTATCGACGTACCAACCCGGACACATTTTGATAGACATTATTCCGAACAAAAGGAAAAATGTGATTACAAACGCGCAAAGCATATACAGCGGCAAAAGCCAAAGGTTGTTTACATCCGCGCCGAAGGAATCGGAAAGAAAATAGCCGAGTATTCCGAAAATCAAAGCCGTGATTATCGGCAATATTACAGCAAGTCTTTTACATTTGAAAACCGTATCAAGCAAAAAGCGCATTCGTGTTACCCGCATAATTACACCTCCGTTCGTTTGCTTGAGTATAGCATAAAAATGCCGACAAATCAATAGCCCGACTTCATTTTGAAATCGGGCTATTTAATATTAACCTATCATATCCTCGCCTGTGCGTTTGATTGTATAGTCCTTTTTGTTTTCGTGAATGAAGGATGCGGTAAGACGGATATCGCGCGAGGAGGAGCCGACAAGAACGTCGTAACGGCCGTCTTCGGCAACGTAGCGGTGAAGGGTGGTGTTATAATACGCCAAATCGCGCTCATCGATTTCAAAGGTAACAGTCTTTTCCTCACCTGTTGCAAGCTCGACCTTTTGGAATTTACGCAATTCCTTAATAGGCTTCGGTACGGTGGAAACAGGGTCGCTGATATAAAGCTGAGCAATTTCGGTACCGAAAACGTCGCCGACGTTTTTAACAGTAAAGCTTGCCTTGATGCCGTTATCGTTGGTAATAACGAGATTGCTGTATTCAAATTCGGTATAGGAAAGTCCGTGACCGAAGGGATATACGATTTCTTCGGGGTGACGGTCGTAATAACGGTAGCCGACGTTGAGCTTTTCGGTATATTCCATATAAAGGCCGTTGCCGGGGTATTCGAAATCGTCGCGGACACGGGTCGGGAAGGTTTCGGAAAGCTTACCCTGAGGATTGAATTTGCCGGTAAGCACGTCTGCGATTGCGCCGCCCGATGCTTCGCCGCCGAGCCACATTTGGACGATAGAATCAGCCTTCTTCATATAATCGTCGAATATCATTACGCCGCCCGATTGACATACCAAAACGACCTTTTTGCCGCTTTTAACCGCAAATTCAACGTACATATCGTAGTTGGGGTTCATAAACGGGGTGCGGCGGTCGAACTTTTCGGTGTCCTCGGATTCTTGTGCGCCGACGAATATCAAGACAATATCGCTATCCTCGATAAACTTGCCGAACTCGCCAAGCTTCGGCCAGAGCATTTCGGGCGAGAAGGATGCTTTTTTGTAAAATTCGCCGTATTTGAACTCGGTATTGGGAAGCAGCTTTTTGAGCTCTTCAAGCGGATTGTCGATATATTCGGGCTTTTGAAGCACCTCGGCGCTTCCCTGTCCCGAAATGAGCGGCTTAACCGCATATTCGCCGATAACGGCAATCTTTTTGTATTTTTCCTCGGTAAGAGGAAGAGCTTTGTTATCGTTTTTAAGGAGAACGATGCCCTTGGAAGCGATTTCACGCGCGATAGCGTGTTGCTTGTCGCGGTCGTAATTACCCTTTTCAGGCTTTTTACGGGTTGCGAATTGAAGAACGCGGTCGACTGCGTTGTCGATCTGCTCCATTGTAATTTCGCCCTTTTCAAGACCTGCCTTGAGTTCCTCATAAATAAGCCAGTTGTGAGGCATTTGAAGGTCAAGACCTGCAGACACCGCTTTTACGATATCGTGGACAGCGCCCCAGTCGGAAACGACGATGCCCTCGTAGCCCCATTCCTCCTTGAGTATTTCGGTAAGAAGGTGGCGGTTTTCGGAGCACCATACAGAATTGACCTTGTTGTAGGCGCACATTATACTTGTGGGGTTTGCCTTTTTAACTGCGATTTCAAAGGGACGGAGATAGATTTCGCGGAGAGTTCTTTCGTCAACGTCGGCACTTGCATCGATGCGGTATTTCTCCTGATTGTTGACAGCATAGTGCTTAAGACTCGTTGCGACGCCCTTGCTTTCGACACCGTTGATATAACCTGCGACTATTTCGCCCGCAAGAACGGGATCCTCCGAAACGTATTCGAAATTTCTGCCACAGAGCATATATCTTTTGATATTTACACCGGGGCCTAAAATCATATTTATATCGTGCTCGATACAGTCGTTTGCAATCGCTTCGCCCATAAGACGTGCGTTATCGACGTCCCAGCAGGAGCCGAGATTGCAAAGGTTGGGAAAATGGGTGCAGTTTTCTTCAACGTCAACACGAACACCGTGAGGGCCGTCGGCAAGGTTTTGCGATTCGATGCCGAGGCGTTCGATTGCCTTTGTCGCCATCGAAGCAGAGCCTGTGAGCAAAAACGCTTTTTCCTCAAGCGTCATATCTTTAATGATAGGATTCATTATGTAAACCTCCGTTAGAGTGTACTTTTTAAATGTTTTAGTATTATAGCATACGAACATAAAAAAGTCAATCGAAATGAAAAATCGGCAATGCGTTAAAAAGATAATTTTGTTGACTCAAATATTGTTTTGTGGTACAATTTTTTTAAAGATAACGCTTTTCGGAAGAATCTTTAATTTCCGAACCGCAGAGGGAAAATAAGATGGAATATTTCAAGAATTACGTATCGAATACCTTGGCAGGAACGTCGAACCAGCTTTTCTTTAACAATTCTTCCGCAAACGGTAAGACAAGCGAGGGCATGATGTTTTACAAGGCTACCGTTGGCGGTGAATTTGACTATTCGATACTCTTTTCAAATGCGATAGATTCGACCTATGCTCAGGGCTTACAGGGCAAGCCGAATATGATAATTAAGGATTTTGATATCGTCGGTGTTAAAATCGGCGTTTTAAAGAAAGAAAACACTGCCACACCCGAAAGCGTTGAAGAAAGCATAACGCTTGTTGACGTTAACGTTAAGAAATACGAACACACGAATAAGGTTACTTATTTTGAAACCGAGCCGATAAAGCTTAATGCCGAGGCAAACGATTATATTGTTATTGCCGTTGAATACGCAGGTTCAAAGGTTCCCTGCCACGTTGAGGCGCTTATTCCCACCTTTAAAAAGGTCGGAAACGTTTGGATGGGGGACAAAAACATTCCGCTTGCGAATATGGTCGGTATTAAGCGAACCGTTAAGGCGACGGTTGCTTATCTCGGCGACTCGATAACGCAAGGCATCGGTGTTGACGAAAACGATTATTCTTTTTGGAATGCTGTTGTTTCGAAAAAGCTCGGTAACGATTTTGCATATTGGAATCTTGGTATCGGTTACGCGAGATGCAAGGACGTTGCGACGGATGGCGCATGGCTTTTAAAGGCAAAGCAGGCGGAATACGTTGTCGTTTGTCTTGGCGTTAACGATTTGCTTCACGAAAATGCCGATGCTGATACGTTGAGCAAGAACCTCGAGCTTGTTGTTGACAAGCTTAACGTTGCAGGTTGTAAGGTCATTTTGCAAACTGTACCGCCCTATTCGGCTTATTCCCAAGCGAACGTCGACACTTGGTATACTGTAAACGAATACATCTTAAACGAGCTTTCGAAAAAGGTTGTTGCCGTTTTTGACCCAAGCAGTCTTTTGATGACTTCGGAAAATGTTCCGAATAAGGTTCTTTACGGCGGACATCCCAACGCGCAGGGCGGCAGAGTTTGGGGCAACGCGCTTTATAAATTTTTGACAGAAAACGTTGACATTTTCAAGAAATAAAGTAAAAAGACCGTAATTTACGGTCTTTTTTATTATTAACTGTGTTTTTGCTTGGGTCGGTAAATTTATAAAACATCCCTCAAACAGGAAGAACGTTACGGATTTGCATGCTTTTCACACACAGCAATAAAGTGTTCAACTGTCTTCATGCGAATCTACGAACGCTAAACGGCATCGATGGCAGATCTTATTTACACAAATATTATTGACCGTCTCAAATTTACCCCCGCATTTGGGGCATTTTTCTAAGAATTTATTATTCTTTTCGTATTGATACCATCCGCCAATAGGATTAGACAAGTAGTAATAAACAAGTTTGTTAAGTTTCTTTTCCAAGTCGGAGCATATATCAATGCCCCTCTTATTTAATTGCGAATTAACGTCAATAATCTGACGCTTGCTGAATCTGTCCGACAGACTTTCTAACCATATTGTGTCAACCGCATGAAATAACTTTTGGAAACTAAGTATCGAATAATGTTCTTCTTCATTAAAGATATACGGAATGTGAATTAATGGGATTTCTCTTCCGCAATCACCGCACAAAATCGGACTTGTAACATCGTACGGAAAGACAGCTAAAACGTAGAAGCTATGATCATTGCAATGGCATGAATCGTTAGCAGTAGGATCATCGCAAAGAATTTCAACATTAATTTCAAAACTCTGTAAAGCTTTTAAAATATAACTGTTAAAATACTTTTCATCTAATGAATCGTTGTCGGTGGTAATTACAGTTGCAACATAATTCTCATCATAAGTTTCAACTATCCATTCCCCGAGAATTTGTCCATTTTTATACATCATCGAAAGGAGCGAATCAACATTTTCTATAATATCATCTTTATTATCTGACAACGGTTTCAAATAAATTTTTGCTACTTTATACATATAATCACCTCTTCGGACTGAGAATAAATATCAAATAGAGGAATATCACTTTTTCGCGTATTTTTCACACACAGCAATAAAGTGTTCAAAAATCTTTGCGCCGTTTACGGTATCGGTTCTTTCTTTTGCAAAGCACATTCTTTCGGGGTGGAATTGAACGCTGAAAATCGGGAGCGTGGTATGCTCGTGTGCTTCGACGTATTCACCGTTCCAAAATGCGGTCGCGCGCAGACCCTTGCCTAAATCCTTAACAGCTTGGTGGTGAGAGCTGTTTACCGCAAAGGATTCGCCGTAGAGGTTGTTAAGGATACTTCCCTCTTTTGCGGTAATATTATGTACCGAATCGACACCGTTGACGCTAACGTGAAGGTCGGCTCTTTGTAAATGCTGATAAAGCGAGCCGCCGAAATAGACGTTTATAAGCTGACAGCCGCGGCAGATTCCAAGCACAGGCTTGCCTGCCTCGACGTATGCCTTGAGAAGCGCAAATTCGGCAACATCGCGCTCCGCATCGATACCCTTTGAGCCGTTAATCTCCTCGCCGTAATATTTCGGGTCGATATCTCCGCCACCGCAAAGGATCAAGCCGTCGTAATTTGTATCCGGTTCGGGCAAATACTTTGCAACACCCTCGGCGCCGACGCCCTCGAGCGCATTGATATAATTTTCCGCACTTGAACCGCGCGACAGTAATATTTTCATTTTTCGCATAATAACACCGCCTTATTTGATTTAAAGCTCTTCAAAAATAAGCTTGCCGTTTTTGTCGGTTTTTGCCGCCTTGAACGTCATCACACCTGCATAACCGCCGTCGCTTTTATATCCCGTAAAAATCATTCTTCCCTGCCATTCAGCGCATTTGGGAACGCTTGAGCAAGGTATTATCGGGTCATCGGGCATTATGAAGCCGTCGAACGGTCTATCGGACACCATATAATGCGCCTTTGCCTTGATGCTGAATATAAGATAATATCTTCCGTTAAAAAAGAAATAATCGGGGCATTCGGGATGGTCTGCGGTTTCATGGATATACAGTGGGGTTCCGTAGTCCTCCCAAGTTTCAAGATCCTTCGAAATGTAATGGGCAAGACAACCTTTATTTTCGGCAACGAGGCTTGTTGTGAGGAACATATGGAATAAACCGTCCTCGCCTTTGATGACCTTTGGATCTCTTGCGATCGCTTTGTTGTATTTATCCGAAACGGTAAAGCCGAAGGAATCGTCCTTTTCAAAATGGTAGCCGTCGCTTGAAACACTTCTGCGAATAGGCGCAGGGATTCCTCTGCCCCGTCTTACAGTGTAATAGAGATATTCCTTACCGTCCTTTTCAATCCAAGAGCCCGTACATATCGAGCCCTCGGTTGGATCGGTAATAGGTACTGCCATAGGGTGTATATTCCAGGTTTTGAAATCGGTAGTGGATATATGCTCCCACTGATGCGCACCGAGGTACCATTTACTGCAGTGGCGGTGTCTGTCTTTAAGATAAAGCACGTGATATTCGTCACCGCGTCTGTACGGCATACAGTCGCCGACGTTTACGCCGTTTCCGGGAGCCCAGCCCTCGGCATTTTCAAAGGTTGAAATAATAGAAGGAGCTTGGGAAATCTTTTCACAATACTCGGTAACGTCAACGTTCATTTCGGGCGTAAAGCCGTCGCCGATATCGAAAAGCCTGTTCCCTGCAGGCCACTCCTCGTCTTTAAGCTCACCGTTGATGTACAACTCGATTCTGTGGTCGAGCAACATTATGTCAACCTTGTCACCGAGTTTGATATCGCCGTTTAAGGCAAGCATTTTTCTGTCGTAGTCGTATCGTACCGAAGCAGTCAAAATGCCGTCAAATGCTTCGATCTCAACGGTTTTAAGCCAATTTTTATGAGAAGCAAAATACAAAGGAAGAGTATTTATTTGGAATTGTATTTTTAAATTCATCCGCTTGACCTCATTGGTAACAATTAAGATATCCGGAAAATCCGTTATTGTATTCGATTTTTCCGATTGCAAAAGCCGAAAACAGCGCCGCACCCGTTGCCGCTTCTTCTTTGGCGGTGTTGACGTAGACCGTGGCATTAAAACGGTCTGCAATCAGCTTTTGAAGGACCGGATTTTTTCTCACCGCGGCGCTCACGGTAGTTATGCCAATATCTATGCCTACCGCTAAAGAAGGTGAATCATTAATTTCCGCATTAATTTTATAACGCAAGTTCTTATCCGCCAAGCCGACCACACCTTTCGTAAAACAATTATAATATATTATAGCTATTCTCTGCGGTGCTTGTAAATAGTTTTTTGAAAGTTTTTATTACATCTTGGCGCTTATTGTCAATAGCGTCTGGCTTATATAACAAAACCGACGTTGCATTTAACCAACGTCGGTTTTAATTTTACAAACAATTTATTATAAGAAACAAAGCTTATACAGAACAAAATAACAAGGATTTATCACAATATGAATTTACCAGATTTCGGTTGTATAGCCGTTCCATTCGGGAGAAGTGAATCCTTCTGCGCCTTCGTGATAGTATACGATTGCGCTTTTCCTGCCCATTCCTGCCTCATCGAGAGTGGGCGCATCGCCTTCAAAACAAATCTTTTTAAGCCGCGAATCTGCAAAAGCGTCTTTGCCGATTTCGATTACGCTCTGGGGAATGACGATCTCTTCGATCATAGTGCTGTCAAACGCGCCTTCTCCAATGCAAGTAAGACCTTCCGCAAAAACAACTTTTTCTAATTTTGAAGCAAAAAATGCAGAACCCCAATTTTTTACACCGCTACCAACGGTTACTTCTTTTAGGTTTAAAAGATTGTTAAACGATAAGTAGCCAAGCGTTTCCAAGCTGTTCGGCAAAGTAACGGAGGAAAGAGCATTGCATCCCGTGAATGCATATATACCAATTGAACGTAAATTCTCGGAAAACTCAATTCTTTCAAGATTCGTACAATTACCAAAAGCACGGTCTTCGATTATTTGAATTGTGTTGGGAAGCTTGATAGTCTTTATGGATTCGCAATTTTTAAAAGCGGAAACGCCAACGGTCGTTATATTCTTTCCTTTAATTTGCGAGGGGACAACAACATCGGTTTCTTGTCCGAAATAACGTGTTATAACGATTTCATCTTCGGTTTCAAGATATTCATAATCATCAAAAACAGGCAAATCATTTGCATCGGAACCAATTATCTTCGTTGTGTATCCGTACCATTTCGGTGTTTCAAATCCCTTGGCTGTTTCATTAAAGTAAATAATATAATTTCCTGTAGAAGGGGCATAGCCGTTTAAAGGATCGTCTTTTTTTATAAAGCCTTCGGGTGCATCACCGCAAAAAACTACTTTCTCAAGCTTTTTGCTTCCGTCAAAAGCATACTCATTGATATCTGTTACTGTTTCGGGAATGCTAATCTCTTTTAATGCGCTATCTGAAAAAGCTGCTTTTCCTATCGATTCTAATCCATGATTTAGTGTTATTGTTTCTAAATTTTCACAGCCTATAAATGCCTGCCTGCCTATTTTCTTAACCGTACTCGGAAGTGTGATTTCTTTGAGCTTTGAATTCCAAAAAGTCATCTTAGGAATAATACTAACACCCTCGGCAAGCTCCACCGATTCCAATCCCGAATTACTGAACACGCCCGTGCTGCTTTCATCCCAACAATCAGACGGAATGGAAATATGTTTAAGGGAAACGCATCCTTCAAAAGCATTGGATCCCATATATGTCAAGGACTCAGGTAAAGTTATCGATTCAAGCGCGGTGCATCCGGCGAAAGCATTTTTCTCGATTTTTTGCAGACCCTCGGGAAGTATTATCGTGACAACGGTTTCGCTAAAAGGCGTTGCATCACGCTGTTGCGCCATCGCAACGACCGGTTTTCCGTCGATTTGCTTTGGAACAACAATATTTTGTTCACTTCCTTTATATGCAAAAATCCAAACGTTGCCGTCATTATCCGCAATGTATTCAAACTCTTCCGAAGGCGTTTCGACAAGCTGACTGATATCGGCTTCAGATGAAGCGTTCTCGCTTGTTATATCAGCTTCCGATGAAGCAGCCTCGCTTGTCGTATCATCAGTATTACAGCCGGAGAAGCAAGTTATTAATAACGCAATCGAAAGTAAAATCAAAAATGTTTTTCTCATATTTCCCTCCAAATAAAAATAGTGTTGCCGATGAAGCGGACAACGCAAAGGTTAGTTCGTTAGACAACACACGTAGTATACTACTATATACATTGTTTGTCAAGTGAATATCATGACGAGAACGCAAGCTCCCATCGGTAATGCGAATCAACACCTAATTGAAAAGCTATCATTAAAAAGTGCAGCATCGTTTATTTGTGTCAGAGTAAATGAGAAATAAAGTTTTCGCTACGCCAAAAAGATGTTGCCCTTTGATCAAATGATGTTGTGCACTGCGTACACAAATAAAAAATCCAAGCCGATTGCCTTGGATTTTTTGAGTTCATCCAACAATTTCGAACCTTTATTTGATGATTCTCAAACGAGTCTAAATCATTATACTTCGAGAATGTCTTTCAGTAAAGCGATCTTTATCTTTGCCAATTCCGTTGTATACGGTTTCTTTTCTTCATCGGAAAGAATTTTTTCATCTTCGAAATATTCCAAGCAGGCAAGCAAGGTTTGACCAAAAAGTTGAATGTTTGATTGAAGCTCCTCGGACAATTCCCTACCCTCTAACAGATTACACAGCGCAAAATTTTTTTCGCAGCAAAATTCAAAGGTCGGAAGCGTTTCGACAATAGCACGAGCTTTTGCGATTTCGTTTATCGTATAATATCGATGGATCAAGTCTCTTTTTACCTTCAAAATCATTTCCGTATCAGAACTGATCGTGAGAATTTTCTCGTAAAGCAATATTGCCTCATTGTAATTATCCATTGAGTCTTTTATTGTCCAAGAAAGATTCCAAGCAAGCTGGTACATAAGTTTTTCGTTGCCCGGATGTTTAATCAGCATTTCACGCAGAGGAGGAATCGCTTCCATATATCTTTTTTCTGCAATCATTGCCTCTGCTTTGACACAAGCCTCATTGATTTCTTCAAGTAGCTTTCCCGTGTCATGACCAAGCAAACAATCTACAGACACTCCGAAATAATCCGCGATAATAGGCAAAAGCGAAATATCGGGATAGGATGAATTTGTCTCCCATTTGCTAATAGCTTGACAAGAAACCCCAAGCACTTGAGCAATCTGCTCCTGAGTCATTTCACGCTGCTTTCTCAAGTCTTTAAATACGTTAGAAAAGTTTTTCTTCATATATAGCACCTCAAATTTTGATATATTGAACCGGTTCTGTTAACATTATATCAAAACGCTCCACACATGTCCACATACAACTATTTTAATTATTTTCAACCATTAGTTGTATGACGATAATTTCTGTTAAAGTCGCAGGTTAAAGTCGATAAGGTTCAAGAAAATGCGCAATGGTGAGAGAGGGTTGTTTTTACACCTAAAAACACGAAAAGTCCTTGATTTACAAGGACTTTTGTGTTGTAGTAAAAAATGCAACTTATGTTTTTAGTGAAATATTCGACGATGTCGAATGTGAAATAATTTTCTTGCGAAAATTGTGAAATATTACTCCTTCGTCACAATGTGAAATGAAATTTGCCCACGTTCGCGCCAGCGAGCATTTCACACGCCGCAGGCGTATTTCACATTTCGTAGAAACATTTCACTTGCCCGAAGGGCAAATTTCGTTGAAAAAAGCACTTGCAATTGCAAGTGCTTTTTTCTGGCGCCTCTTTTAGGACTTGAACCTAAGACCCCCTGATTAACAGTCAGATGCTCTAACCGACTGAGCTAAAGAGGCATATTTAATTCTAACGAAGTATACCCCGTTAATCGGGGTAACTTCGTTAGGTGAGTGTCAGCATCGACCTATTTTCCCGGGCCGTCTCCAGCCAAGTATTTTCAGCACAGACGAGCTTAACTGCCGTGTTCGGAATGGGTACGGGTGGAC
>JAZOTA010000033.1:0-4517 GCA_045657425.1 Eubacteriales bacterium
AAACCTCCGTATATTCTTTGTGTAATGCGGTCGCCAAACCTTTACACATTATATCACGGAGGTTTTATTTTACATATACTAAAGTTTTTATCTTCCCCCGGTAGAACCGGGGGGTTATTTCCACGCCTTAAAAGGCACCAAACTTAAAAAAGGACTTCCGAATCGGAAGTCCTTTTTGTATTGGTTGTAGGGGGCGATTGTTGATACGCCGGTTTGATTTTTGCAAGATTTTTGGCGGGCGATTCGTGAATCGCCCCTACGAGATTGATTTTCTCTCGGTAGGTAAAACCTGCTTTATGGGAAACACCCCTTGAAGTCCTTTTTGTGTTGAAAGTTTTTGGGAGTCAAGAACACTTTTTTCAAAAAGGGTTCTTGTAAACCGTTGCCCAAGCCCGATTACTTTGCCTTGGTTGCGATTTCGAGAGTGAATTTCGCAAGCATTTCGTCAACGGGCATTGCGCCGAGGTCCTCGCCCTTACGGGTACGGACGGATACCGAATTGGTTTCCTGCTCCTTGCCGCCTACGATGAGCATATAGGGAATCTTTTCGATTTGCGCTTCGCGGATGCGCTTGCCCATTGTTTCGTTACGGTCGTCAAGACGGACACGGATGCCGCAAGCTTCCATTTTCGCCGTGATTTCCGCCGCATAAGAATTCATATCGGCATTAACGGGGATAACGGTTGCCTGAGTGGGCGAGAGCCACATCGGGAGTGCGCCTGCATATTTTTCGAGCAAGAGTGCGAGCGTTCTTTCGTAACAGCCCATGCTTGTGCGGTGGATGATATAGGGGTTGACGAGCTTGTTTTCGGAGTCAACGTATTCCATACCGAACTTCTTTGCGAGAAGCATATCGATCTGGATGGTAACGATGGTATCTTCCTTGCCGAATACGTTCTTGCACTGAATATCGAGCTTGGGTCCGTAGAACGCCGCTTCGTCGATACCGATTTCGTAATTTATGCCGAGCTTGTCGAGCAATCTGCCCATAATATCCTGAGCTTCGTTCCATTGCTCGGGAGTGCCCTCGTACTTGTCGGTGCGCTTGGGATCCCATTGCGAGAAGCGGAAGGTGCAGTCCTCCCAAAGTCCCAAGGTTTCAAGACAGTAACGTGCGAGCTCAACACAGCCCTTGAATTCTTCCTCTAACTGGTCGGGGCGGAGAACAAGGTGACCCTCGGAAATGGTGAACTGACGGACACGGATAAGACCGTGCATTTCGCCGCTGTCCTCGTTACGGAAGAGGGTACTCGTTTCGCCAAGGCGCATGGGAAGGTCGCGGTAGGAACGGCGCTTGTTGAGGAATACCTGATATTGGAACGGGCAGGTCATGGGACGGAGCGCAAAGCATTCCTTGGTTTCGTCATCGGGATCGCCCATAATGAACATACCGTCGCGGTAGTGATCCCAGTGTCCCGAAATTTTGAAAAGCTCACGCTTTGCCATAAGCGGTGTTTTGGTAAGAAGATAGCCGCGCTTTTGCTCCTCGTCCTCGATCCAGCGCTGCATAAGCTGAATAACGCGCGAGCCCTTGGGCATAAGGATGGGAAGTCCCTGACCGATAACGTCAACGGTGGTGAAATATTCAAGCTCACGGCCGATCTTGTTATGGTCGCGCTTGCGTGCTTCTTCAAGCTGAGTGATATATTCGTTCAATTCGTCCTTGGTGGGGAACGCCGCACCGTAGACACGTTGAAGCTGTTTGTTGTTTTGGTCGCCCTTCCAATATGCGCCGGTGCATTGCATAAGCTTGATTGCCTTTACTGCGCCGGTCGAGAAAAGGTGGGGGCCTGCGCAAAGGTCGACAAATTCGCCTTGGCGGTAGAAGGAGATAACAGCGTCCTCGGGAAGCTCGTTGATAAGCTGAACCTTATAAGGCTCTGCCTTTTCCTCCATAAGCGCGATCGCCTCCGCGCGGGGAAGCTCGAAGCGTTCGATAAGGAGGTTTTCCTTGACGATCTTCTTCATTTCGTCCTCAAGCTTCTTCAAAACCTCGGGAGTGAAGGGGATTTCGCTGTCGAAATCGTAATAAAAACCGTTTTCAACCGCAGGGCCGATGGTAAGCTTGGTTTCGGGATAGAGGCGCTTTACCGCCTGTGCGAGAATATGCGCCGCGGTGTGGCGGAATACCTGCTTGCCCTCTGCTTCGGCAAAGGTGAGAAGCGCGATTTCGTCGCCTTCTTTAATTGCGGTGTTAAGCGCGCAAACCGTTCCGTTTACCTTTGCGGCGATGACCGCGCGGCTGATAAGACCTACTTCCTTTGCGGCATCGTAAACGGTAACTGCTTCGTTTACGTTAAATTCGTTTCCGTTGATGATAAGCTTCATTTTTATATTTCCTTTCGATATTATTTACAAAAATAAAAATACCCCGACAGTTTTTACGCTGTCGGGGTGCAAATACGTTTGTATTGCACGGTTCCACCCGTACTTTTAACTTTTTATGTCGTTTTCAATGCTAAGCAGGCGGTATTCGGCAAACCGTTTCTTATGACGCTTTCAGCCCACGGCGTCAATTCTCTGGTAAGACGTAAAAGCCAAACTTGTTCTGCTATCGTCGCACTTCAATTGTTAGTATACCACTTTTTTCCCATTTGTCAATGTTTTTTAGCCCGCGCACGGAGGTTTTTTATTTAGATAACCTTAAGTTCCCGCGACGAAAGGCTGTTATTGACTTGTGCTTTTAGGGTTCTGTGCAGGTAGGTTTATATTTAGGAATGCTTAAGTTCCCGCGGCGGAAGGGTTGTTATTATTGCTTTCCCTTAAAGCTTCTTATATTCAGCTGTCTTTCACGCGCTTGGTCGAGAGTGCCAAAGGGTACGTCCTTAAAAACTCGGTGCGGTGTAAATCCGCCCTCGTAAAGGAAAGGTCCGCAATAACCGATTCCCTCGAGAAGACCGATAAGCTCATCCCAATTTATTTGTCCGTTACCGCAGAAAAAGTGCTTTTCGTCGTCAAAATCGTAATCGCTCATGTGACAGGTAACGATTTTGTCGCCAAGTGCGTTAACAAGGTCCGCATGGGTACAGCCGTAAACGGCAAGAAGATGGTTTACGTCGAAGCAGACTCGCAAACGGCTGTCCGCACCGACGAGGCAAAGCATTTCCTCAACGTCGTGTCCAAGACAGCTTCGCGGAAGGTCCTCGACACAGATTACCGCGCCCAAGGTGTCGGCATATTCAGCAAGTATACGCAGTGATTCCTTTGCGAAATTCATCCTCGCTTCCCTCTCGTCATCGGCAATCGGCTCGTAAGACGGATGTATTACAAAGCGTTTTATGCCGATATCCGTTGCTTTTTTAATCAATTCCTTTTGCCATTCGACAGCGCTTTGGCGCACGCCCTCGTCTATGCACGAAATATCGCTTCTGTCACCAAAGGGGAGATGATAGGACCAAAGCGTGATTCCTGTCTTTTCGGCGTTTTCCTTAAGTCCCGACCAATCTATCTTATGCACGTCCCATTCGCTTACCGAAAGCTCGATTCCGTCGATGGAATAGCCCTTTATTTCCTTTAAAAATTCATAATCGGTGTGATTGGTTGAAAGCGCGGTCATCCATTCTGTGTGCTTCATTTTTATTTCCTCATAGAAACAAGCTCCCCCAAAAAACAATCCGGGGGAGCAAATTTATTATAACTGGTAAACACTCTCTCCATCAAGAAGATCGCAACCCTGCGCCTTCAGTGCGGCAATAGCGGTTTCGTTGTCGGCAACTCGCATAATGAGATAAGCGCGGTCCTGCTCACGCGAGATGAAGGCATACATATATTCAACCGCAACGGCTTTGTTTGCAACTGCGGTGATGGTTTCGGCAAATCCGCCCGGTCTGTCAGGGATACCGATGGCGATAACGTCGGTAAGCGAAACGGTAAGTCCTGCCGCCTTCAAAATTTCCTCTGCTTCATAGGGCTTATCCACAACGAGGCGAAGAATACCGAAATCGGTCGTATCGGCAATAGAAAGTGCGCGGATATCGATGCCCGCGTTTGCGATTATAGTAGTAATTTCGGCAAGTCTGCCGTCTTTATTTTCAACGAAAACGGAAAGCTGTTTGATATACATATCTGTTGTCCTTTCGTATTTATTTCTTGCGGTTGTCTATAACACGCTTTGCCTTGCCCTCGCTTCTGGGAAGACTTCCGTATTCCACAAAGCGGACATTAGCGTGAACGTTAAGCGTGCTTTGCATAGCGTTTTCAAGCTTTTTCTTTGCATACTCAAGCGCTTTGACAGTATCGGAAAAGGTGTCGAGGTTCATTTCGACGTCTACCGTCAGCGTGTCGAGATTGTTGATTCTGTCAACGGTGATAAGGTAGTTGGGCTCCATTCCCTCCTGAAGAAGAACGTGCTCGATCTGGCTCGGGAACACGTTTACACCGCGGATGATGAGCATATCGTCACTGCGTCCGACGGGCTTGCTCATTCTCACGAGAGTTCTGCCGCAGGCGCACTTTTCATGCGTTATCGAGCAAAGGTCACGGGTGCGGTAGCGGATGAGAGGAAGCGCCTCCTTGCC
>JAZOTA010000034.1:0-8384 GCA_045657425.1 Eubacteriales bacterium
CTGGATTTTGCCGATCTCCTGAAGCGCCCCGTGGGGAAGCTGTCGGGCGGTCAGCGTCGCCGCATCGATATTGCCCGCGCCCTCTTGCACGAGCCGCGCATTCTCGTTCTGGACGGGCCTACTACGGGACTTGACCCCCAAACGCGGCGGCTGTTGTTCCGCGTGGTGGAGGAGGAGCGGCGCGAGCGCGGCATGACGGTGCTTCTGACCACGCACTATATGGAGGAGGCGGCGGATGCCGACAACGTAATTATTATCGATCAGGGCCGTATTGTTGCCGAGGGCACTCCCCACGAGCTTAAGAATCGCTACACGGGCGACTTTATCACCCTTTATGGCGTTACCGAAGACGAGGTTAAGGCACTTGACTGCCCTTACCGCAAGGAAAAGGATGCTTTTATCGTAACAGTGAAAAACACAGCTTTTGCGACCGAGCTGATAATTAAGCATAAAGAAATTTTTAACGATTACGAGATAACAAAGGGAGATATGGACGACGTGTTCCTTTCGGTTACCGGTAAAGAATTGGGAGGCGACGAAAAATGAAAACTACCAAAGCACTCATTCGCCGTAATATAAAGCTTTTCTTCAAGGATAAGGGACTTTTCTTCACGTCGCTTATCACTCCGCTTATTTTGTTGGTGCTTTACACCACGTTTTTAGGCAACGTCTACCGTGACAGCTTTCTTTTGTCGATACCCGAATTTATGCAAAACGAGGTATCAAATATCATCGACGGCTGTGTCGGCGGTCAGCTTATCTCTTCCCTTTTGGCGGTAAGCTGTATTACGGTTGCTTTCTGTTCGAATATGCTTATGGTTCAGGACAAGGTAAGCGGCGCTTACAACGATATTTCGGTTACTCCCGTCAAGCATACTCACGTTGCCGTAAGCTATTACACCGCAACCTTTTTGGTAACGCTTATTATCAATCTCGTAGCACTTTGTGCAGGCTTGATCTATGTTGCGGCGATCGGCTGGTATCTTTCGGTTGCCGACGTTTTGTTCCTCATCCTTGATATTTTCCTTGCCGTATTGTTCGGCACGGCGCTTTCGTCGCTTATCGGCTTTTTCCTTTCATCGCAAGGTCAAATCTCTGCGGTTGGCAGTATCGTAAGCTCCTGCTACGGCTTTATTTGCGGTGCTTATATGCCGATTTCGCAGTTCTCGGAAGGCTTGCAAACGGTTATTTCATTCCTCCCCGGAACCTACGCGACCTCGCTTTTCCGCAACCACGCAATGGGTGGAGCCTTGGACGCGCTTGCCGAAAAGGGCATCCCCGAAAGTGCAATTGATGAGCTTCGCAACGTTGTAGATTGCAATATTTATTTCCTTGACGAAAAGGTAAGCGTCGGCGCGATGTATGGTGTCCTCGCAGTTACGATTACTGTCATTATGACGGCTTACGTGCTTCTTAACAAGTTTAAGGGCGGCAAGGCAAGAGGGTAAAAATACTTAAGGAGATTTTTTTAAATAAAAACAACCTTGAAAGGATGCAAAGGATGAAAAGCGTTATCAACAAAAGTTTTGTATTTAACGTCATCAGCTGGCTCGTTACGTTTACGGCTTTTATCAGCGTTATAATAAAAACAACTTCAAGCACGAATAAAATACTTATTTTTGTTCCGTTTTTCGGTATCGTTGCCTTTGTGTTGTTCTTTATCCTGCGAAGCATTCCCTATTGCTACCGCTTCGATAACAAATCGGTCGAAATTCGCTTTGCATTCGACTCGAAAACGAAAAAATGGCTTTGGAAGGATATCGACAAAATCGATGTTGAGATAAGGAACTTCAAGCGCAGTTATTCAATAGTGAGAATCAATTCCGGCAGGATTTTCCGCAAATATTTCAGGCTTTGGCATATCGACAAAAACGGTAATATCGATTACGGATATATCATCAAAAGCCGCAAGGCCCAAAAGTACATATCGCAGTACGGACGAATCGAAATACAAGGCTTGTAAAACGATTGACAAACATACAAAAAACGTGTAAAATAACAAAAAACATAAAACACGGAGGCCTTTAAATATGAGTGCTTTTGCGGAAGTTAAAAAGAATTTCGGCTTTGGTTGTATGCGTTTCCCCATGAAAAATGATTCTGTCGATATTGAGCAGCTATGCCTGATGGTCGATAAATTCATATCTGCAGGCTTTAATTATTTCGATACAGCACACGGCTACCTTAACAAAAAAAGCGAGCCTGCGCTTCGTGAGGCGCTTACGTCACGTTATCCGCGTGACAAATACATATTGACCGATAAGCTTTCGAGTCCTTATTTCAAAACGAACGAGGAAATTCGTCCTCTTTTCCAAGCACAGCTTGAAGCCTGCGGTGTTGACTATTTCGATTTTTATCTTATGCACTCGCAAAACGCAAGAAGCTTCCAAAAATTCAAGGAATGCAAGGCTTATGAAACCGCGTTTGAGCTTAAGGCAGAGGGCAAGATCAAGCACGTCGGTCTTTCCTTCCACGACAGCGCCGATGTGCTTGACCAAATCCTTACCGAATACCCCGAAATCGAAGTCGTTCAGATCCAATTTAACTATATCGACTATAACGACAACGGTGTCCAAGGCAAGCTTTGCTATGAGGTCTGCCGCAAGCACAACAAGCCGATAATAATTATGGAACCCGTCAAGGGCGGCAGTCTTGCAGGTATTCCCGATGAAGCAAGCGCGATTCTTTCTCCCTTCGGCGGCAGTAACGCAAGCTTTGCTATCCGCTATGCCGCAAGCTTCGAGGGCGTGTTTATGGTGCTTTCGGGTATGAGCAATATCGAGCAAATGGAAGATAACCTTTCGTTTATGACCGATTTCAAGCCCTTAAGCGATGCCGAATTCAAGGCAATCGACGAGGTTGTAAAGATTATCGAAAGCTATGATACAATTCAATGCACCGGCTGTTCCTATTGTACCGAGGGCTGTCCGAGCAAAATTCCGATTCCCTCGATATTCAACATCGTGAACAACTCGCGCCGCTATTCTACCTATGGCGGTAAATGGTGGTACGATTTCCAAACAGGCGGCACACGCGGTAAGGCAAGCGACTGCATCTCGTGCGGTCAGTGCGAGGACATCTGTCCGCAAAAGCTCCCCATTATCGAGCTTTTAAAGGACGCGGCTGTTCAGTTCGAGTGATTAATTTAATGAGAATATAACGAGAGAGGGGCTTTTTACAAAAAGCCCCTCTCTCGTGCTCTCTCCCCAAAAATTTTCATAATAATATATATTATAATATTTAAAAATTTTGAAGAGAGAGTTTGAGAGAGAAACTTTTTTAAAAGCTTCTCTCTCATTTTAGTTTATTCGGTTGTTTTCCCTACAAGATAATCAAGCGAAACGTGATAATAATCAGCAAGCTTTATAGCAGCCCATAAAGGTATTTCACGCTCGCCACTCTCATATCTGCGATAGACCGTTATCTGCATATTAAGCATTTCGGCAATCTGTTTTTGAGTTTTGTCGTTATCTTCTCTTAAATCCTTGATTCGCGGATAAACATTCATAATAATTCACCCAATCATTTGATAACTCATTATATAAAAAAATACCGTACGGTGTTGACAAATCGCACCGTATGGTGTTATAATTAGTTGTAAAATCTTTAAGGATGTGATTATATGCCGAAAATTATAGAAGAAATATGGAACGGTCAAATAGATCCTATCGAATTTTTTGGAAAAAACAATAACGATCTTAAAATCAGCGAGGCTAAAGCGATTAAAAGAATAGAATCGCTTGCCACAGACATAGGAGAAGCCGAAGCGGAAAAGCTCCAATCGCTTGTTAATGATTACATTACGCTGGCAACCAAGCAAGCATTCGCCGACGGCTTTTCGTTAGGCACAAAGCTAACTGCAGAAGCACTTTTAAACGCAGACAATTGCATTATTCCCAACAAATAAAAGGAAGGCACACACCCTCCTTTTTATTATTTTAATATTTAAAAATTTTGAAGAGAGAGTTTGAGAGAGAAACTTTTTTAAAAGTTTCTCTCTCATAAAATCCTCAACAAATTAATTCTTTTTAAGCTTGTCGAAAAGCGACTGCGCCTTGTTAAGCGATTCTTCCTTTGCGGAATCGTCCTTTGTAAGGGTGTAAACATCGCGTTCTTTTGCGTTTTCAAAAAGCGAAGCAGGTAAATTTACAAATTTCTTACCGTCAATTTCGCAAACGGCAATATCGCCTTCGATTCTATCGATAATTATTTTCATACTTCGCCCCTATTCCTTCGGCTTGCAGGTACTGCAAAGCGCATAACCGAGCGCCTGCAATTCGGAAAGGCTTCTTACCGAATAGGCTTTGTTTGTTTCCTTCATATCGGTAGCACCGCCACATTCGGACGAATGCACCTTTTTACTGCTGATATTAAGCACCCACTGACCCAAAACGGCTACGTGCTCTTTGATTTCAAGGTCGGTTCCGTTTGTGGTAATGCTTATTGTACCCGAAATATCGGTACGATAGATGCTCTTGATACCTGCGTTACCGAATCGGTCAAGCGCTTCCTTGTGAGGGTGACCGTAGGAATTACCCTCACCGCACGAGATAACAACGATTTCGGGCTTTGCCTTGCCGAGCAGATATTCACCCGACGAAGTCGAGCTTCCGTGGTGACCTGCCTTGAGTACGTCGCACTTGATATTGCTTTCAATCGTGCCCTCCTCGTCGATTTCGGCATCTCCGGTAAGAAGAAACGCACGGTTACCGAAGCTTAAATGCAACACCGCCGAGCAGTTATTCATATCGTCGACAATAACGCTTGGAGCAACAAATTTACCCTTTGCACCGCCAAAATCAACCTCAAGCCCTGCCTTTGCGACGGTGATGCTTAACCCCTTTTCATCAAACGCTTCAAGCAGATTGATAAAGGTCTTTGTATCGGTAACCGCTTCGGGCATATAAACCTCGCCGACTTCAAAATGCGATATAACGGTTTGCATACCGCCGATATGGTCGGCGTGCGGATGAGTCGCAATCAAGTGGTCGATTTTTTTATAGCCCAAGCAATCTATAAACGAAATTATACGATTTGCAAATTCGCGCTCGCTTGCATCGATAAGCATACATTCGCCGTTTGGCAATTCAACAAAAATCGAATCACCCTGACCGACGTCAAGGAAATGAACCTTAAGCGCACCCTCTACCGAGAGAGAAGCGCTTTCGGTCTTACTTGCTTCGGCGCCCACCGTTTCCGAAGCATCATCCTGCTTTGACAAAGCATCGTTTGGCATTTCTGCTATACCGCAAGAGCATAACAGCAAAAGCGCAAGTAAAATTGAAATTAACTTAAACCTGTTTGTCATATTTATTTACTGAAAATGTTATAGCTTCCAAGCACGTGGCGTTTAACAAGTAAATAATCAAATTTGTTTACAGAGCCGTCGCTGTCAACATCGATAACCTTCGATTCAACGTATTCGGGCTCATAAGTATCAAGGCACACACGCTTAATTACAATATAATCGTATTTATCGACAATGCCGTTTGCCGCAGCGTCACCGCTAATAAGCACCGTATAAGATGCGCCGCCGAGTGTCACCGAGCTTCCGGTCGATACATATTCACCGCCCGAAAGCGCGCCCTTATCGCCGATAACCTTCGCGCCTGATTTAAAGCTCTTCAAAAACTCGTTAACGGTTGTTTTTTCGGAAATGCCCTTAAGGAAAAATCCGTCCTGCTTGATTCCCGAAGACGATCCAACGTTAATCAAGGTTTCGATACCCCATTGTTTAAGAAGCCAAGCATTGCGTTTATTAAGCCAATTACGGAAAAATTCAACGTTTGCTTCATAGGTTTTGTCGGGTATACGCTCAAGCTCACTGTAAACCTTGCCGACTATCCAACCCGCCTGGGTATAATTACGGGTGATAGTGCCGTTGTATTTTTCAACCGTTGTGTCGATATAGTTTCTGCCAAGACGGTTATCTGCGAAAAGGTTTACGATATCGTCCTGAAGCTCAAGATATCTTTTCTTCAATGCATCCTGAAACTCGGTATACTTGAGCAAGGGCTTGAACCAAAGCTTGTTACACCACAAGCCCTCCCAGCTGTTACCCGAGCCGTTCACGTTGTTATAAGTCGTATAATACGAGGAAGAACAGTTGCCCGACGAAAGGTCGAAGTCCCAGCAAGGTCCGCCGTAGATCTTGTCGCCCTTGATATAAAAACGTGTGCTTCCCGTGTCAACGTCAACGTTTTTAAAGAGCTCGAGAACGATATAAAAATCGATCATCGACTCGATATCGAAATACTTCTTAACGTTGTCGTAATTCTTCGATGCAAGCGCGGCTTCGGCATCGGAAAGGAAATCCATAAGCCAATTATACTGTTTGTCGGTCGGCTCTTCGGGCTCGTTGATGCCAAGACGGAGTCCATAAAGATCGGTGGTGAAATAAACAGTGCCCTCATCGGTTCTTGCATCGCGCTCGAGAATAAATTCGTTTGCATCGTTATCAATATCAACTCTCGTTTCGGGTGCTTCAACAGCGTCGGTAAGAAGATAGCTGCCGAGCAAACGGTTGTTGTGATAAACGTCTACAACGCGGTAAGAGGGTGTGTAATCCAGCCCGATACTGTCGGCAAAATCAAAAACGGTTTGGTTTCTTATAAGCGTTCTTTCATAGCAGTTTGCAAGAAGACACCATTTCTTATTTTTGCCCATACCAAGCACGTCGGTCTTGCTCGAAAACTTAATATTAAAGGGCTTTTTCTCGCCCGATGAAGTCGAATTACCGCGAATTTTTATCTTCGATTCGTCATCTGAAATAACTTCGTGCGATCCGCCCTTCTCATCGATTATTTCAACCGTGCAATCAATATAATCCAAGGGAATCGATTTGGAGGTGGTGATAAACACTTTAGGTACGTCGGTCGGATCTTTCAATGAAGCCGCGGCACTTACCGGAACCGCAAAAACGCCGACAACCATTATGAAACAAAGTAAAATCGCTAATTTTTTCATAGTTATCTCCTTCTTTCATTCTTTGATTCTATTATAATTTATTTTATATTCTTTGTCAACTAAAAAAGGCGGCGCTGCCGGACTTATCATAAGTAAGTCTCGCTTTCGCCGTCTTCTTTTGTTATATTAAAACTTTACGCAAAACTTGATAACATCTTTAAAAACAGGATGTTTTGTAAAACACTACTGTCCGCAAAACATTCGCTTTAAAAATCTTTACTGCTTATCGTCGTTTTCGCCGTCCTGATCCTTGTTTTCATCGTATTCCCGAAGCGCGTTTTTCCTTTTGGAATTAAGCCAAAAATACAAAGGAAGTCCAAGCACGCCAATCGACATAATAACAATAAAAAACACCTGGAACACCTTTTCAAACGCTGTGCCTTCGATGGGTTTCGCTTGGTTATTTTCGTTATTAGCGTCGTTGTTTTGTTCTTCCGTGGCATCGGAGGGTTGAACGTTTGCAGAATCGTCTTCCGAAACGTCGGGCTTGTCAGAATCGTTTTCAACCGTTAAGGTAATAATGTCCTCGGTCCGGTGCATTGCACCAACAGAGACTGTAAAGCTTGCCGCAAAAAGAACAGCAATAAGAAAAACTGAAAGCAATTTTTTCATTTTCGTGTTTCCTTTGTAAATTTCAGTTTGGCAATATACATCACCATATAAATTTTATATCATATTTATGCGCAAAAGTCAATTCATCATTAAATTTGTCAAAGCTTGAATAAAAAAGAAGACGGCTTAATTGCCGTCTTCTTAAAAGCTTAACGCTTATTTAACTTAATTATTTGCGATTCTTAACAACGATTGCAGAACCTGCGATTGCAACGAGAGCGATGATTACGAAGATGATCATGCTGGAAGCATCGCCGGGATCGGTGACTTCGGAATCGGAAGATTCAGCTTCAGAAGATTCAGCTTCGGAAGTTGCGGGCTCAGAGGTTGCGGGCTCGGAAGTTTCGGGCTCGGAGGTTGCGGGCTCAGAAGTTTCAGGCTCGGAAGTTTCGGGCTCGGAAGTTTCGGGCTCAGAAGTGTCGGGCTCAGAAGTTTCGGGCTTAGAAGTTTCGGGCTCGGAAGTTTCGGGCTCAGAAGTTTCGGGCTCAGAAGTTTCGGGCTCAGAAGTTTCGGGCTCGGAGGTTTCGGAATCGCCGGTAGCTTCAGCAGTTATTGCATAGCTGCCGCTTGCGGAGTACTGTTCAACACCGGTCTTGGTGTTATGAGCAGCTTCGGTTTCTGCGTGAGGAATTACGAAGCCAAGGTCGCCCTTCGCGCCGTCAAGCACCTTGAAGGTGAATTCAAAGATAATCTGGTCATCTTCCTTAACAGCCGAGCTTGCGGTGGTCTTTTCGGTGAAGGTGGAAGCGATGATAACGCCGTCGTTGAGGGGGTTAACGGTAGTGCCTTCAGGGTTTTCGTCATTG
>JAZOTA010000035.1:0-19348 GCA_045657425.1 Eubacteriales bacterium
TGAATGTGAGCAAGACGTGCAAAACGGCTTTCGATACCGCTTCTTGCCTCGATCATAGCGCTTAATTCCTCGCCGTAATCCTTGCCCATGCCCTCGCAGGTGATGATAATAAAGTTACGCTTGCCGCCCTTACGTGCTTCAACCATTTTTTCGATAACGTGGTCAAAATCGGTGGGAATTTCACGAATAACCGCAGTAACCGCACCGAGTGCGATAGAGGTCTGAAGTGCAATATCGCCCGCTTCTCTGCCCATAACCTCAACTACGGTACAGCGCGAATGGCTTTCGCTTGTATCTCGAAGCTTGTCAACAAGGTCTACGACCGTGTTCATCGCAGTATCAAAGCCGATAGTAGCTTCGGTCGATGCGATATCGTTATCGATGGTAGCAGGAATGCCGATGCAGGGTACGCCGTCATTGGTAAGCGCAACAGCGCCACGGAACGTGCCGTCGCCGCCGATGGTAACGATACCGTCAATGCCGTGCTTTTCGCAGTTTGCAACCGCTTTTGCTCTGCCCTCTTTCGTGCGGAAATCGTCACTTCTTGCAGAATAAAGCATCGTGCCGCCGCGGTTTATGATAAAAGAAACGTCGCGCTCGCGAAGAGGCTTGATATTATCCTCAATAAGTCCCTGATATCCGTTATAGATACCCATAACCTCAATGCCCTTATACAAAGCAAGACGGGTTACCGCACGAACAGCGGCATTCATACCGGGAGCGTCTCCGCCACTGGTAAGCACGCCGATTCTCTTAATTTCTTTCATTGCATTCGCCTCCGCAAAACAAGAGTTTTTTACTAAAAATTAGGATAGCACAAAAAACATTCAATGTCAATCGGTTCTATACAAAAAACCTTGTGAATACACTTGTAACAAAAACCGCAAGGAGGACACACGTATGACCGATATGGGAATATACAGTGACATAGCGAACCGCACGGGCGGTGACATTTACATCGGCGTCGTCGGACCCGTAAGAACGGGAAAGTCGACGCTTATCAAAAGATTTACCGAAAACCTTATTCTGCCGAACATCGAAACCGATTCTGCACGCGAAAGAGCAAAGGACGAAATGCCGCAATCGGCTTCGGGCAAGACCGTTATGACTACCGAGCCGAAGTTCATCCCCGAATCGGCGGTCAGCATTCCGCTTGACGAGGAAACCGAATGCCGTGTTAAGCTTATCGACTGCGTCGGATATATCGTACCGGGTGCAATGGGGCTTATCGAAGACGGTCAGCCGAGAATGGTTATGACACCCTGGTCGGAAGCACCGCTTCCCTTCGAGACCGCCGCAGAAACGGGCACACGCAAGGTAATCGAGGAGCATTCGACCATCGGCATCGTGGTGACGACCGACGGCACGGTCGGTGAACTGCCGAGAGAAGCATACGAGGAAGCCGAAGCCCGTGTTATTTCGGAATTAAAGGCGTTACACAAGCCGTTTGTGGTGGTTTTGAACTGTATACACCCGAATTCGCCTGCATCGGCAGCGCTGGCAAATAAGCTCGAGGAGGAATACGACGTCCCCGTGCTTCCGATAAACTGCCTTAATATGGACGATTCCGACATCAAGGACATCCTGCGCGGCTTGCTTTACGAATTTCCCGTGCGCGAGGTGGCTTTTTCGCTCCCGAGCTGGATCGACGTGCTTGACGAAAACGATGAGCTGAGAGCGAATTTGTTCGCATCGGTAACCGAAACCGTCAATAATTTAAGGCGCGTCGGTGAAATCCGCGATGCGGCAGAAGCTTTTGCCGAAAACGGCGATATGACGGCAAAGCTCGACCGTCTTGACCTTGGAAGCGGTAGTGCAAAAATAGAGGTTCGTATTCCCGACAAGATCTTTTACGGCATCCTCGGCGAAAAAAGCGGCTTCGAGATTGAAAACGAACGCTCATTGCTTACCATTATGACCGAGCTTGCAGACGTAAAAAAGAAATACGACAAGGTCGCAAGCGCAATTGACGATGCGATGAACGACGGCTACGGAATCGTTATGCCCTCGATCGATGACCTTACACTTGAAGAGCCCGAGATTGTAAAGCAACCGGGCGGCTACGGTGTGAAATTGAAGGCAAGCGCACCCTCGATTCACATGATGAAGGCGGATATCGAAACCGAGGTAAACCCGATTGTCGGAACCGAAAGCCAATCGGAGGAGCTTGTAAGCTTCCTTTTGAAGGAGTTTGAAGAAGACCCGAAAAGCATTTGGGAATCGAATATGTTCGGAAAAACGCTTCACGAGCTTGTAAGCGAAGGACTTAACAGCAAGCTTGCGCATATGCCCGACGATGCACGCGCAAAGATTGCGGGTACGATTCAGCGCATTATCAACGAAGGCAGCGGCGGCTTGATATGCATACTGCTTTGATTCCCGTCATTTCCTGCTTTTCGGAGTTGAAAAACAAGGAGGTCATCAATCTTTGCGACGGGAGCTTGCTCGGTTGCATCGGTGACCTTGAAGTAAACACCTGCACGGGCGAAATAACCGCACTGGTCATCCCCGGCAACGGGCTTCTCGCCTCGCTTTCGACCAAAAACCGAACGGTCATCCCTTGGCGTGACATCGAGCGCATCGGCAAAGATACGATTCTCGTCAGACATGAAACAAATACGAAATAAACGAAAAAGGACTTACGCAAGTCCTTTTTTGTTGTTTTGTTATTTTAAATTTTCCTTCAGCATGCTTGCATACGCCTGAGCAAAAAGCAAAATAGCATTTTCCGCCTCTTCAACAGTATTACCGCAGGAGCCGACCTCCAAAAGAATACTGCCCTTTGTAAGCGCTTGGTTGAAAGCGGCAGAGCGCAGATTGATAGGTCTTGCAAGGGTGGGATAATAATCGTTCATTTTTTGCTGGAGATGCGTCGCAAACGTTAAATTATCACGCCAATCGGGATGTGCCGAGCCGCCCTCGTCGGTGCCGATAACAAGCATAAGCTGAGCACATTTTTTGCCATTCAATACCGTCAACGGCTTTATGTTGTTGCCGTTTGAATCGAAAACCGAATCGCGGTGAAGGTCGATAACAAATTTTACGGTCGGATATCTCGCAAGCGCGGTTTTTATCCCCTCACGCGAGTAATTATAGGATTTATTAAAATCGGTAAGGTCGTACATTGTCTTATCGTGAACCGTTCCTATCCCCAACGCATTCAGCTTTTCGCACAGCACCTCGCCGATGTGAACCACTGTTTTTTCGGCATCGTGCGAGCGAAAGGTCTCGTCGGGCGAATAAAACTCGTATCCGCTTTCAAGATAGCTTTCGCTTCCGTGGGTATGTACGATAAGCACAAGAGGAGAATCGTCTATCTCGGTGCTTATCGGAAACGGCTTTTGCAAAAAAGAATTAAGGTCGACCGAAAACTTGGTGCGGTTGATTATATTAAGCATCGGCATCTCGGTAGCATCGTACCAGGCAAGGTTGTTCGGGGTTACTGACAGGTCGTATTCACCCTGCTCAGGCACGGGAATCGGCTCTTCCGGTTCAAATTCCCCGTTGTTTTCATCGCCAACCGATTCCTCGGCTGATGCTTCAAAGCTACCTCCGCCGAGCGGATATTGCGGAATGGCTCCGCCCATCGCCTCGTTGCCGTTTAATATATCGCGCACCGTTTCGCCGTCCATTTTCGGCAAGGCGTTGACAATATAGGGTATCGCCGTAAATACACCGCAGAGCATTAATACCGACAAAATCAGGCAGCCCCATTTCATTAATGCCTGTCTTTGGCTAAGCGTCAATCTTCTTTTCATTTTACCACTTCCTCGTGTAATTATATTCACGAAGGACAAGCTTTATGACAAAAAATCGTTAATTTCCGAATCGGACATATTATGAACCGCCATATTTATCGCCGTTGCAATAAGCTTTGCCGAGCTTGCCGCGATAACGTCGTTGTCCTTCGGGGTTACAAACATTCCTTTTCGGTCGGTTGAAAACACCTTTTCGATAATTTGGTTAAACGCTTCGTTTTCCTCCCCGATTGTCTCCTCAAGCAGATCGTAAGTAAGCGTCGCCGCATCAACAACGGTCGGTATGCCGATCGAGATCACGTCAACGCCAAGCGTATCCTTGCTTAATTCGGCGCGGTGGTTTGCAACGCCCGAGCCGGGAGAAATACCCGTGTTTGAAAGTTGAACGGTGGTTGCAAGACGAGCAAGACGGCGCGAAGCAAGAGAATCTATAATAATTACGCAATCGGGCTTGACTTTTTGCACAACACCCGATATAATATCTCTGCTTTCAATTCCCGTCTGTCCCAAAACGCCGGGGCTTATTGCGGCGAGGTTGCCAAAGCCCACGTCGTTATAAAGCGTTTGATCGATAAATTCGATGTGGCGTGTGACAAGCAATCTTTTCACAGCATTCGGACCGACCGAATCGGGCGTTATCGATTCGTTCCCCAATCCGACGACAAGAAAGCTTTTGCAGTTTTCGGGAAACAAACCCTTCATTTCGTTGGCTATCAGCGTTGCGGCGGCAACAAGCTTATCGCTCCCCTTTTTGTGAAGCTCACCGACGTCGAAGGTAATATATCGCCCTTCGGGCTTACCCGAAAGACGTGCTCCTTCTTTGTCCTTTATATCGGCATAGGTTACGGTAATTTCTCCGACGATTTTTTCATTTACACTTATGCCCGAGTCTTTTCCGTGCAATTCATGCACCTCAAGGGCGAGATCTGTACGCTTTTCGAACATAAAATACTCCCAAACAACAACTTTTTTATAGATTTTCCCCTAAAAGAAAATTTTTATAACTTTTTTTGCATAACCTATTGCAAAACCGAAATTTTTATGGTATAGTTGAATGGTTCCAAAATTCGAATGGAGGTATAGAGAGTACATGCCTAACATTAAATCTGCAAAAAAGCGTGTTAAGGTTACCGAAACAAAGACGCTTCAGAACAAGATGTTCAAGTCCGCAATGAAGACTTCTGTTAAGAAGTACAAGGCAGCAATTGCCGAAGGCAACAAAGAACTTGCTGAAAAGACTTATCTTGAAGCTGTCGGCATGGTTGACAGAGCTGTTTCTAAGGGCATTATCCACAAGAACAATGCCGCTCGTAAGAAGAGCCAGTACACCAAACTCCTCAACGGTATTGCCTAAGTAATAGTTTAAGGCGGCGGATGATCGCCGTCGCCTTAAATAATCACGCGGGTGTAGTTCAATGGTAGAATCCCAGCCTTCCAAGCTGGTCGCGCGGGTCCGATTCCCGTCACCCGCTCCATTTTACGATCACACAGAGAGAGGAAACCCCTCGGCTCGGTTAATTAAATGTGCCTTTAGCTCAGCCGGATAGAGCAACTGCCTTCTAAGCAGTAGGTCGGGGGTTCGAGTCCCTCAAGGCACGCCATATGGTGGCTGTAGCTCAGCTGGTTAGAGTACCAGGTTGTGGCCCTGGGGGTCGCCGGTTCGAACCCGGTCAGCCACCCCAAACGAAAATCCGTTCTCGTAAGGGGACGGATTTTTTTGTATTATTCACCATTCATTTTTCATCATTCATTATTCATTATAAAAGAACGGATTTTCGAATGAATAATGAATAGTGAAGTCGCTCACTTTGTTCGCTGATGAATACTGAATAATTTTGACTTATTTTTTAGTTTGTGCTATAATATTATAAAGGATGTGTTCAAGTGAAAGAAAATATTTTAATAGATAAATCAATTGTCTTTGCAGCACGAATAGTTAAATTGCACGATTTTCTAATTAAGAACAAGAAAGGACAAACGATTGCAAAACAGATTATTCGCAGCGGAACAAGCATCGGCGCAAACATTAATGAAGCAAATTACGGACAAAGTCCTGCTGATTTTATCTCTAAAATGCATATTGCGTTAAAAGAAACTGCCGAAACTGAATATTGGATAAAATTGCTTAATATGTCCGAATATATCGATGATAAAATGAGCAGTTCATTGCTTGACGATTGTTTGGAAATTAAGCGAATTTTGATTGCTTCTATAAATACCGCAAAGGAGAACAACAAATAATGTTTGAGTTCAAATTTGCAGATAAATTGCAAATAGAACGGTTGCTTCCCGATTTATTTCGAATTTTACATTCTAATATGAGTCTAATTGCACCAACGAACAATTCTTATGAAGATGATTTTAAAATGTGGAGTTCGTATTTAATTCCAGCTATAAAAAAAGAACAACGTCAAATTGTTTTGATGTATGTTGATGATAGACTCGCGGGATATTTTCAGTATTATGTTACTGTTGCAAAAAAATCGCTAATGATGGAAGAAATACAAATTGAAAAAGCATTTCAAGGAACAGGATTGTTTTCTGAATTTTATAAATGGTTGTTAAAACAGCTTCCTAACGATATCGAAAATGTGGAAGCGTATGCAAATAAAAAGAATATTAAATCGCAAAGCGTTTTAGAATATTTGGGATTAGTCGAGTTGGGAGAAAACAAAAATGGTAATTCTTTTTATTACAAAGGTAAATATGTCGATTTATTGAATAAATATAGTTAGTTTTAAATAAAATCTTCAGTTTTCAGGCACATTTAAGTCGTATCATTAAGTTCAAAATACCCCAAAAAAGAAAGACACAATTTTCATTGTGTCTTTCTTTTTTGTGTTTGTGTCCGTAAGGACACAACATCGTTTGACCATAGGGTCAACATCATTTTTCGCAAAGCGAAAACATCATTCAGCTTGCGGACACAAAACGATGTTGTGCTACGCACAACCGATGTTTTGACTTCGTCAAAAACGATGTGATGCTACGCATCAACGATGTTGCACTTCGTGCAAATGTATCTCCGAATTATATTCCAGCTTTCGAAAGTGCTTTTTCTTTTCGCCACTTCCCTCTTACTTCATCTTGACACTCAACACAAAAATTGTTATAATATAAAAAAACAAAAAGGGTGTATTTTATGAAGAAGATCATATCGCTTTTGATGTGCGCGCTAATACTCATTTCCCTTGCAGCTTGCAACAACGTTACCGACGAGCTCTTTGAAAAAGACGGATTTTCGATAAATCTTACCTCGGAGTTTCTTGAAAAGGAATACGAAAACTATTTCGTAAGCTACGATTCGAAAAATATTTTAGTCACCGTTATTAAGGAGCCGTTCTCGGCACTCGAGGGCTTTGGGGATTACACCCTTTCTCAATACGCCGACCTTATGAAGCTCAACTGCACCAAAGATAATATCGCACCCTCCGACGTTACCGAAAAAGAGGGCGTTACCTATTTTGAATACAGCTTTTTCAACAAGGAAGGCACTTCGTATAAATATCTCACCGCGATGTATAAGGGCGACGATGCATTCTGGACGGTCCAATTCGCAACTCCCCTCTCGGAATACGAAGGCTTCAAAATCCAAATTCTTGAATTTGCAAAGAGTGTAGACGTAACAAAATAAAAGCGTTTCATTATTTGAACCCGTAAATATCCATAACGACAAACGGACGGCTTTCGCTGTCCGTTCTTTTTTGTATAAGAAACCGCCGAGGAATTCTCGGCGGTGTTGTTCATCTATCATTACTTCAAAACAACGTATGTGGCAGGCATTTCAAGAGGATGCCATGCGGTGCTCAAAAATTGTCTTTCGATAAGAATGGTTGCAGGGATGCAAACTGCGTTCAAGAATTTATCCATAGACGCAACGCCCTCTACCTGTTCTTGCAAATGTTTAGGAGTGTGTTCGCTTAAAATCCTTATAGCCGTTTTATCTAATTCGTTAATGATTGATTTCAGTTCGGTCGATACAAATTCCGACACCATATCGACAATAATCCCATACTGCTCTGCGGTATATATCGGAACTGCCGCACGATACGTTTCGTTCTCCTTAATAACATATCCCTTTTTTATCATTTCCGCAACAGCTTCAAGATCATATTCACTGAAAGTTATTTTTTCACCGCGGCAAATATCACAGAAAATATTAATATAACGATCGTTCCCATAAAAATCATGATGATCGCCCTTTCCCTTGCGGTCTTTCCAATAGTCAAAAAAGTATAAACTGTTTCCGTGTTTATCATCCACACCGCAATAAGAGAAAATATGTTTCTCGTTTAACTTCTCCACACACCAAAGATAAGCAGATTCGCCCCATCCTGTTTTAGGTGCATCTATGGTATCACTGCAATCCACCCCGCAGATCATTCTAAAAAGAATGGTAGCAAGCTGCCATCGCAATGTGTTATCCGAAAAATCGTGACCTACAAAGTTAAGATTTTTATATTCATTTAACTTGTCGCTAATAAAAGTCGTCATTTTATCAGCAATCTGTTCATGATTTTTTGCAACAGCACGTTCAATTTCGTCGGCACACTCGGACGTAATAACAATCACATTTGATTTGTAGTGTTTTCCTTCTCTAATTATGATTTGTTTGTCTTCAAGTTCTTTAATTTCATCGTCAAGATACGGAAGCGGGATACCTGTTTCAAGGCTGATTTGCTGAACTGTAAGCGCATCGTTATAGCAAGCGCTAACGATATTCTGTCTTATTTTACTCTGCATAAAATCCCAAAATTGGTTAGGACCATGACCGCTATACATCGGGATTAATGTTTTCGGATTATAGCTTAATTCGCCAAGATTTCTTTCCATATTCATTCCTTCTTTCAATATTTTTCTCGATTTAAAAAGCAGATATTTCACCGTATTTTCCGTAACGGAGAGCGCAGATGAAATTTCCGAGCAAGAACGTCCGTCGACATAGTACATAATCGTTGCTTTACGGTATTTTTCCGACAGCAAAGTCAATTCGCGACGCAAAAGATATATATCATTGTTTTCGTCTTCAATGAAAGCATCTTCCGTTGGAATTTCGGTTGTCAATTCGCTTGCAGTATTTTTTAGTTTCTTCCTGTACCATTGCTTATAGACGTTTCCTGCAACGCCCCACATAAAAGAGTAAAACGCCCTGTCATCACGGATGTTTTCCGCCGATTTCAACAGCTCGCACAAAATATCCTGCGATAAATCCTCGGCTTCTTCCCGTGTGGGTGTTTTCGCCATACAGTACGAAAAAATCGTTTTCGATACCTCTGCAATCTTATCGTGAAGTTCTTTTCTGTTCATCTGCTCACCTCCTTGTGTGTTTTTAGAAGCTTCTGCCCTTATAGTGAAAGAAAAATGATTTGGTTAACGTTTTTTCTGAAAATATAATAACATATTTTTTCGCTTTGCCCACAAAAAATACCGAGAGCGGCGAAACGGCTACTCTCGGCTGTATTTTATTAAATGTAATAAAGCAAATCGCCGTAGGTTGGGAACGGCCAATAGGAGCGTTCGGTGAGGGTTTCGGCTTCATCGGCGGCACGGCGGAGCTCGTCCATAAGAGGAAGCACCTCGTCACGGCAGAAGAATCCGCATTTTTCACTGCTGAGGTTGCGTTGCGCATGCTCGGCATTGGCGCGGAGGCGCGTAAGCGATGCCGACATTTCATCCGAAAGCTCGACAAGGCGCTTTAAGGTGTGAGTCGTGTGGTGCGGAACGGGAGCACCCGCGCTCTTTAGCTCGTTAACCGTTTTGGCGAGCTTGAGAATATAAGAGCCGACCGCAGGGATAATATCTCTGCCTGCCATATCGCACATTGTAAGCGCTTCGATAGCGATAATCTTGCAATAAGATTCAAGAAGAATATCGTGGCGCGAGCGCAATTCCTTTTCGGTGTAAACGCGGTGACGTGTGAAAAGTGCAATATTTTCCTCGTTTACGAAATGAGGCAAAGCATCGGCGGTGGTGGGAAGATTCAAAAGTCCGCGGCGTGCCGCTTCGGTCTTCCATTCGTTCGAATAACCGTCGCCGTTAAATATAATGCGCTTGTGTTCTTTGATAGTACGGCGAATAAGCTTGTTAAGTGCGGTTTTGAAATCCTCCGCACGTTCAAGCTCGTCGGCAAACTGCATCAAGCTTTCTGCAACTATTGTATTTATAACCACGTTCGGCTCTGCACCCGACATTGCCGACCCGGGCATACGGAATTCAAACTTGTTACCGGTAAACGCAAACGGGCTTGTACGGTTGCGGTCGGTGGTGTCCTTCGGGAAGGTGGGAAGAACGTGAACGCCGATTTCCATTTGCAGCTTTTCGGTGCCGTAATAGGGCTTACCCTCGTCGATAGCATCGAGTATTGCGGTAAGCTCATCGCCCAAGAACATCGAAACGATTGCGGGAGGTGCTTCGTTCGCGCCGAGACGGTGGTCGTTGCCTGCGGTTGCGACCGAGATCCTCAAAAGGTCCTGATGCTCGTCGACCGCCTTAATAACTGCGCAAAGGAAAAGCAAGAACTGTGCATTTTCGTAAGGATTCTTACCGGGAGCAAGAAGGTTCGCGCCCTTGTCGGTTGCGAGCGACCAGTTATCGTGCTTACCGCTGCCGTTGATGCCCTCGAAGGGCTTTTCCTGAAGAATGCAAACCAAGCCGTGACGCTCGGCAACCTTCTTCATGGTTTCCATCGTAAGCTGATTGTGGTCGGTCGCCGCATTCGCGGTGCCGTAAATGGGCGCAAGCTCGTGCTGACAGGGTGCGGCTTCGTTGTGCTTGGTTTTAGAAAGCACGCCAAGCTTCCAAAGCTCCTCGTCAAGCTCCTTCATAAACGCCGAAATTCTCGGCTTAATAGCGCCGAAATAGTGGTCTTCAAGCTCTTGTCCCTTGGGGGGCTTTGCGCCGAAAAGCGTTCTGCCGCAAACGACAAGGTCTTCTCTTTTATTAAAAAGCTCTTTATCTACAAGAAAATATTCCTGTTCGGGACCGCAGTTAGGGCTGACGTGAGTCGCATCGGTGCCAAACAGCTTTAAAATACGCATTGCTTGTTCGTTCAACGCCTCGGTAGAACGCAAAAGCGGTGTTTTTTTATCGAGCGCTTCGCCGCCGTAGGAGCAAAAAACGCTGGGGATACAAAGCGAACCGTCTTTTACGAATGCATAAGAGGTGGGGTCCCACGCAGTATAGCCGCGCGCTTCAAAGGTTGCGCGAAGTCCACCGGAGGGAAAGCTCGAAGCATCGGGCTCACCCTTGATGAGCTCTTTACCCGAAAAGGACATAATAACCTTACCGTCGGAAGTCGGTGTAACAAAGCTGTCGTGCTTTTCGGCAGTGATACCCGTCATCGGTTGGAACCAATGGGTATAGTGAGTTGCGCCCTTTTCGACAGCCCAATTTTTCATTGCCTCGGCAACAACATTCGCCACGGTAATATCAAGGTCATCACCACGCTGTATCGTATGCTTTAAGGATTTATAAACGTCTTCGGGAAGGCGTTCCTTCATAACCTCGCGGTTAAAGACCATAGAACCGAAAATTTCGGGTACGTTATTCATCGCTTTGTCCTCCGTAGGAGAAAATCTTCGGGACAAAATATCCCATTTTTATACATCATAATCGATAAGCGCCTAAATGTCAAGAAAAACACGAACAATAGCTCCATTTTGAAAAAATTATTAACTTTTTTCAAAAAAAGCCGAACCTTTTATCCTCTTTTGTGACTATATAGGTGAGGAGCAAAATCGAAGCACGGTAGAATCGTATCAACCAACGGTATATTGACGTATACACAAATAGGAATTATAATAAAAACAAATTAAAAGCACGGAGGAAATGATGAAATCGAGATTCACAAGGTATTTTGGCTTTAACGTCGCAAGAAAAATCTATCTCGCCTGTCTTGCGCTTATTGTAATAGGTATGGCAATCGGCTACCTTTATTGGTGGTATTATGCATCGCCGTTTGTTGTCATCGGCGTTATCGGATTCTTTATTTGCTACGGAATTCAGGTCTCCGACAAAGACGTAGACGAGCATATTCAAAAAACCGTCGAGGATTTCAAAAAAAGCATCGACGGCAGACCGATAGGCAAGGGCGTGACCGACGTGCGCAACTTTTCGGTTTTCCAAGGATTTTTGCGTGAGGACGGCGAAACACGATTTAAATCGGGTGCCGACGGAAAGCTCAGAACGAGCAAATATTACATCACCGCAATCAGCGCCGAGGGAAAGGATCTTTCGGTCTTCACCGCACATTACGACCTCTTTTCCGAAGAAGCTCCCAACGATGCTTTCATTACCACAAAAGGCGCAGACAGCATTGAATTTTCCAAAGAAATCATTGAATTTCCCGGAAACAACAGAAAATGCACCCTTAAGGTCGTGCGTAACGGTGATGAGGATGAGCTGACCTTTTTCCTTCCCAACGACGCTTTTGCGGATAAATTGATTTCCAAGCTTTTATAACGTAAATTCAAAAAGCAGGTGGTTTACCCCCCTGCTTTTTTGCTTTTTGAATTTATTAATTGATTTGCTGTTATCCGTTTAGCTTTTGATGCATTGCCTTTACTTCGTCGGCAAATTTGCGGATAGAATAATTATCGTAAGGCGAAATGCCGATGCTGAATGTATCACGCATTGCGGTCGACAAATCTTCGGGTATCCCCTTTTCGCCGAGCAACGCGCCCATAAACGAGCCGACGGTTGCGCCGTTGCAGTCGGTGTCGCATCCGCACTCGACCGCAAAAGCTACCGCTTCACGGAAATCGTTTTTATATCTCATTATTGCGGCGATACAGAATGTCGCATTATTGATGGTATGAACCCAGTTATAGGTGTTGTCAAGCAGCGTTTTTATAAGCTCATCGCGCGGCATATCGCTTTCGGCAAGGCTTCTTGCTCTGACCGCTTCCTCGTAAAAGCGGCTCTTTTTGGGAATTACCGCAAGTGCGGTTTCAAAGCATTTATCAACGTCTTTTTCGGTAAATGCGGCGGAAATAAGCGCGGCAAAGAACATTTCGCCGTAAATTCCGTTTTTAACGTGAGTGAAAAACGCATCGGTATGTGCAAGTCGAGCTGCAAGCTTCGGCATACCTGCCGCAACGTAAGCAAACGCATCGCACCGTATCTGCGCGCCGATCCATTCGCGGTAGGGGTTAAGATAACTGCTCACCCTTTCTCTACGCATAACGTCAACAGCGTTTTCGGGCTTGCTCCAATGGGTACACTCATCAAGATTGATAAAATTAAGATAACTTTGGGTTTCTGCAGTGAAAACGTAACGGTAAGGCAGAGTGCGTATCCAATGCTCCGCAACGTCCCACGAATCGATATCAATACCCTTTTTGCCGAGAAGAAGGTAATTTACAACCGTAAAACGGGTATCGTCATCAAGCGGCATACCGCACAAATTCTCATCCGACGACGGATGCTTACTGCGGTTTTCACCCGAAACGGTAGGCACAAAATACGAAATAGGGTATTTCCCTGCCTCCTTGTACCATTTAATTATTTTTTCGGAAGCCCAGCCCTCAACCGGCTGACCGAAGGCACAGCCGATGCAACGTCCAAGCCATGCGCCACGGAAATAATCGGCGTCGATTTCCGAATATTCATCGTTCGGAAGCTTATTTATATCGCTCTCGCGATAAATTTCGTCAAGCTCGCTCGGCTCGATATAAGGATAACCGCTTCTTGTCGGCAGATCGCAAAGCTTGGCATAAACCTCCATAAGCTTTGGCTTTTCGTTATTGCACGCATTGATCTCCTTAAGCCAGAAATCGATATCGATTTCCCTACCCTCTTCCTTTAACTGATAAAGCTCAATCTTCAAAAGCTCTCTTAATTCACATTCGCCTGCCATAACTTACCTCCGTTATTTGATGCTTTCATAGTAACACATTGATTGCCTAAATTCAATAAGATTTTGGTTTTTTGTGCATATAAAACCGTTTGACCGCCAACAATAGCAATACAAACTATTTTTCGGAGGTAAAATAAATGTCACCCAAAGAGCTTCTTTACGTCGAAGACGCGCTTTCCCACACACAACAGATCAAAACCGTATGCAATGATTTCTCGAATCAAATTGGCGATGCCGAGCTGTCCAATTTCGTTTCGCAGATAGCGCAAAAGCAACAAAAGGTTTTTGACAGCATTTACAATTTGCTTTAAGGAGGATAATATGCAGGATAAGGTTATTATGGACAACATTCTGACGAGTGTTAAAAATGCGTGCGATATTTTTATGCACGGCACAATCGAGGCTTCTACCCCCAACGTAAACAGCGCATTCAAGCAGGCGCTTAACGAAACCCTTTGCATCCAAAACGAAATCTATGCCAAAATGTCGCAAAAGGGCTGGTATCCTTCGACTCAGGCACCCCAACAGCAAATTCAACAAACAAAGCAAAAATACGCCAATTCTTAAAACAAAGACCGCCGAAAAAGGCGGTCTTTTTGCATTTTAAAGCTTGGTGAGATCCGAATATTCAAACGGCAATCTGTCGGCATAAATATGCGAAACGTCGGAATGGGTGAACACCTGCGGAGTTGTGAAGCCGTTTGAATGGTTGTGGAATTTTATCGTTGTTACTCCGGTATGGGTCAACGAAAACGTCGACCAGAAAAGCACGGGCGGTATATCGAGCAAATGAGCAAGCCAAGTAGTACCAAAGCCGTAATGGCAGAACACCGCAACGCGCTCCTCGCTCGGATTGATAATGCGGTAATGCATCCCCTCGTGCTTATAGCCCAGAGATTCCATAAATGCATCCGATTCACGGCCGATTCGTTCAAAGCCCTCTTTTGCGTTGCAATGGGTAAACGGGAAGGTTTCGTACCATTTATCACCAAGCGCAACACCCTCCTCACGGAAACGGTAAGGATTCATACCGAAGGACCAGCAATAACGTCCGCCGTCCTCGGGATTATGGAACATAAAATCTCTACCTGCGAGATTTTCGCTCGTCCAATCGAGAATAACCGCTTCCTTGCCCAAAAGCTCACAGGTGGGTCGAGCCGTTTCCTGCGCTCTGCCGTTGGGGGAAGAATAGATTCTATCAAGTCCGTTGACCGCAAAGCGCTTTCCGAGTGCTTCCGCCTGACGTTTTCCTTTGGGTGTAAGAGTATCGGGATCATAAATCGGATCGCCGTGACGAATCACAAATAAAATCATAACTTCTCCTTTTTGATTAATTCCATATTTTTTCACAGAACGTACACATTGAAAAATATGGGGATATTACTTGCTTTCAACTATATAAAAATAAGAGCTTGTGGGGGAATTGATTATGCGGAATTTCGCACAGCAATATCTTTTGCGGTCGAGAGTCGAAAGCATTTCGTTTATTAACTCGCCCTCGATCTCGCCCTCCTCGTGTCCGGGGTATACGGCAATAAGCAATATCGCATCTCTGTCCAAAAGCCCGATTGCCTTTTGAATGGCTTCCAAGGTCGTTTCCCTTTTGGTCGTAATGCTTTTATCGCCGCCCGGCAGATATCCGAGGTTGAACATTCCTGCCTTGATCTTACAGTCGATATATTTATCGGAATTGTGGTGCGAATCGCAAATTAAAGTATAATTCTGCGGCGCGTTGTTTTCGGCAAGACGCTTTTTCGTGCTTTCCAATGCCGCAGGTTGTATATCGAACGCGTAAACACGTCCGCTTTCCCCAACGGCTTTCGAAAAGAAAAGCGTATCATATCCGTTGCCCATTGTGAAATCGGCAACGGTATCGCCCTCTTTAATATGCTTTAATATAAAGCTTTTTTCGGTTTCTAAAATATCGAGCATAAATTACTCCGAGGATTCAAAATAAGGGAGGTCGGCGACCTCCCTCTTTTTTTAGGTTTATTTATTGATGTAAACGCGTTCGCCGGTCTTGCCGCTCTTATAGATAGCACAGATCATTTCCATGGTTTCGTATGCGCTTTCAACGGGGATGAACATAGCCTCGCCCGATTCAAGGCATTCATAGAAGTTATTGATCTGCTTGCAGTGGTTAACGCCCCAATAGGACTTAACGTTGCCGTAGCCGAAATCCTCGTTGGGCTGAACTGCGTGGAATTCTCTGCCGTCGTAAAGCTTGATGTCAGCTCTGTCGGCAAGAAGAGTAGCAACACCGTTTTCGCAATGGAATTCAATGAATACCTCTGCATCGTAGGTGTAGTAGTTGATAGCGTGGAAGTTTGCGAGCATACCGTTGTCGAAACGGATAACGCCTTCTGCGGTATCTTCAACGTCGATCTTTGCGTGACCGCGGTTTGCGATGGTCGCATAAACCGATTCAACGGGACGGTCGATAATATAGCGCATCATATCGAGAGTGTGAATTGCTTGGTCGATAATAACGCCGCCGCCTTCTTTATCCCAAGTACCCTTCCAGTCGCTGCTTCCGTAGTAAGCATCGGAACGGTCCCAAGTAACGTAGCACTTTGCGGATTTGATTGCGCCGAGAGTGCCGTCTGCGAGCAATTGCTTGGTGAGAACGGTACCTGCATTGTAGCGGTTTTGGAAGATACAGCCGAGAACAACGCCGTTTTCGTTAGCTGTGTCGATCATAGCACGTGCATCTTCGATATTAATGGACATAGGCTTTTCGGTAAGCACGTGTTTGCCGCGCTTGTTGCATTCCATAGAAACGATGGGGTGCAAATAGTGAGGCAAGCAGATATGAACTACGTCGATTTCTTCTTTTTCGAGCATTTCGATATAGTCGTAATATGCCTTTACGCCAAATTCTTCGGCTTTAGCGTCTGCTCTGTCCTTTTTAACGTCGCAAACAGCAACAAGCTCTGCGTTGGGGCATCTTACGATGCTGACTGCGTGCATGGGAAAGATATTGCCGCAACCAATGACGGCCGCCTTAAACTTTTTCATAATAAACCTCTGAATTCATAAGTTATACCAATGGAATTATACCACAAATATCAAGAATTTCAATACTTTTTGAATATTTGTGTCAATTATTTTCTGCGGAAAACGCTATTTATTTTTTTGAAATAATCGGTGTCTATCCCGTCTATCGTTTCATTCGTCGTACGGAAGCACCACTTGCCGCTGTCGTCACCGGGTACGTTCATTCTTGCGTCGCTTCCAAATCCGCACATATCCTGAAAAGGAATGATTGCAAGTCGCGCGTGCGAACGCCAAACCGCTTCGATTATCTTCTTGCAGGCAGGCGCATCGTAACCGCCCTTACCCCAATCGCCGTGGTCAAAGCCGCAATAATCGAGCGCAAATGCACGTTCCTCCTCGCTCGCCTCCCAAAGCCAGCCGAGAAGAGTGTTGTTATCGTGCGTGCCCGTGTAGGCAATGCAATTTTCGGGATAGTTATGCGGCAGATGAGTCGAATCGTCATTCGGAACGAAGCCGAATTGAATTATCCTCATACCGGGGAAACCGCTTTTTTCAAGAAGCCTTACAACGTCGTCACCGAAAACGCCCAAATCCTCGGCAATTATCGGAACGTCGCCAAGAGATTCCTTAACCGCACGGAAGAGCGGCATACCCGGGCCCTTCTTCCAAACGCCGTCGCGCGCGGTCTTTGCATCGCCGTCGATAGCCCAATAGGATGCAAACGCGCGGAAATGGTCGATACGAAGCATATCGTAAAGCTCGAACTGGCGTTTAATGCGCTTTACCCACCAAGAATAGCCCTGCTCTTTATGGTACTTCCAATTATATAAAGGGTTGCCCCAAAGCTGACCGTCCTCCGAAAAATAATCGGGCGGACAGCCTGCAACCATACAAGGCTTATAGGTTATCTTATCAACGTCGAAAAGGCTGGGATTCGCCCAAACGTCTGCGCTGTCGCGCGAAACGTATATCGGCATATCGCCGATAATGTCTATTCCGAGCGCGTTTATCTGCTTTTTCGTTTTCTGCCATTGAGTGTCAAAAAGATACTGCACAAAGCCGTGATATCTTATTTCATCACCAAGCTCT
The DNA here is from genome assembly GCA_045657425.1 of Eubacteriales bacterium. GTDB lineage: Bacteria > Bacillota > Clostridia > Oscillospirales > CAG-382 > Coliplasma. The sequence goes on from JAZOTA010000035.1 coordinate 17,701, forward strand.
CCAACGCAAAGCAATGCTTCGTCATAGCTTCTTCCCTTTTCCCATTCCCAAAACTTTTTGTTTTGGTTTTCCTTTTTCAAGGCACGGAAAAGGCAATGCGGCAAAAGCTCCTTTTCGGCTATAAATTCGTCTACCGCCTGCTTTGACTTCCCGTCAAGACGGGAAAATGCCAACCTTATAAGATGTTCACGCTTTTCGCGTGCGAACTCGTAATTTGCGATATAAGGACTGCCCGAATATTCGTTGCTTTCGGCTTCTTCCTTCGTCACAAAGCCGTCGGTCACCATCATATCGGGCGAAATATAAAGCTCGTTACCCGCAAAAGCGCTGTCCGAGCCGTAAGGAGAATTTGCATAATCAAGCGGAGTGAAGGGGAGCACCTGCCAATAGGAAAAGCCCATATCGGCTATCTTTTTTGCAAAATCGACGCATTCCTTACCAAACGTGCCCACGCCGTAACGCGAGGGTATCGCAGAAATGCTCATCAGCACACCGCTGCTTCTTTTTTCAGACAATACATTCACCTTCTCTTCGGAAAGTTGTTTTTTACAGTATACACCCAAATATTAAAATTCGCAATAGTTTGTCACAAAGAAAAAGGAGCCGTTTTCACAGCTCCTTATTAATATTTACGCTTATTTACGCTTTTTTCTTGGCGGTAACGTTGTTGAGAAGATAGGTGATAAGCATTACAAGACCGATAACTACGAAAATACCGAGCATACCGAGACCCATATACTTAATATTTCTCAAAAATCCTTCGTTACCGAAGCCGTTATATTCAAGCTCAACGTCCAAAGTGGCGGGCTTCATAGCCTCGATAATGATCTTCGAAGCGTTTTCGGGAACGTTTTGGCTGGTTGCCGCATCATAAACGAGGTTGGAATTGTTGACCTTGAAAAGCTCTAAATACTGATCAAGCGTAAGCTCGTACTTTTCGGTCCAATCAACCATTTTATCGTCAATAACGGTGTAACCGTTGATAACAACGCTGTTTACTTCATCGGGAACAAGCGTTATTGCTCTAATGCAAAAATTGGTAAAGCCTTCGTTTTGACCGATCTCATAAGCAATGTCGGGAATATAGGTGGTGCGTTCCGCAGATACGCCGAATGCGAAACTGCAGGAAAGAATTAACGCAGCAAGAAGAACAAGAACAAATTTTTTCATTGATTTTACTCTCCTTTCCCTATTAACCGAAGAAGTTAAGAATCATACCGCCTGCGATAACGGAAGCGATCTGACCCGAAACGTTAACACCGGTTGCCTGCATAAGCAAGAAGTTTTGAGGATCTTCCTTAAGCGCCATTTTGTGAACAACACGACCTGCCATGGGGAATGCCGAAATACCTGCCGCACCAATCATGGGGTTCATCTTGGTCTTCAAGAAGAGGTTCAAGAACTTTGCAAAGAGAACGCCGCCCGCGGTGTCGACGATGAACGCAACAAGACCCAAGCCCATAATAAGGAGGGTTGCGGGAGAAAGGAACTGTTCTGCCTGCATCTGACAAGCGATGGTGATACCGAGGAAGATGGTAACAAGATTTGCAAGAACCTTTTGCGCGGTTTCGGAAAGCGATGCCAAAACGCCGCATTCACGGATAAGGTTACCGAACATAAGGAAGCCGATAAGAGCAACCGAATCGGG
>JAZOTA010000036.1:0-65553 GCA_045657425.1 Eubacteriales bacterium
GTTTTTATATAATTTTTGTATTTTTCGTTAAAATATACTCATTCGCTTGACATATTTAAATATTTTGATATAATAATATCTTGAAAAGGAGTGTTTATTTTGAAAATACCTGAAATAAAGAACGTTTATAAAATGCCAGAAAGTATTCGTGCGCTTCTTCGCGAATCAACAGAAAAATACGGCGATAAAACGGTTTATAAGTATTTTACTGCACCGAACGAAGTTTCGGAAATGACTTACAGACAGCTTTATTCTTATTTTAAAAGCGTTGGTTCGGCAATCTGCTCCTTTGGTTTAAATAAAAAGAAGATTGCAATTATCGGCGATAACAGTCCTATGTGGATGATATCGCTTATGTCTATTATCAGCGCCGGTTCTGTTGCAGTACCGCTTGATAAGGATTTGCTCCCCGCACAGATTGAGAACTTTCTTGCATATTCCGAAACAGAGGCTGTTTTTTGTTCAGGAAGATATGCAGAAAAGATTTCCGCAATGAATCTGCCTAATTTGAAGGTTATCGTTGATTTTGATAATAAGGGTAGTATTGACAAAAGATATTGCTCGTTTGAAAAATTCGTTTCGATTGGTTCGAAATTGGTTTTGGGCGGGGATAAATCGTTTAAGAATTGCCGTTACGACCGTTCTAAAATGAGCTTGCTTATCTTCACATCGGGAACCACGGGCACGAGTAAGGGTGTTATGCTTTCCGAGGATAATATTCTTACCGCACTTACCGCTGCATCTAATATGATCAACTTAAAGAACAATAATGTTCTTTTGAGCGTTCTTCCGATGCATCATACCTATGAAATGACCGCCGGTCAGCTTACTGCTATACGTCTTGGTCTTACAATTTGTATTAACAATAGCTTGAAGTATGTAATGAGAAACATGAAAATGTTTCAGCCCACGGCTATGATTGTAGTACCGTTGTACGTTAATACAATCAAGAAAAAGATATCTGATGAGATTAAAAATCGCAAAAAGCAGAAAATCGTTGATGTCGGCGTAAAGGCTACCAAAGCGCTCCGCAAGGTTGGTCTTGATACTCGGAGCATCGTTTTCTCCGAGGTGTTGAGTGCACTTGGCGGAAAATTAAAGACAATGGTCTGCGGCGGAGCTGCAACCGATCCCGAAGCAATTAAATGGTTTGAGGATCTGGGTATAAACGTTTATCAGGGCTACGGCATTACCGAATGCTCACCGCTTGTTGCGGTCAACCCTCTGGTCAATGTGCATTATAACTCTGTAGGACTTCCGATTCCCGGATCGCGTGTTAAGATCATTTCCGATGAAACCGGTAAAGAGGTCGATCTTCCTTACGGCGAGATCGGCGAGATCTGCGTTAAGGGTGGCCACGTAATGCTTGGCTATTACAAAAACGAAGAAGCAACAAGAGCCGCTTTTACACAAGAAGGATATTTCCGTACCGGTGACTTTGGTTATATGGATAAGGATAATTATCTGTTTATTACCGGACGTAAAAAGAATATCATTATTCTCGACAACGGTAAAAACGTTTATCCCGAAGAAATCGAAGAATATTTGGAAAGAATTGATTCGATAAAGGAATGCGTTGTTATCGGCAGAGAAAATGCTTCGGGCGAGGTTGTGATCACTGCGCTTATTTACCCCGATTACGACCTGTTTAAGGATTCTACTGATGAACAAATTATTGAAAAAATGCGTTCAGAGGTTGCAAACATCAACAAGGTATTGCCTACGTTTAAACAGATTCGCAATATCGAGATAAAGAAAAATGAGTTTGAAAAAACATCAACACGCAAAATTATTAGATATAAACTTTCTTAAAGAGGTAAATTATGTTAGCAAAACTTAAAGATCTTTTGGTTAATGAAATGGATATTAATCCTGAACTTGTTGTACCTACCGCCGAATTGATGAACGATCTCGGTTTTAATTCGCTTGAACTCGCGGATTTGGTTGTGCTTTGTGAAGAGAGGTTCAACGTTATCTTCGATGAAAGTGTGCTTCCGACTCTTATCACTGTTGGCGACGTTGTTGCTTATCTCGAGGAGAACGCATAAGATTTCGAGCGCGTTGCTTTTGCAGTGCGCTCTTTTTTCAAAGCTTTTTGGAGGTAATTTTATGCCTAATATTTTAGTTGCTGAAGATGACCTTGCATTAAACAAATTGATATGTAAAGTGCTTGAAAAGGACGGGCATTGCGTTATTTCAAAAAAAGACGGTGAAGAAGCTTTAAAAGCGCTCGACGAGATGCATATTGATTTAATTGTCACTGACGTTATGATGCCGAGAATGGACGGATATGAATTTATAGAGAACGTCAGAAGCTTTAATCCTTCGGTGCCGGTGCTTTACGTTACTGCTAAAGGTTCGTTTAACGATAAGCTTCGCGGTTTTAATCTTGGCGCCGATGATTATATGGTTAAGCCAATCGATATAAACGAGCTTATTTTACGTGTCAACGCACTGTTAAGACGGAGCAAAATTGCAAATGAGCGTCAGATCGTTATCGGCGATACCGTTTTGGACAGTGAATCTTATACCGTTACGTCCGAGGGAGAAAGCGTAACCCTGCCACAAAAAGAATTCCTTTTGCTTTTTAAACTTTTGTCATATCCCGACCGTGTATTTACGCGTTTTGAAATTATGGAAGAAATTTGGGGATATGAATCGGAAAGCGACGAAAAAACCATTAACGTTCATATCAGTAAGTTGAGAAACAGATATGAGAATAATAAGGACTTTTCAATAGAAACGGTTCGTGGTATCGGCTACAAAGGAGTGCTTAAATGAAAAAAGAAAAAACGCTCCTGGGTAAAAACATAAAAAAAGTTAAAGAAAAAATGCCGATGGTATTTTACTTAACCGTGTTTATTTTTGTGGTTAGCTGTATAACGGCCATTATATTGTTTTGCCTTTACGTTATCTTTTTAAATGCGGGACTCATGACCGAATTTACTCTTGTTTGGCTGGTGTTGGTGCTATTTGTCGGCAGTGCTATTATTTCAACAAGCTTAGTAAGAGGATTTGGAAATAGAATCATTTTCGGTAGCTTGCGGCATATTACTAAAGCATCAAAAGCTGTTGCAAACGGTGACTTTAGTCAGCGTCTCGAGCCCCCGCGTGAGAAAGAAATTGCCGAGCTTTGTGACAGCTTTAATGAAATGGTTGATAAATTGGGTGCGAATGAGCTTTTGGCAAGAGATTTTGTTTCAAACGTTTCGCATCAGTTTCGCACGCCGCTCGCCTCAATTCACGGCTATGTCCAGCTGCTCGAGGATAATACGCTTTCGGAAGAAGAAAAACGCGAATATATAGACGTAATTAAAGAGAAGTCGCTTTCACTGTCGAATCTGATTAACGACGTTTTGGAGCTTTCGCGCTTGGAGCATCTAAGCGCAGACCTGGAGAAAGAGAATTTTTCGATAGATGAACAGCTGCGCAAATGTATAATTGCGATGGAAGATCGTCTTAACGAGAAGAAAATTGAGGTTGTACTTAATCTGCAATCGGTTAATTATCTTGGATGTGAAGACCTTATTGGTGAGGTTTGGAATAATCTGCTTGAAAATGCTATTAAATTCAGTTACGTTGGCGGAATAATTAACGTACGTCTGGAACGCGATTCCGAAAATGTCACTATTTCGGTGCGTGATTACGGCATCGGAATGAGCGACGAAACTAAAGACAGAATGTTTGAGCGTTTTTATCGCGGCAAAGAAGCGCACGATATTAACGGTTGCGGACTTGGTATGTCGATGGTAAAAAGCATTGTCCAGAAGCACGGCGGCGAAATTAACGTTGAAAGTGAATTGGAAAAGGGAAGTAACGTTATTGTTTTATTGCCGATTCGATAGTTGTTTTTAATAAAATTTTATAAAATTAGTGACAAATCAAAAGTATTGTGTTATAATCAGTTTAAATGAAAAATTAAATTAATAGGATGGTCTTATGAAAAAACTTTCTCTTTTATTGGCATTCCTGATGATCGTGTCAGTTATGATTACCGCTTGCGGTGAAAGCGTTTCTGACGATTCTTCGGTTGTATCGACCGAAGATTCCGAAAATGTTTCGGGTGACGTATCAACCGAAACATCTAAACCCGCTTCGGCTATTTTAACGGGTGTTGCTGTTGATAAAAATGCACAGTCTACCGTTATTTCTAACGGAGCATCGTATACTTCGCAAATTGAAGCGGATGCACAGTATCCCGATTCTTATAATTCGGAAATGACTGACGGTATACGCGTTTCTCCTGATTCTCCGAGCTATTCCGATGAAGCAACTGCAGGATACGGCTCAGCATCCGGTCAAATATTCATCGTTGACCTTGGTTATGAATGCGATAAAATTTATGAGTTCACCGTTGGCTATCTTTCTACCAAAGAAGCCGGCATTGGCCCTATTGGCAGTGTTACCGTTTATGGCTCTCTCGATGGTAAGGATTGGAAAAGAGTTGGCAAGGGAAGTGCTCCTACCTTCGAAGAAGGCACTGTGAAAGACGTTGTTATTACCCTTGAAAACTATATCAAAGCAAGATATATTCGCTTTTATATAACCGGCACAGCAGCTTGGCTGTTTTTTGATGAAATAACCGTTATTGCCGATGTTGAGGGCTCAAACGGCGTTGACTTTATTAATGCTGTAAACGATGCATACAAAGTGCACGGCGCGGTTTCAAGACCTGCAGGCGTTAAGGAAATTGATTACAACCTCAATAAGGTGCTTATTTCCAAAGATGCAAAATATCAAAAAACCTCTGCTGTTATTGATAAGTTTAAGGATAACGGCAAAATGCTTACCGATGGTAGCTTGAGCGGTTTTTATGAAGGTGGCACTTGGGTTGGTTTGGATGCAAGCAAAGATTCGACCGTTTTGATCGACCTTGGAAAAACCGTTGACGATGTTGCGGCAGTTGAAGCATCGTTCTATACGAATACCGCCGTTAAACTCTTTTTGCCTGTAGCGATTAAGGTTGCGGCTCTCGATGAGAACAAAAACAAAACCGAGTTGGGTGTTTTGTATGCAAATACCGTAATCTCAAACGGCAACTATTGCTTCTCGCTTCCTTTCGTTAAAACCATCAGCGCAAGATATATTGAGTTTACGGTTATCGCTACCGAAAGCACAATGTTCCTTGCGGAAGAATTCGCAGTTTATGCATACAGAGAGCATCGCGAAGATTCCTTCTATCCTCCTCTTGTTATTGAAAAGAACAGCAAGGATTGGGGCTCAAATGGCAACAATAATTATGTGAACCTTGTTGCTAACACAACTCAACAGATCGTTTCTGCTGCTGAAATCAACGCAGGTCAAAAAGTTAATAACACCCCTGTCACTTCGACACTTATGACTGATGGCAAGTTCTCTCCGAGCACCGACATACATAACGGCCGTTTCTTTAAATTTAACGGTGGCGGAGACAGAACAGTCGTATTCGATCTTACTCACGTTTCTTCTATTGATAAGATTACCGCAAGCTTTACTCAACAAGTTGACTGGGCGGTAAATGCGCCTTCTACCATTCAAGTAACTGTAACAGAAGATGGCAAAACCTGGTATGAAGTCGGCACAATGCAAAGAAATGGCAACAATCAGTCGTTCTTAGCTAAATATGAGCTTAAGCTTTCCAAGAAAATTAAGGCAAGATATGTTTCGTTGAAGTTCCCTGTTAGCGGTTGGGCAGGTTGTGATGAGGTTGAAATTTTCGGCACTACTTCGACCGCAAGTGCAAAGAGTCCTTCTAACGCAGGCTTCAAGGAAGTAAAGACCTTTACAAGCAAACGTATCGAGCCCTCTAAAGATATCCTTGGCGGCGCAAAAGACACCTGCCTGCTTTATCACAACACCCGTGAGGGCTATAAGGTTAATGACCTTATTCCTTACCTTGCATACGTTGATGAAAACGGCAAAATGCAGGACGTTATGTTTGATAGCTTTTTGTTCCTCGTTATGACTACGTTCCCGAGCGGCGGCGCGCCCTATGCGAAGGGTGTTAAAACCGACTGGGAATGGGCATTGAACGATTTGTTCGGCGACGGAAAGAACATTAAAGCACTTGACGAAGCAGTCGCTATTGTTAAAGATGAACTTGGCCTTGCGGCAGATTATAAGTACAAAGTAATTCTTTCGCTTTATTATCCCTCGCCCGAAATTACCAATTTCGGTGACGTAGATGGCGACGGCGTTTCCGAAAACCTTAGCAAGTACGAAGATACTATGAAGGCAATCGAATGGTATCTTAACCTCACCGACGATACCTTTAAAGCGCAAAACTTCCAAAATATCGAGCTTGCCGGTTATTATTGGTTCCACGAAGCAATCAATTCCGAGGACAGCATGAGTCTTCGCGTTTTGAACGCTACCTCGGATCTTGTTCACAAGAAGGGTGTTGACTTCTGCTGGATTCCTTATTTCGCATCCAACGGATACAATGCTTGGTCTGAATACGGTTTTGACGTTGCCGTTATGCAGCCTAACTACGTATTTAAGCTCGACACTCCTTATTCCAACGTAATCGACTGTGCAAAGCTTACCGCAATGTATGGTATGGGTATCGAAATGGAAATTTGTACCGATAGCTTATCCAATATTCAGTTCTTCAAGAAATACATGCAATACGTTGCAGGTGGAGCAGAATATGGCTATATGAACGACTGTATCGTTATGTACTATCAGGAAATGTTCGCGTTCCGTGATGCTTGTAATTCCAAGTCGATAATGTGCAGAATGATTTATGATGCTACTTATCATTTCATCAAGGGCGATCTTAAATATAAGCCTGACGTAATTTCCGGAACAACCGCTGAAACCGCAAAGAATACTCCTATAAGCGGTAGCATAAAGTTTGATACCGAAAAATTGCGTGAGTTCAAAATCAGCGAAATGCCCGAACACGGTACTGTTACTCTCAACAACGACGGTTCGTTTACCTACTATCCCGAAAAGGATTTTGTTGGCGAAGTTAAATTCAGCTTCTCCTACAGCGAATATCTCGGCTGGTCGGATCCGTGCGAAGTTGTTATAAACGTTAAATAATAAAGTTTTTTACCAAGCTCTCGATTTAATATCGAGGGCTTGATTTTTTTCTAAAATTCTTAAAAAATACTACATATAGTATTGCATTATTGAATTTAAAGGAGTATAATAGATTGAATATATAGCAATGGGGTAAATATGTGTAATTGCGCATATTTAGTAGATTTATTTGCCGTTAAAAGTAGGTGATTGATTGGCAACATTTATGCGAATTTATAAAGTTGTTGTGAGTATAGTTGCCGCGGTTGCTCTTGTAATGGTAATGATGCTTTTGGGTGTCCGCATTTTCGGATTAACGCCCTATACTGTTCTTTCTGGCTCGATGGAACCCGAATATCACGTTGGCTCGGTTATCTACGTTAAGACTGCCGATGCAAGCGAATTAAATGTCGGCGACCCGATAACGTTTGATTTGAACGGTGTTACCGTTACTCACCGAATAATCGAAAAGGCTGATGACGAGCAAGGGCTTCGCTTTTACACGCAAGGGGATGCGAACAACATCCGCGACGGCGGCTTTGTTACGCCCGATGAGGTAATCGGCATTCCCGTTTTCCATATTCCGTATATGGGCTTTGTTTTCGATTTCGTTCAACATCCGCCGGGATTGTTTATTGTTATTGGATTTGTTGCCGCCCTTGTTGTTCTTTCGTTTCTGCAAACAGATGATGAAAAGAAATGCGAATCGAACGAAACAACCGATTCTGATTCACCTGCCGATTCTGTAGAAGCAGCCGAATCAATAACTCAAGAAAATGAAAAAGATAACGAAAAGCAAGTTTAACGCCTCAATCGACGTTTAACATAATAAGCAAAAAATTTTTTGGAGGTCCAAAATGAAAGCAAACAAAAAAACAATCCGTAATGCAATCGTTCTTACGCTTGCAGCCATCACTCTTGTAGTCGCAACTGTGTTGACTACTATCGCGTACATGGTTTCTTCCGCAAAGGTTTCCAACGTATTTACCGTTGGCAACGTAACACTTTCCTTGCTCGAAACCGATGTTGATGAAAACGGTGAAGTCATCCCTAATGCTGGCAAAACCGATAGAAACTCCTATCATCTTATGCCCGGCAAGACTTACTTGAAAGACCCTACTGTTACCATTCATGCCAACAGTGCTGACTCGGTAATATTTCTTCTTGTAAACAATGAAATCGATACCATTGAAATTAAGGACGGTAATGAACTCGGCAAATTGACAATGAAGCAACAAGCTCTTCAAAATGGCTGGAGAGTAATTAAAGATATCGATAAAAACCAAAGACTATATGTATACACCGGTGAAAAAATAGTTGATGTAAAAGATATACCAACTGGCGATGATGTTTATGCTAAAAAATCTATTTCTGTTAAGAAGAGCGCTACTGAGATCAATATAAATGTATTCAATAATTTCACCATTGACCCTGAAAAGGACCAAGCTGATATTTTCTTTGCCGAAAGTGCTGAGGTTACCCTTAGTGCGTATGCAATTCACGCAGAAGGTACCGGTGTTGTAATTGATGAAAACGGCAATATTACTCTCGCAGATACTCAAAAATTGTGGGACTTTGTTGTTGACGAAACTCCGCACTTGTTAGATTCGTATAGATTTACACCTAAGAATAATGGCGAAACCTCTAATGGCCAATAAAAATATGTAATCAAAACTTAACTTAAGGAGGTGAGGCAATGAAAAACAAAAAAAGAATTACAGTCATTATAATGACACTTTGTGTGCTTATGGTTGGCATTGGAGCTACTTTGGCCTATTTCGTTGCCTCATCCCATACCGTAGTTAACACTATGACTGTTGGTAAAGTCGATATCGCGCTTACCGAAACAACAGGCAACGAATTTAAAATCTTGCCCGGTATTACGCACATAAAAGACCCGATTGTTACAGTTACAGCGGGCAGTGAGGATTGCTGGGTATTCATTCGTCAAGAGGTATCTACCGATCTGCATCTTTATGCAGAATATGCAATTGATGAGGGTTGGACACCTTTGGAAGGCGAGGCGGGTGTTTATTACCGAAAGTATTATAAGTCTGCAAACGACGTTTCTTATCCTATCATAAAGGATAACAAGGTTGTCATTTTCGAAGACATCACCGAAGAGGATTTGGCGTTTATACATGTTAACCCAACCTTGAAATTTACTGCCTATGCTGTGCAGGCGGAAACAATCGATACCCCCGACGTAGCATGGGATACAGTAATTGCGGAGAAAGGAGAATAATAGATGAAAAAGCTTAAAACGCAACTATTTTTAAGCAGCATTTTGCTTGTTGTAATCATTATGCTTTTCGTTTCCACGACTGTGGCATATTTCTCCGATCGCAAGCAGTTTACCAATATAATCACTTCGGGTAACGTTGAAATCGTCCTTTCCGAAGCGGCTGTTAAGCGTGATAACATTGGTAATTTGGTTGAGGATGAAAGCGTTCCGAGAATAACAAGCTACGAAAACGGCGTACATAACTACGGCAGAATTTATCCTTCGCAAATCATTCATAAGGATCCGACCGTTCACAACAGAGGAACCGAAGAAGCCTGGGTTGCTTTTAAGATTAAAATTAATGACGGTGTCGGAAATCTTCTAAACGTTTTGGGTTATAATATCAATACAAATAATCACATCGACATTCATGGCTTGTTTTCGGGCGGATTTCTGTCTGCTACATCCGTAAAGAGAGGCACTTGGAACGGATTTGAACGAACTTTTTATAACGATGATTTCGCTATGATTCAAATTGCTGATCCGGCGAACGATATTTTTGAATTTTACTTTTTTGTTTTGAAGCCGCTCGCAGTAGGCGATACTGTTACGGTTTTTGACACTATGACTATTCCTGCTTCTTGGAATAACGCAGATATGCAGGAACTTGCAAATCTTCGGATTGACGTTGAAGCGTTTGGTGTTCAAACCTTTAATATGCCGGATTGCTATACGGCGATGACAACGGCTCTTCCCGAGTATTTTAATTTCAACTAATTTTTCAGCTATTTCAAATAATTCTTTTTAGGAGGTGTGACGCAGTGAAAATTTATGATCTTTGTATGAAAAAGCGAATGAGAAGAGCAGTGGCGTTAATTATGACCGTTGTGTTTATGATTACTGCTGTTTCGATATTTTCAACGGCGTCGCTTCTTGTTCCTGACGTAAGCGCCAAAGCAAAGCCCTACATCCTTCTTGACAACGAAAAGGTTAACGAAGTAATTCTTCGCGAGGATGCAAAGCTTCGTCTTTACGCGTATTCTCCCGATTTTGAGGGTAATTTTAATTGGCAGATTGCTCACCCCGAAAGAGAAGATTTTTGGGTGAATATCGATAGGGCTAATTCTAACAAGCTGTGGCTTACTTCAGCTTTGATTAGCAGTATGTGCAACGCTTCGGGCGAAGCAAAATTGCGTTGTAAGATTTCAAATAACGAAGCAGAACAATATACCGATCCGCTTAAGGTTACTATTTCCTATACTGCGGAAAGTGAAAATTTTGGAAATAATAAAGAAACCGAAACGGTTACTTATGCTCAACCTCAAAGCAATAAGCTTGCGGCAAGAGCCGCTACAAACAAAAATACTACCACCTATTTGGTAGTTGTTAATTATCTTTTTGACGATAACACTATTGCTTTTGAACCGTTTGGCGCTACTTTGGCGGCGGGAGATAGTTATACTAAAGAAATTGAGCCGCCCAAGGTTACCGGCTATCTGCCCTACAGACGCGTTGACGATCAATATGTTTTGTCTGAAAAATTCACGCTTGATATTATAAATATTCAAAGCAATATAACCATTAATGTAATTTATGAACCTGCCTTGGTTGATTTTTCCATTCACCACCATAAGCAGGATATTTACGATGACAATTATTCGGTTACTGCCGATAAAATAACCACAGGTAAAGCATTCACGGGCTCAACAGTTGGCGACGGACTTGCATTAACTGAAGAAGAATGGGCAGGCTTTAAACCGCTTGCATACGAGCATCTTGAGGTTGCGGCTGATGGTTCGACTGTTATCGAGATCAGATATGACCGTAAGTATTATCTTGTCAATTTCGATATGAACGGCGGTTATGGTACCGAACCCGTATACACAAGATATGAAACTGTAATCGGTGCTAATATACCTACCCGTCACGGCTACATTTTTGACGGTTGGGAGCTTGTCTCCTATGACGGTGAAACACCTACTGCCGAACAAAAATCTATGTATGATATAAACGGCGAGGGCAAAACTATTGCTGTTCCTGCCGCAAATATCACATACCGAGCAAAATGGATCGTCGGTCAAACAAAATACACAATGGTATTTTGGGCTGAAAACCCCGATGACAACGGATATAGTTACTGGGGACATATTGACAACATCTCTGCAATGTCGGGTGACATTGTAAATGCACGCGATATCATCGGTCAGGTAGATGGCATTGACGACGAGCAGTATTTTGAATTTAATCCCCAAAAGAGTGATAAAAACGTTTTAGTCGAAGGCGATGGCTCGACGGTTGTTAACGTTTATTATACGCGAAAGCTCTATACTATCACGTTTAACGCACCCGGCTTGTGCTGCATTGAACCTAACCATAAGCACACCGATGATTGTTATGAAGAAATTTGCGGCAGAAGTCACGTTCATAGTGATGAATGTGTTTCGACGCGTATTTGTACCATACCTCCGCACGCTCTTCATAACGAAAATTGTATTATATGCGGTTTTGAAAACCATAAGCACGGCGGTGTAGGCTGTGAATGCCAAAAAACAGAGCACAGCCATTCCGTTGACTGTTGGAATGACGTTGGTAGCGAAGCAAATTATGTATATAATGCGCCGAGCAATCCCGAAAACGGTCGAATTTATTTCTATTCAAGTTGGAACAGAAGATATTATTATATATTTTTATTCGGTCAGTGGTATAATTACAATGGTTCTGACGTCTACAATGGCTTGGTATTAGACCCCGAGTGTGGACTTGAAAATCACACCCACGGCACCGACTGCTCTTGCTCAATTGATGAACATATTCATAATGATTCTTGTTATAGTGACGTGCTTCACACTCACTCACAGTCTTGCTATGCGTATTCCTGCGGTGAAGACGAGCATATCCACGTTGATGAATGCTTCCGTCTAACTTGTCCGCACCCCACTAACCATAAGCACAGCAATAACTGCACAAAATCTAATCAAAACAATACCGTAAAATTTGTTAAAGAAAAGTACGGTAGATATATTGGTAATATTTGGCCTATCACCGATGCAAATGGTAATAAGTATGACAGCGGTCAAAGATGGACCCCTGAATCTTCTTCGTATTATAATGCGGTTTTGGTTTATATTGCTCAAATGACACCCGACGACTTTACTCTTAAGCTTAGTACTGCAAATTATGATACTTTTTTTATGCAATACTATTTGCAGGTGCTTCCCGGAAAATCGGGCGATGAAAACGTCGGTGGCATAGAATATGATTTAGACAAAGAAATTAATGCTAATTATAACTATATAACCAAGGCAGAGGACTTCTTTAACATCAAGGGTTTTACCCAAAAGAGCAGTAGTCCTGCATTTGGTTCTAACAATCAAATTGATATTGACGGTGGCGGTGTTGTAAAGTTTTATTACACCCGTAACACCTATAAGCTTGAATTTTCAAGCAACGGTCAGGTTTTAAGTGATAAAACGGTTAACAGCATTTATTATGAAAGCCCATTGAAGGAATATTATTTTGTTCCCGATTATCCGTCTAACCTCGAACCCGGTGCATACCAGTTTGGCGGTTGGTATACCTCGCCAGGTTGTTTTGACGGCTCTGAAGTTAATTGGGATACTGTTGAAATGAGCGATGGCGATATGATGCTTTATGCAAAGTGGTCGCCGAAGATCCACAACGTTAACGTATTCCTTACCGCTGATATGAATGAGAATGAGCAAATCGGTGCTACCGAATTAGTGCCGCACGGTAAATTTGCTATAGGACCCTCCGAAACTGTTGAAAACGGAGATTTGATTTTCCAGGGTTGGTTCTATATGGATGAAGGAACCGAAAAGGCGTTCGTTTTCAAGGGTATTCCCATTACCAAGGATATGAACGTATATGCAAAATGGAGCTCGCATACTTACGTTGAATATCAAGTTTTCTTTAAGCTTGAGGGTACTGATATAGACGTTGCTAAGCCTATTGTAAGCACAACGCTTGTTGGTAATAACAAGACGTTTGAAGCTAAAGTCGGTAACGATCTTTATGAGCAATACCGCGAGGGCTATTATCCTAACGTTAGCAGCCATACCGTTACAATGAGCTTGTCGGGAGAACGTTCCTTTACGTTCTATTACAAATATGTCGAGGCAATGCCTTATAAGGTCAGATACGTTGATGAGAAAGGTGTTGATATTATCGACCCTCCGAAGCTCGTTAAAGATAACCGTTTGTCGGTTGTTACCGAAACGTTTGTCAGGATCAACGGTATGATGCCCGATGCATATCAAAAGCGTTTGATTCTTTCATCGTCCGGAGAGGATTTGGACAACGACGGTATACTTGATAATAACGTGCTTATATTCAGGTATAAGGCCGACACAACACATGCGTATTTCCGCGTTGTTCACTACATACAAAATATTGCGCATGATGATACGACTTACCGCGAATATCGTTCCGAAGAAACGGTTGGTTTGATTGGCGTAAGCTATACAATTAGCGCCATTACGCTTACCGGTTTTGAATATGTACCTTCAAAAACGGTCGTTACCGGTGCAACTCCTTCCTTGAACGGAAACCAAGTTACCGCAACATTAGGTGCTGACGGCTTGCTTATTGAGCTCTACTACGATCGAGCCCAGTTTGATTACGTTGTTCAATACGTAAAGGAAGTTGACGGCGTGGATGTTCCGGTTGCAACTCCGAAATACGGAAAAGGTCACTTTGGTCAGCAGATCCTTGAAAATGCGCTTGATCTTTCTGCAAAAGGTTACAAGCTGGCAAGTACCAACGACTACGCTACGCTTACGATTTCTGCAACTCCCCAAAGAAATGTTATTCGTTTTGTATACGATGAAGCAAACGTAACTATTAAGTATGAAATTGTCGGACCTGCCGGTAGCGGTACGTTATCGCTCCAAACCGAGCATATCAAGGCGATTTCCGGTGTTGCTGATGGTTCATTGCCTAAAGCGAGCAACGGATTCATATTTGCGGGCTGGTATCTTGATGCCGATTGTACTCGACCGGTTGATCCAAACTTTGTAAAGTCCGATAATAGTTTGGTTCCTCAAAAGCAAGGTGAGGTTTGGAAAAACATCACTTATTACGCAAAATTCGATGCATTGCAGACAAATCTTACCATTACGACAACTTCGGTTGCTGCAGTGGATGCAAGTCAAGCATTCATTTTTACTGTGACAGGTAAAGCAGGAACAGATACTGCGTCCGTTAACGTTACTGTTGTTGTTACAGGTAACGGATCTGTTACGATTACCGATTTGCCTGTTGGCGATTATATCGTCACTAACCATACCGAATGGTCATGGAGATTTGGTGACGTTAATCCCGATACTCAAATCAAGCTTGAGTATCATGGCGGCTCTAATCAGTTAACCTACGCTATGTCACGAACTAATAATAATTGGCTTGATGATAATAACGGTGTTAACAACAACTTTAAAGATTAAATTCAAGAAGGGTGGGAACTAGCAAATGACTCATATTAATAAAAAATTGGGCAAGCGTGGGCTTTTGCTTGTTCTTCTTGCCTTTGTATTGGTTGTCGGAATCGGCTCTACAATCGCATATATTGCCTTGAAAACACCGAAGATCACAAACGAGTTTGTGCCCGCAAAGGTTACTTGCTTGGTTGAAGAAGAATTTACAAACGGAGTGAAATCCAATGTTTGTGTTCGCAATACCGGCAACGTTTCGGCATATATGAGAGTTGCGATTGTCGTTAATTGGGTTAACGATAACGATGGTACTGTTTTAAGTAATATCCCTGTTGAGGGCACTGATTATTCTTTGATCTTAAATAACCAAGGATGGGAAAAGGGAAAAGACGGCTACTATTACTATGTGAACCCCGTTGCAGTTGATTCGACCACCTCGGTTCTCATTACGGAAGCCAAGGAACTTAAATCGCCTGACGGCTACTCGCTTAGTATTCAAGTTTTGGCATCTGCGATACAGTCCGAACCGCCGAAAGCAGTCGAACAGTCGTGGAACGTTAAAGTGAGCAACGGCATTATGCTGCCAATACGTTAAATAACAATAAAACTCTACTATGATTTTTAAACGCATAGTAGAGTTTTTTACAATCAAATTATTGAATCAAAATAACAAAAAAGAGCCTTGTGCTCTCTTTTGTTTATATGGTATAATATTCGTAATTTTTTGATTAATCGTGAACAAGGAAACGTGTCTTAAACGGTTATGATAGATTATCTTTGTTTGAGTTTTTTATAAAAAAATATTGCTAAAAGCAAAGGGATAAGAGTGGCAATTGCAGTAATCAAAAGCGCGCCCTTTTGCCTTGATAACAGCAACTCAATAAAGGTGTAATTATCTTCGCCGAACTTAGGCCCTTCATTTTTCCATAAATCGTATGTGTCATTAAATATAAAGGTAAGTAATGACAAGAATATTAATATTGATATTACTAAACAACAGTTTCTGATAATTTTGCAATTCATAAATTCAACTCCTTGTATACATTCTAACACAATCGTCAACACGAGTCAATAGTAAATAAAAAAGACACATCATAAAGGTTTTCTCCAAAATGATGTGTCTATATTTTTTATTGCAATTATTATTGGAAGAAGTAGCTTTTTCTGTACAAATCGAAAAAAGTTTGCAATCAATTGTTGCTCGACAAAGCAGAATGTATATGTTACAATTAGAGCAGAAACGAGGTGTTGCTATGTTTGATATAACAAAATTCGGCGGTTATCTGTCCCGTCTTCGCAAGAATGCAGATATGACACAATCCGAGCTTGCCGATAGATTAAATGTAACACATCAAGCAGTATCGAGATACGAAAAAGGACATTGTTTTCCCGATATTTCGATTCTTGTTTTGCTTGCAGAGATATTTGATGTAACGGTTGACGAGCTTATCAATTCGGGCGAACCCACAAAAGGGGAATCAAAGATACTTGGAAATGTGGCGGTCGGAAATAATGATGTTGTAGCAGACGATTTTCAAGATATAGTTAACCTTGCGCCTATATTAAAGCCGAGCGTTTTGACCAAACTTTCCGAAAACTGCAAAAAGCAAGGTATTGATATTTCAGGCATAGTAGAACTATCAGAATATCTCAACGATGAAATGGTAGTTTCTTTAATGGAAAATGCGGATTTTCAATCGATAAACGATGAACTATTGAAAAAACTTCTGCCTTTGCTTGATATTAAATCCAAGTCTATGATTTTCGAAAAGATAATCAATGGTGAAATGGATTGGCATTTTATCGAGATTCTATTGCCGTATGCAGAATATCTTACGTCCCAAATTGAAGCTGCAGTTATAGAGGGTGCATTGCCTAACCAAGCACTTGACATTCTCTATCGCTATTATTGGGACGAGAACGGGTACAAAAACAAGAGATAAGAAATGTTTATCTGTCCAAAATGTAAATCCAAATTTTCATTACCACGGTGCAAATGCGGATATGACGCAATACAACTTAATAACATTTGGCAGTTGACCGATATGCCTGACATGATAACGAACGGAGACGGGGATAAATATATCGGTTATGAGCATATTGGTGAATCCTATTCAGGTAATAGAAAATATATCGTCGAAGACACTGATGCGATTTTCGCAGATGAAATATCTAAGCTAACGTACGAAGGCGTTTTCCTTGACCTCGCGTGTGGTGACGGTTGCTTTACCGTTCCCTGCGCCGCTAACGGAACAAGAATCATTGCAGGCGATATTTCCAACAGTATGTTAAGAATTCTCCAAGAGAAAGCAAAACACAATAGTATTAGCCTTGATAATGTTACGCTTTGCCGCATGAATGCGCTTGAAATTCCGCTTGCAGATGAAAGTGTAGACACGGTTGTTGCAAACAGCGTTTTGCACCTTATTTCCAATCCTGAAAAGGTAGTGCGTGAAATACATCGCGTTCTTAAAAAGGGCGGAGTGTTTGTGTGCAGAGATGATGCACCGGGCAAAACTCCCGAAACGCTGTTTGATAATTCGCTGTATTTCGAAATCGTTAATTCTTTGTACCGCAAATATTGGAACCGACTAAACGCGCAAGGTATATATGCAAAAAAGTACAGTTGGAAATTCGATAGGAGTGCTTTTTGTGATCAGCTATTTAGCAGACGAACCGAAAAAATCATTGAGCAAAACCAACTATACGAAATATCATTAAAAGATGAATTTCTTCCAAGATTCATATCCCGTGGTTTTTCCGACCAAGTCAATGTGCCAAAAGATTTGCACGACGAAATCGTAAAAGAACTGTTACAAATTATTAAAGCTAAATACGGATATGATTTCTTTAAAATTACTTTTAAAGGCATAGAAGAGGATATCAAGATAATAATTTTTGAGAAATAAAAATAAGATTTGTTAAACATAAAAAAGACACATCATTTTGGAAAAATCCAAAATGATGTGTCTGATTTTATTATTGAAAAGTTTTTGCTAAGCTTTTTTCAAAAAGCGGTTAAACTTCGTAAAATCGCTTATTTGCTAGCTTCTTCAACTGCAACTGCACATGCAACAGTCATACCAACCATGGGGTTGTTACCTGCGCCGATCAAGCCCATCATTTCAACGTGAGCGGGAACGGAGGAGGAGCCTGCGAACTGTGCATCGGAGTGCATACGACCCATGGTGTCGGTCATACCGTAAGAGGAGGGACCTGCAGCCATGTTATGGGGGTGGAGGGTACGGCCTGTACCGCCGCCGGAAGCAACGGAGAAGTATTCTCTGCCGTTTTCAACACACCACTTCTTGTAGGTGCCTGCAACGGGGTGCTGGAAGCGGGTGGGGTTGGTGGAGTTACCGGTGATGGAAACGCCAACCTTTTCAAGACGCATGATAGCTACGCCTTCAGAAACGTCATCGGAGCCGTAGCACTTAACGTCAGCACGGGGACCCTTGGAGAAGGGGATTTCCTTGATAACTTTAACTTCTTCGGTGTAGTGATCAAATTCGGTTTCGACATAGGTGAAGCCGTTGATACGGGAGATGATATATGCAGCGTCTTTGCCAAGACCGTTAAGGATAACGCGGAGCTGATTCTTACGAACCTTGTTAGCGTTAAGAGCGATCTTAATAGCGCCTTCTGCAGCCGCGAAGGATTCGTGACCTGCGAGGAAGCAGAAGCAGTCGGTTTCTTCGGAAAGAAGCATTTTACCGAGGTTACCGTGGCCGAGACCAACCTTACGGTTTTCAGCAACAGAACCGGGGATACAGAAAGCTTGGAGACCGATACCGATAGCTGCAGCAGCGTCAGCCGCCTTGGTGCAGCCCTTCTTAATTGCGATTGCGCAACCTACAGTGTAAGCCCAAATTGCGTTTTCAAAACAGATAGGTTGAGTACCGCGAACGATCTTATCGCAGTCGATACCTTTAGCGAGAGTGATTTCTTTGCACTCCTCGATGGAGGAAATGCCGTATTCTTTAAGAACTGCGTTGATTTTATCAACACGTCTTTCGTAACCTTCAAACAATGACATGGTATTACCTCCTTTAATTATTCATGACGGGGGTCAATATACTTGACCGCATCATCAAATCTGCCATAAGTGCCGATAGATTGCTTGTATGCTTCGTTGGGTTCAACGCCCTTCTTGATGAGGTCGGTCATTTTGCCGAGCGAAACGAATTCGTAACCGATAACTTCGTTGTTTTCATCAAGAGCCATACGAGTGCAGTAGCCTTCGGTCATTTCGAGATAGCGAACGCCCTTATCCTTGGTGCCGTACATAGTACCAACCATGGAACGGGAGCCCTTACCGAGGTCTTCCATACCTGCACCGATAACAAGACCGCCTTCGGAGAAAGCAGACTGCGAACGGCCGTAAACGATCTGGAGGAAGAGTTCGCGCATAGCGGTGTTGATCGCATCGCAAACGAGGTCGGTGTTAAGAGCTTCAAGAATGGTCTTGCCGGGGAGAATTTCAGCCGCCATAGCAGCCGAGTGAGTCATACCCGAGCAACCGATGGTTTCAACAAGAGCTTCTTCGATAATGCCGTTCTTAACATTAAGCGAAAGCTTGCAAGCGCCTTGCTGAGGTGCACACCAACCCACACCGTGAGTGTAAGCGGAAATGTCTTCAATTACTTTTGCCTGTACCCATTTGCCTTCTTCGGGAATAGGAGCAGGTCCGTGCTTAGGGCCTTTAGCCACAACGCACATGTGTTCAACTTCTTTTGAATACTGCAACATTGTAGTAATCCTTTCGTGATTTAAATTTTATTTAAAATTATTTTATAATTTCAGCATAAACTTCGCCTGTACAACCTGCCGCATTTGCTTCATCGGTATCGATGTGAACAGCAGGAGCAAAGTTGGGGTTAACGCGAACAACAACGTCGCCGAAGATAAGCGAGCGGCCGTCGGTATCGATCTTTGCGGAAACGATTTGTTTATCGTTAACGCCAAGTTCTTCAGCGGTTGCGGGGTCAAGGTGAATATGACGCTTAGCGGCAATAGCACCTTCGGCGATTTCAACTTCGCCTGCAGGGCCAACAAGCTTTAAGCCTGCGCTGCCTTTAACGTCACCGGATTCACGTACGGGAACGGAAATACCAAGCGATCTTGCATCAGTAAGCGAAATTTCAACCTGAGTTGCAGGTCTTGTCGGGCCGAGGATGAGAACGTTTGCAATAGAGTTCTTAGGGCCGACGAGAGTGATTCTTTCGTTACTTGCAAACTGACCGGGTTGAGAAAGCATTTTTTTAACGGTAAGGGTTTGTCCTTTTCCGAGCAAGGTTTCCATATCCGCTTCCGAAAGATGAACGTGTCTTGCAGAAGTTTCAACAAGTATCTTTTTAGACATAGTTATGTTCCATCCTTTAAATTTTTTGTATCCAAGTAATTATATATCAAAACTTTTGATTTGTAAATGGTATTTTGGAAAATTTTGTGTTGAAATAATAAATGTTCTGTGATATAATATGCTAAATAATTATATACTCGGGGTATTATGGTATGAATTTTACATTTTCAGATAAAGTTAAAGAAATGAAACCCTCTGCAATCAGAGAGATTTTTAAATCATTGTCCGATCCTAACGTGATTTCTTTTGCGGCGGGTAACCCTTCGCCGCTGTCCTTTCCTGTTGAAAAGATGCATACTATTGCAAACGAAATATTTGAAAGCCAAGCATCCGTTGCTTTTCAGTACGGTATAACTGAGGGTTATCCTGCTTTGAGAGAACAGGTAAGAGCACGTCTCAAGCAACGTTTTAATACCGGCACCGAAGACGATGATGTTATCATTACAACCGGTGGTCAGCAGGGAATCGACCTTACCGCAAAGGTTCTTTGTAACGAGGGCGATACTGTAATTTGTGAAAACCCCAGCTTTATCGGTGCGCTTAACGCTTTCAGATCGTACAACGTAAATCTTGTAGGTGTTGATCTCGAAGCTGACGGTATGAATATCGAAGCACTTGAAAACGCTCTTAAAACAAATCCGAACACTAAAATTATTTACGTTATTCCTACCTTCCAAAATCCTGCAGGTATTACTACATCGCTTGAAAAGAGAAAAGCAATTCTTGCGCTTGCGGAAAAATACGGCGTTACCATTTTGGAGGACAATCCTTACGGTGAGCTTCGCTTTGCCGGTGAAGAGGTTCCTACAATAAAGAGCTTGGACAAAACCGGTTGTGTTATTTACTGCTCTTCGTTTTCCAAGATCTTGTCTGCAGGTATGCGTATCGGTTTTGTTTGCGGACCCAAGGCACTTGTTCAAAAGATAGTTGTAGTAAAACAGGTTAACGACGTTCATACAAATCAATTTTTCCAAATGGTCGCATCGAAATTCATCGACAAATACGGCTTGGATGACCATATCAATTTTATTCGTGAGCTTTACAAAAACAAATGCGATCTTATGCTTTCCGAGCTTGATAAAAATATTGGCGGCAAAGCTGTATATACCCGACCCGAAGGCGGTTTGTTCATCTGGCTTACCGTTGACGGAGGTAACGGAGATGAAATCGCAAAACGTGCAATCGAAAACAAGGTTGCTGTCGTTACCGGTTCGAGTTTTAATCCCATCCAGGGCGGATTTTCACCTTCTGTACGTCTTAATTATTCCACACCCTCGGATGAGCAAATTATTGAGGGCGTAAAACGTCTTGCCGCTGTACTGTAATAGGAGTTAATTATGGAAAATCAAAATATTAAAAAGACAATTTTATCGGGCGTTCAACCGTCGGGCACTCTTACCATCGGTAACTATCTCGGAGCACTGCGTAACTGGGCAACGATGCAGTATGATTATAACTGCTACTTTTGCGTTGTCGATCTTCACGCAATCACGGTAAGACAAGTTCCTGCAGAATTAAGACAAAACTGTTTAAAGACACTTGCGCTTTACCTTGCAGTTGGTATTGATCCCGAAAAGAACACTTTATTTATGCAAAGCCACGTTCCTGCACACGCAGAATTGGCATGGGTTTTGTCGTGCTACACTATGTTCGGTGAGCTTTCCAGAATGACTCAGTTCAAGGACAAATCGGCAAAGCACTCCGATAATATCAATGCGGGTCTTTTTACTTATCCTGTACTTATGGCGGCTGACATTCTTTTGTATCAGCCCGATTTAGTACCCGTTGGTAACGACCAAAAGCAACATATTGAAATTGCGCGTGACATTGCAAACCGCTTTAACGGTGTATATTCGGAAACCTTTAAAATTCCCGAGCCTTATATGCCCAAAGCAGGTGCGAGAATAATGTCGCTTTCTGATCCTACCACCAAAATGAGTAAATCCGATCTTGGCGACGGCAGCGTATTTCTTCTTGACAGTAAAGACGTTGTTATCAAGAAAATAAAACGAGCTGTTACCGATTCTGGCTCCGAAGTAAGATATGCAGAGGGCAAGGACGGCATTAATAACTTGATGTCTATTTATTCTGCATTTACGGGTAAATCTTTTGAAGATATCGAAAAAGAATTTGACGGTAAGGGCTACGGAGCATTCAAGCTTGCAGTTGCAGAAACAGTTGCTGATTCTTTAGCTGAAATTCAAGATAAATATAACGTATTTATTTCCGATAAAGAAAAGCTTAATAAAATTCTTATCGAAGGCGCGCAGAAGGCGTCCTACACCGCTGAAAAAACGTTGCGTAAGGTATACCGCAAGGTTGGCTTTTATTCCGTAAAGTAAAAGAAAAGGGTAAATTCTTATGTCTAAAAAAACCGCTGAATATAACGATCAAACAATATCATCGCTAAAAGGCGCAGACCGTGTACGTTTGCGTCCGGCGGTTATTTTCGGATCTGACGGAATCGAAGGATGCGAGCATTCGTTTTTCGAAATACTTTCAAACTCTATCGACGAACATCGCGAGGGCTTTGGTAATAGAATTAACGTTACTGTTTATAAGGACCGCGTTATGGAAGTTGAGGACTTCGGTCGCGGTGTTCCTCTTGATTGGAATGAAAAAGAACAAAAATACAACTGGGAGCTCGTTTATTGTGAGCTTTATGCAGGCGGTAAGTATAATAACGCCGAAGGCGGTGCCTATGAGTATTCACTCGGCTTAAACGGCCTTGGTGCGTGTGCTACGCAGTATGCTTCCGAATTTATGCACGTAACTTCATACCAACGCGGCACAAAATATGAAATCGGTTTTAAAACAGGTGAGCCCTGCACCGAATTGATAAAGAGCGAATGCCCTAAAAATAAATCGGGTACAGTTATCCGCTGGAAAAGTGACGATAAGGTGTTTACCGATACCGCTATTCCTCGTGAATTTTTCAGCACCGTTTTGAAAAAACAAGCGGTTGTTAACGCCGGATTGACGCTTTCGCTTAAATGGCAAAAGAACGATGGAAGCTTTGAAACCGAAGAATACTGTTATCAAAACGGTATCGCCGACTATATCAGCGAAATTGTCGGTGAGGGTGCCATTTCTCCTATTGCCGAATATTCGAGCGAAAGAGTAGGCAGAGATTCTCCCGACAGAAGTGAATATAAGGTAAAAATGCATTTTGCCTGCTGCTTCTCGAACGAAGTTAACCTTATTGAATATTACCATAATTCTTCGTTTCTCGAACATGGCGGCTCGCCCGATAAAGCGGCTAAAAGTGCTTTTGTTTGGGCAATCGACCAATATGCAAAGAATAACGGTAAGTATAATAAAAACGAGAGTAAAATTATCTTCTCCGACGTTGAAGATTCGTTGGTGCTTGTTGTTAATTCATTTTCAACGCAAACGTCTTATGCTAACCAAACAAAGAAAGCGATAAACAACGTATTTATCGCAGAAGCTATGACCGATTTCTTCAAGCACTCTCTTGAGGTATTTTTCCTTGAAAATCCCCAAGCGGCTGATAAAATCGTTTCACAGATTCTTATTAACAAGCGTGCTCGCGAATCTGCTGAGCATATGCGCGTTTCGCAAAAGAAAAAGCTTACTACCACTCTTGACATAACAAACACCGTTGAAAAGTTCGTTGGTTGCCGTTTGCGCGACCCCGAAAAATGCGAGCTTTATATAGTTGAGGGTGATTCTGCACTTACGAGCTGTAAGCTCGCTCGCGATTCGGAATTTCAAGCAATCATACCGGTCCGCGGTAAGACCTTGAACTGCCTAAAGGCTTCGTTTGACAAAATTATGAAGAGTGATATCATTCTCGACCTTATCAAGGTTATCGGTTGCGGCGTCGAAGCGAATCAGCTTAAAACAAAGGGTGTTTCGCCTTTTAATCTCGATGCTTTGCGTTGGGATAAAATCATTATTTGTACCGATGCAGATGAAGACGGTTATCAGATAAGAACACTTATCCTAACAATGTTTTACCGCTTGCTGCCGACTCTTATTCGTGAGGGAAGGATTTATATTGCCGAGACCCCTCTTTACGAAATAACGTGCGGTAACGATACACTGTTTGCTTATAGCGAAGCGGAAAAATCTGCAATTTTGGAAAAGCTTGGCGATAAGCGTGTAACGATCCAACGCTCTAAAGGTCTTGGTGAAAACGATGCGGAAATGATGAGTCTTACAACTATGAAGCCCGCAACAAGAAGACTGATTCGTATATCACCCGAGGATGAAGAAAAAACGTATGAGATGTTTGATATCCTTCTTGGTGACAATATAATCGGCAGAAAAGATTTTATTGCTAAAAACGGCGCAAAATATCTCGAGCTTGCCGACTATTAATGAGGTATAAACATGGCGAAAAAGAAGGCAAAGGTTGTTGAACCCGAAATAATTGCCGAACCTATTGACGTAAGCATTACTAACGTGCTTGAAACAAATTATATGCCGTACGCAATGACGGTTATAGTTTCGCGCGCAATTCCCGAAATAGACGGCTTCAAGCCTGCGCACCGTAAATTGCTTTACACAATGTATAAAATGGGTCTTCTTACCGGTTCAAAGCAGAAAAGTGCAAAGGTTGTAGGTCAGACAATGGTTCTGAATCCTCACGGTGACTCGGCAATTTATGAAACCCTGGTTCGTCTTACAACCGGCAAAGGCGTGCTTCTTCATCCGTTTATTGAATCCAAGGGCAGCTTTGGTAAACAATGCTCCGAAATGGTTTATGCCGCTTCGCGTTATACCGAATGTAAGCTGGATAAATTTGCTGAAGAAATATTTAACGGCATTGACCGCGACGCGGTTGATTTTGTCGATAACTATGACAGCACTACTACCGAACCCGTAATTCTTCCCACAAGCTTTCCCAACATATTAGTTTCTCCGAACTCGGGTATTGCTGTCGGTATGGCGAGTGAAATTTGCTCTTTTAACCTCCGCGAGGTTTGCGAGGTTACTTCTGCATATTTGCGCAACGAAAAGATTACAACCGAAGAAATAATGGAAATATTAAAAGCACCCGATTTTTCAAGCGGCGGTCTTTTGATATACGAAAAGGATAAAATACGCCAGGTTTATGAAACCGGCAAGGGTTCAATTAAGCTTCGCTCAAAGCACGTTTACGATAAGAACGAAAACCTTATTGAGGTTTTACAGATTCCTTATACCACAACTCTCGAAAAGATTCGTGAAAACATTATTCAGCTTGTAAAAGAGGGTAAGATTAAGGACATTTCCGACGTTCGTGACGAAATCGATATCAACGGCTTTAAGATGACGATCGATTTGAAACGAGGTGCCGATCCTGAAAAACTAATGCAAAAGCTCTTTAAGCTAACAAAGCTTGAAGATGATTTTAAATGCAATTTTAATATCCTTGTCGGCGGTGTTCCGCAAACAATGGGTATTAAGCAGATTTTGGAAGAATGGTGTGCTTTCAGAATCGAATGCTTAAGAAGAACTTACATTTACGATCTTAACAAAAAGAGTGAAAAGCTTCATCTTTTATTCGGCTTGCGTTCGATATTGCTTGATATTGATAAAGCGATTGCAATAATCCGCGGTACCGAAAACGAAAAAGACGTTGTTCCCAACTTGATGTCGGGATTTTCGATTGATGAGATTCAGGCGGAATACGTCGCAGATATCAAGCTACGCAATCTTAACAAGCAGTATATTCTTAAGCGTATCGATGAAATCAGTCAGCTTGAAAAGGATATCGAGGAGCTTAATCTTTTGATTTCAAGCGAAAGACGTATAAAGACACGCATTATCAAGCAGCTTACCGAAATTGCGGATAAATACGGTATGCCTCGTAAGACATATATCATTGACAAAGATGATATTAACGAGGACTTTGTTGAAGAGGAAATCGTAGCATATCCGTGCGAGGCGTTTTTGAGTATGGAGGGTTATTTCAAAAAATGTACCCTTGCTTCATTGCGTGGTAACGACGTTCAAAAGTTTAAGGAAAACGACTCGTTAAGAACGAGATTTGAAACGAACAATAATGAAGAAATACTGTTCTTTACCTCGGATGCGCAGGTTTACAAATCGCGTCTTAATGATTTTGATGATTCAAAGGCAAGTGCTTTAGGCGAATACGTTGCAGGCAAATTGAAGTTCAATGATAATGAAAAGGTCGTTTCAGCAATCTGCCTTAGCGAGTACAATGGTCGAGTTGTTCTTTTCTTTGAAAACGGCAAAGCCGTTTCTGTGCCGATGGATTCGTATTATACGAAAACTAACCGAAAGAAACTTACAAATGCATTCTTTGGCGGAAGTCCGCTTGTGGCGGCTTTTAAAGCGAAAGATAACGTTGAATATCTTGTTCGCTCCAACGATGACCGTGCGCTATTAATTAAAGGTACGCAGGTTATCGAAAAATCGACAAAAACTTCATCCGGTAGCACTTTGTATACACTTAAAAAAGGTAAAAAGATTATTTCTGTAACAGAATATAATCCCGAGGTCACAAAATTAGTTAAGGAATCAAAATACAGAAAATCCAAATTGCCTGCTTCGGGTGTTGTCTTTGAAGATAGCGATCCCGAGGTAACGCAACAAACATTCCTGGATTGACAATGTTACGTTTTGATGATATAATCAGTACGTTTAGGAGGTGAAGCGATGAAAAACAGAAATTCGTTTATACGAGGATTTCTTTATGAGCTTATCGGTCTTTCAATAATCATTGTTTTATCGATTGTTCTGTTTGTGGTTCATAAGACAGCCGGATTTATCGCTTTAGCCGGTGCAATTGTTTACGCAACAATTTTATTTGTCATTTACAGTACCGGAAGGTATGGATTTTCACACGATATTGAGGGTAATGCTTTGCCGTCATTGATTACCGGCATGGTTGAAAAAATCGATTCTCCCGTAATGATCGTTAATGAATCTAACCGAATTGTTTGGTGCAACGATGAGTTTGCTTCGTTGACCGAGGTTAAAGAAAAGCGTATCACTTCGGGCGCGGGTAAATTGTTTGGCGGTTACGCTTCTTATGCCAATATGTCTGCCGCTTATGATCAGTTTGCAGATTTCATAAGCATCGAAACAGAAGGTTCTTTTTACGAGATTCGCGTTTTTCCTTTGGAACTTAAAAAGCAAAAGCTATTCGCAGGCGTTTGGTATTCGCGCGATAACGAGCAAAAGCTTAAAACAAAGCTTGAAGAAACCTCTGTCAGAGTTGCTTATATCGTTATCGATAACTCCAACGAGGTATCGCAGGAGATTCAGGAAAGCCGTCGCTTCGGCTCGGCAACCGTAAATAAGCTTTTGACAGAATGGGCTCAAGAATTTGATGCTATTTTGACCGAGTACGACCGTGATAAATATGTTATGCAATTCGAGAACCGTTTTCTTCAAACGATGATCGAAAGCAAGTTCGACATTCTCGATAAGGTCGTTGAATCTTCGCTTGGCGAATCACCTATTCCCATTACGATTTCAATCGGCGTTTCTTCGGGTAGCGGTACTCTTAACGAGAAAAAAGAATCTGCTCAAGCGGCTCTGCGCTCTGCTTTGCAACGCGGCGGTGCTTTGGCGGTTGTGCGTACCGAAAACGGGGAAGACAGCTACGGCGGTAAAACCAAAGCGGTCCAAAGACAAACCAAGATACGCTCGCGTTTGTGCCGCGACCTTTTGAATGAACAAATTCCCAAATGCTCTAACGTTATAATAATGGGACATTTAAGACCCGACTTCGATTCAATTGCATCGAATATCGGTATTGCCAAGCTTGTCCAAGGATTCGGCAAAGAATATTGTATTGTAGCCGATAAGAACGATAAGAGTATTTCTAAAATTGTTGAAACAATTGCACAATTCCCGGAATATGAAACCGTTTTTGTCGATGCAGTCTATGCACAGGAGTTGCTCACACCAAACACCTTGGTAATTATTACCGATGCCTCTAACCCCGAAATTTTTGCGGCAAGAGGTGTCTATGATAACGCAAGTAAGGTTGTTGTGATCGACCACCACGCAATTAAGGAAACGCTCGGCGATCAGGTGCTGCAACCCTCGAATATCGACCCTACGGCTTCCAGCGCTTCAGAATTGGTGTGCGAAATATTGGAGCTTTCAATGTCACCGAATTCGTTGCGTCCCGAGGAGGCACAAATCCTTCTTGCGGGTATTCTGCTTGACACTCAATTTTTCTCTCGAGATACGGGCACAAGAACCTATTCCGCATGTATTTTCCTTAAAAATGCAGGAGCAGATGCAGGCAAAGCAAGAAATCTGTTTAAGTCTGATAAGGAACAGTTCTTAACGGTAGGAAAAATTGAACAAGGAATGCAAATATACCGTGAACGCTTTGCTATTTCGACATATAACGAAAGCGTTGACCCCCAGAATAAGGTTACCGCATCAAAAGCCGCTGAGGGTATGGTCGATATTGACGGTATTTCAGCTTCTTTTGTGCTTTATACTTTAGATAATGGCATTAACCTCTCTGCAAGAAGCGACGGAAGTATTAACGTAATTAATATTGCGAAAATGCTCGGTGGCGGCGGACATTTTCAGTCTGCAGGCGCTTTAATACGCGAGGTTGATGAAAACGGATTCGGCAACGTTGTTTTTGATATGAAAAAAGCCGAAAAAATACTTAAAGACACCATCGACAGTTACATCGGTGAAGTCAAAGAAGGGAAATAATCATGAAAGTAATACTTTTAGAAGACGTTAAAGGTCAAGGTAAAAAGGGCGAGCTTATTAATACGTCCGACGGATATGCAAGAAACTTCCTTTTTCCTCGTAAGCTTGCAAAACCCGCTGATGCAGGTTCTATAAAAGAAATTGAAATGAAAAAGGAAAGCGCCGCTTTCCACCTTGCGGAAGAAAAGAAAAAAGCAACCGAAACCAAGGATTTCCTTGCTGATAAACAAATCATTTTCAAGACCACCGGCGGCTCGGACGGTCGTTTGTATGGTGCTGTCACAACAAAGGATATTAGCGAAAAAATCGAAAAAGACCTTGGTTTAAAGGTTGATAAGCGCAATATTTCTATTAATGAAAACATTAAGACTGCAGGTGTATATACGGCGAAAATCAAACTGTTTCAAGGTATTAACGCAGAGCTTAAGATAGTTGTTGAAGCTTAAATTTAAATTTAGGATTAATTGAAATGGCTGAACTGGAAAGCATCAGAAAAATGCCGTTTTCGCTTGAAGCGGAACAAGCAATACTCGGTACGGTAATTGTCGATTCCGAAAAGTTTGTTGAGATTGCAACCTTAAAGGAAGAAGATTTTTATCTTGAACAGCATAAGCAGATTTTTTCTGCTATGCGCGAAATGTTTAATTTAAACAGAGTCATCGACCCGGTGACTCTTATTAACACGCTTACGCAAATGGGCACTTACAGCGAGGGCGATGCCGCAAAATATATAAAGCTTCTTGTCGACCTGGCTTCCGATGCAACGAATATCGAGGAATACGCAAATATTGTCCGTGATAAAGCGACCTTGCGTTCACTTATCGATGCTTCTCGTGATATTTCCGACCTTGCATTCAGTGAAAAGGGCGATGTTACCGACGCCGTTAATTTCGCCGAGCAAAGAATTTATTCTATTTCTCAGGATAAATACAAAGAGGGCTTTGATAGAATTCGCGACGTTATTGTTGAGCATTACAAAACTCTTAAAATGCTTAAAGATAATCCCGAGGCGCTTGCGGGAACTCCTACACGTTTTGAAACACTCGACCGTGTTCTTATCGGTATGGGCAAAGGTGACCTTATAGTTGTCGGCGGACGTCCCGGTATGGGTAAGACCAGCTTTTGTATGAACGTTGCAACAAACGTTGCAAAATCTACAAATAAGAATATTGCCGTGTTTTCTCTTGAAATGTCTTCCGAGCAGTTGGTTTCCAGAATGCTCAGCAGCGAAGCGCTGATTGATAGTGCAAGTATGAGAACCGGCCGTCTTACAGATGACGATTGGCGACATTTAGCAGAGGCATCAAGCGTGCTTTCGAACACCAATATTTACATTGATGCAAACCCTAATACTACCCCTACGGCAATGAAGTCGAAGCTCAGACGCTTGGATAACCTCGGTCTTGTAATTATCGACTATTTGCAGCTTATGAATCCCGACGTACAAACCGATAATCGTGTTTTGGACGTTGCTAATATTACCCGTGCTATTAAATTGATGGCAAAAGAATTTGAAATTCCCATAATTCTTTGCTCACAGTTGGCAAGAGCATCGGAAAATCGTAAAGACAGACAGCCCATGCTTTCCGACCTACGTGACTCCGGTGCGATCGAGCAGGATGCAGATATCGTTTTGTTCATTTACAGAAGCGACTATTATGAGCGCAAGGATGGCGAAAATCCCGAAGCGGCAAACGAAAATTCCGATTATATTCTTGCGGAATGCAACGTCGCAAAGAACCGTCACGGTAGCACAGGCGTTGTTAAGCTTGCTTGGGTAGGTAAGTATTATAAATTTATGAGTATTGAGGATAACATCTCTCATGAACCGGTCTAAGAGCGGATTTTTTAATAAGCTTAAAGATTATTTTAGCTGTTTGCCGTTTAATATAAACGGCAAAACTGTTTGTGTATGCCTTTCGGGCGGTGCCGATTCGGTTTCATTGCTTTTGGGTATGCTTGATATAGCCGATGAATTTTCTTTGAAAATCTGTGCTTGTCATTTTAATCATCTTATTAGAGGCGAAGCATCGGATAATGATGAAAAATTTTGCAAACGGCTTTGTAACAAATTATCAGTAAAACTTTATTGCGGATGCGATGACGTGCCGTCGTTTGCGAAAACCTATAAAATGTCGCTTGAAGAAGCTGCAAGAGAATGCAGATATTCGTTTTTTAAAAGGATTTTAGAAAAGAACGATATTGATTTTTGTGCAACGGCACATAATATGAATGATGATGCCGAAACTTTAATTTTAAATCTTTTACGTGGGTCATCATCCGATGGTGCTGCAGCAATCGCGCCTTATAATGGTTACATTTTGCGCCCGATGTTAAAGATTTCACGCGATGAAATTGAAAAATTCATCAGCGAATCTTCGCAAGAATATGTTACAGACGTTACAAATTTTTCTAACGAGTATACACGTAACTTTATTCGTAACGTTGTTTTTCCTAAATTTAAAGAGGTCAATCCCTCTTTCATAAATGCATTTTCTAAATATATTGAATCGTCAAGATGTGACAGAGATTATTTTGACACTTTGGTTAAAGACAAGCTTGATTGCGATTTAAGACACGAGCACAAAGCAGTTCGTTGCAGAGTTTACGTAAAGAAGTGCAAGGATGCTTTTGACATTACTTTAAGCCGCGATATGATCGAACAAATAGATTCTGCGGTTTTTTCAAACGTTCGAGTTGTGCTTAACGTTAATTCTGAAATTGATGCTATTGTCAATAACGGTAACGTTGTATTTTCACCGCGGTGCCTTGATGAAGAATGTGAATACGAATCGGTCTTTCTAAAAGCGGGAAATAACACACTTTTTGATAATAAAGTTACTGTAAATATCGGTAATTTTAATGATTTAAAAAAAATTAACAATTTGTCAACACAAACAATATTATCTTCTGCTAATATAGTCGGAGATTTGTATGTGCGTAATCGCAGAGTCGGTGACCGCATTTTAATTCACGGTGTTAACAAAAGCGTTAAAAAATTGTTAATCGACAAAAAGGTTCCAAAGGAATACAGAAATATTATACCGATAATTTGCGATTCTGAAGGGATAGTTTATATACCGTTTGTTGGTATCAGTGACCGTGTTTTCACAAAAAATGAAGACGGCAACATTTTTATAAATACTGTATTTTATTCAATAGATAAAGAAAGGTGGGTCAATTCTTATGAAAAATAAAGGCCCCGGAAAAATAGTAATATTTTATTTGATTTTCTTCGTCGCGATCATTATCATTGCGAATACAATGTATTCTAATGACGGTCAATATGAAGAAGTTGACTACAGTAAAGTAGTTACTATGTTCCAAAAGGAAGAGGTTAAGAGATATTATATCGACAACTCCGGAACGCTTTATATTTCCAAGAATGAAAATGATAAAGAGGAAGTCGATCTTACCACTTTTGAGTTCGTGCATTATTTGCAGGATATCAATCAGTTTCGATATGATCTCGGCGAGCTTATTATAGAACAAACCGGCAAAGGTGTTCTTCAAAAGTATGATTATCAAGCGGTTGAGCCCATTCCTTGGTGGATGGCATATCTTCCTTATCTTATCGTTATTATAATTCTTCTCGTCGTATTTTGGCTCTTTATCGCGCGTACCTCTAAAAACGGTAGCGGCGGCGGTATGGGACTTGGCAAGATGAATTCGTTTAGCAAAGCAAGAACAAAGCTTGGCAGTGACGAAAAGAAAAAGGTTATGTTTACCGACGTTGCAGGAGCTGATGAAGAAAAGGAAGAACTTCAAGAGGTTGTAGACTTCTTAAAGAATCCCAATAAATTCTCGGATCTTGGTGCGCGTATTCCCAAGGGCGTATTGCTTATAGGCCCTCCTGGTACAGGTAAAACACTTCTTGCGAAAGCTGTCGCAGGCGAAAGCGGTGTACCTTTCTATTCAATTTCGGGTTCCGATTTTGTTGAAATGTACGTTGGTGTCGGTGCTTCTCGTGTTAGAGACCTTTTTGAAACCGCAAAGAAAACTTCGCCTTGTATTATCTTTATCGATGAAATCGATGCTGTCGGCCGTCACAGAGGCGCAGGTCTCGGCGGTGGACACGATGAACGTGAGCAAACCCTTAACCAATTGCTCGTTGAAATGGATGGCTTCGGTGTAAATGACGGCGTTATTGTTATCGCCGCTACCAACCGTCCCGATATACTCGACCCTGCACTTATGCGTCCCGGTCGTTTTGACCGTCAGGTTACCGTAAATCTTCCCGATATTAAGGGCAGAGAAGAAATTTTAAAGGTACACGCAAAGGGTAAGCCGTTGGGTAGTGACGTAGATCTTGCAACAATTGCAAAATCAACTGCCGGATTCACCGGTGCAGACCTTGCAAATCTTCTTAACGAAGCGGCACTTTTGGCGGCAAGAAAGAAGAAGAATATCATTAATACGAATGATATCGAAGAATCTACCATTAAGATTATCGTTGGTCCTCAAAAGAGGTCTAAAATCATCTCTCCCGATGATAAGCTCAAAACCGCTTATCATGAAGCGGGACACGCAATCGTTACACGTCAGCTCGGCACTCAAGACCCTGTGCATCAAATTTCTATTATCCCCAGCGGCAGAGCGCTTGGTTATACGCTTTCGCTTCCCGAAAAGGAAAAGGTCAGCGTTTACAAAAAAGGTCTTCTTGACGAAATTTGTATACTCCTCGGCGGCCGTGCGGCTGAAAAGATTATGTGCGACGATATTTCGGGCGGTGCATCCAACGATATGGAACGCGCAACCGGTATCGCTCGTCAGATGATCACAAAGCTCGGTATGAGCGATATTCTCGGTCCCGTCGTATATTCCGAACAGAATAACGAAGTATTCCTTGGCAAGGACCTTGGTACAACTAAAAACTATTCAGAAAAAGTTGCAGAACAAATTGACGAAGAAGTTTATAAGTTTGTTATGCAAGGATACGAACGTGCTTTGAAGATTCTTGAAGAAAATAAGGATATTATGATCTTCATTGCAAATTATCTTATCAAGCACGAGGTTATGGATGCTGAACAGTTTGAACTTTGTTTTGTCGAAGGCGTAACCGAAGAAATGCTTGATGAAGTTACTGCCAGAAAGAAGAAGGTTGCTGAGGTCGATAGCGAAACTCGCAAGGAAGAACTCAAAAAGAAGAAAAAGAAAGCTTCTAAAACCACCGAAACAGAAGATACAGAAGAAATTTTTCCTGAAAAAGACGCAAAATCCGAAGAAAAGGAAAATAATTCCGACGAAGGAAGCGACGAAGGCGATATTTTCTCTGATGACATTTTGAATCACTGATAAAAACTCTGTCGCAGGTTAATTTTTACTTGCGACAGAGTCATTTTATGTATAATTATTTTTCATACCGTCAAACCTTTATATATAATAATTGGAGGTTTGACCATGAAAAAAGGCAAAATTGTTATTACAAAGCGGTTTGTTTTCACAGTAACTTCGCTTGCTGTATTAATTTTCATTGTAATTTTCACAATCGTTACATTTGCAATTAAAGAACAAAGCGAGACTTCAAATATCGATACCGAAAACAGTGTTGAATCAAATACGGAAGAAGAAAGCTCATCGTACGAAAATTCCGATAATTATGATTTTAGCTTTGAGCTTTCCGATACTGTTTTTGAAGACGTTTCCGATGTTTCGGATACTTTAGATATATCCGAAGTAAGCGACGAGGAAGAAAATGAAAACGTTTTTGAACACGGTTGGGTTATTAACGAGTATGGGTATACCTATGTTTACAATGATTGTGGGTATGAACAATTCAACTATAAAAAATCAGCGCTTCAAAGATATGTAAATACCTTGAATAATTTCGTTTCGCTTTTACCAGAAAGCACACGGATTTATTCAATAACCGTGCCTGTTTCTTCAACCTTTGCAGATATCCCGCGCGAAATTTACGTTGCCGATAATTTTTATAATCAAGCGCAATCGACATTCGTTTCAACAGTAGCCAATCTTACCGATGAAAAAATAGTTCACATCGATATAATTGATGCTCTTGAAGCGAGTTATGACAACGGCGAATACGTTTTTTACCGCACAGATAAAAATTGGACTGCCGAAGGCGCGTTTCTTGCATACAGTGAATTTTGCGAAACCGCAAATATTGAATCGCTTCCTATAAGCTCATTTCCTCTGCACACTGTATCGGGGTTTCTCGGATCTTTTTATAACGCAACAAAATCTACTTTAATGAAAAATTCACCCGATGAATTTATTTATTATACCCCGTCGCACACAGTAAAAACCTCATTGACAGTTTATGATAACGGCAAGATATATGAAAATTATTCGGTTTGCGGAAACAAGGTTAATCAATACTCGCCGCAAAATGTGTTTTTGGGCCGTGAAGCCGAACGTTATGAGATACACACCACGACTATGGGCGGTAGTCTTTTAATTGTTGGCGACGAAAGCGTTTATCCGATCATACCGTTTTTAACTTCCCACTACAATCGTATTGACGTTATAAATCCAAACAAATTTGAAACGTCATTTGAGGAATTTTTAGAAAACAGAAATTATGATGATTGCCTTTTGATGTGTTACTCAACCAATTCAATAAGCGGCGATTATATACCAACATTAAATTCACTTACCGGAGTTATTACAGATGAATAAAACGATGCTTGGCGGTTTCGTTTCGATAAAAAGTGTAATTGAAGCGAAAAGCAGACAAATTTTTAATATCTATATTGAAAAGTCGCGTTATGAAAATATAATGCGTTCCAATTTACGCGTCCCTGAACAAAGGCAATATTCTGCACTTTTGAATTGCGGCGCAGAATGCAAATTCGTTACACAAGAAGAATTTGAGCGTCTGATGCCCAACGCAAATGCAGGCGGTATTGCGGCAGAGGTAGGGGAGAGAATATTTACACCGTGCGAAGAGGTTTTGTCAATTCGCAACGGTTACATAGCCGTCCTTGACGGAATCGAGGACCCTTTTAACTTCGCTTATGCCCTACGTTCGCTTTATGCTGCAGGTGTTGATGCCGTAATTTTGCCTGAGCGAAATTTCTTTACCGCAAGCGATACGGTCATTCGTTCTTCTGCAGGTGCATCTGAACTTATAAAAGCGTGTTGCGTCCCCGACCTTGCAAAAGCGTGTAAGGAACTAAAAAACAAAGGTTATTTAATTGTATCAACAGCAAAAAATCCTAAATCCAAGGATATGTACCGGTGTAAGGTAAAAAAACCGTTGTGCTTGGTTTTCGGAGGAGAAAAACGCGGCATTAACAGCGAAATACTTGACCTTTCGGATTTGTGCGTTAAAATTAAATATCCGAGAGATTGCCATTATTCTCTCCCTGCGTGTAGTGCTATTTCGGTAATTGCGTTTGAGATCGCCCACAAATTCGATTCAACAAACCGGTGAAACAATAATTTCCGGAATTTCTCCGACAATCAATATTTCTGATAATATTAACGTTGTCGTAATTTTGCAGTTAATTTTATGAAACGGTGCAATGCAGTTTACCTCTGTTTCAAAAACAGCTGTTATTCTGTGCAAGCTTTGATTAATCCCACTTGAGAGCAATTCGCTTTTCGGCTCTTGTGCGGTTGAAATTATCGGTTGGATATCAACGCTTATCGGCGGTCCTTTGCCGGATAACATTTTAAGACCAAAAAGGTTGCCCAAAGGCATACCAATGGTTATTGATGAGGATTTTAATTCGTTTAATATAGCTTCTTCGAATTCAAGCAATATTGTGTTAAGCAAAGCAGAATTTATTGATATTGATAAAATTCGCCCGTCAGACGAATAATTTACCACTGTAATTTCATTAAATTGTATATTGCGCGAATTGATATTATGAGTTAATATCCTATTGATGTCAATTTTAAGGTTTGCTTTTACAATCGTTTCGGCAAATTCATCGAAGGCGGCAGAATAATTATTAGCTATACGTAATATTATCGCTGAGAATAGTAAAACAAAAGACAAAGCTATGCATAATAATTGTTTTTTCAATAAAACACCCCTTTAGTATTATATTACGGATTTTGAACATTTTTTCATCATCAAGAGGTTTGTTATGAAAATTTTTTCTTCAAAAAGTGATATGTTAAAAACGGTTTATATTTGCATTGGTACGTTTATTTTTGCTTTGGGCATCAATATTTTCGTAGTACCTACGGGTTTATATTCCGGCGGATTTTTGGGTACTGCGCAAATCATACGTACCGTGATTGAAAAACTCTCGGGAATTACCTTTTCGTTTGATATTTCGGGTATAATTTCGTTTGCTTTAAATATACCTTTATTGTTGTTGGTATATAAAACGGTTGGTAAAGCCTTTGTATTTAAAACAGCTTTTTGTTTGGGCTTTCAAACGATATTGCTGTCGATTATTCCGATCAAACCCATTATTGAAGATCCGCTTACCGCTTGTATAATCGGCGGCTTGCTGTACGGCTTCGGTGTTGGTCTTATTTTACGCAACGGTGGCTCAAGCGGCGGAGTTGACGTAATCGGTATGTATTTTGCAAAGAAAAGCAAGATAAGCGTAGGCAGAGTAAATCTTACTATAAACATATTTGTTTATGTAATCGCATTTATCTTGGTAAGAGATATTGAAAAGATAATATATACTCTTATCTATGCAGGCATTAGTATGATTGCGCTTGACAGAATGCATATTCAAAATATTAATAGCGAAGTTATTATCATTTCACAAAAAAATAATGCCGAAATCCAAGAAGCGTTAATGAAGGAAATGAGACGCGGTGTTTCGTATTGGGACGGTTACGGTGCATATACAGGCGAGGGAAGACGTGTTCTGTATGTCGTCGTTTCAAAATACGAGCTTCCGAATCTTCACAAAATAGTTGCCCGTATCGATCCAAAGGCTTTCATTTCGGTTAAAAATGGCGTAGACATTACGGGTAATTTCGAAAAACGTTTGTAAAAGAGGAAAAAATGAATTTATTCTTAATATTAACTTATGCAATAAGTTTGTCGATGGACGCGTTTGCAATTTCGATTTGCAAAGGCATTTCTTTGGGAAAACCAAAACTAAAAGATGCGTTTATCGTTGGTGCATACTTCGGTTTTTTCCAAGGCATTATGCCTTTAATAGGTTATTTCCTCGCAAACTCATTTAGTGAATACATAGAGTTTATTGATCACTGGGTAGCGTTTGTTCTGCTTTGCTTCATCGGCGGTAAGATGCTTTGGGAATGCTTCCATCCCGACGAGGATGAATGTGATTGCAATGCGCTTTCATTTAAAACTATGATAACGATGGCAATTGCAACAAGCGTCGATGCGCTTGCGGTCGGTATTGCTTTTTCCTGCGACGGTATGGAGCTCTTTTCAAACGGTTTGCTGCTTGGAATATTTGCTTCCTGCGGAATTATATGCGCTACGACCTTTATTTTGTCTGCAATCGGTGTTAAAATCGGCAAATTACTTGAGAATAAGCTTAAAAAACGCGCTGAAATTGCCGGAGGAGTGGTTCTTATCCTGCTCGGCTGTAAAATCTTATTCGAGCATCTTAGCGGCATTACAATATTTTAATCATTATTTGCGTACTTGTTAATAACAGGTACGCTTTGCATTTTATAAGAAATTTTATGATTATGAACCTTTTGGAGTTTCAAATCGACTATATAAGTGAAATCGATTTCAAGAACACTTAATAAGGAGGTGATAATGTGAGTGAATTCAGCAAGCTATTGCAGAAAAATCTTATACCGCTTGAACGATACGTTAAGTTCAAAATAAACAATAAGCACGATGCTGAAGATATAATTCAAGATGTTTGCCTTACTGCTACGATGAAATTTGATACGCTTAAGAATATGTCTGCGTTCAAGGCGTGGTTGATAGGCATTGCGAATCATAAGTGTAACGACTATTACAGGCGAAAAGCTAAGGATATGAATATTTCATTGGATGTTTTGTCCGAGTCGGCATTAAGTACGGGAAGATTCGGTATAACCGAACATAGTGTTGTGCGAGCTACTTTAGATGTGTTGGGAGATAAAGAAAAACAGATACTATATTTGTATTACTTCAAGAATCTATCGCAAGAGGATATCTCGAAGCAACTTTCGATTCCTATAGGCACGGTTAAGAGTAGATTGTATTATGCGAAAGAAAAATTCAAACAACATTATCCCTATAAAGAAGCACCAAAAGGAGAATCAATTATGAAAAAACTGCCCGATGTTTTACCTGAATATAAAATTGAAAAATCCGAACTTGCTCCGTTTAGCGTTATTCACGAAGAACTGGCCGGTATGTTTGTCATTCCTCGAATGAACGAATCCGTTGCTTTCGGAATGTATGATATGCCGGAACGAAATCAAAACGGCAAGTATCATTTGAGAGTAATCGGAAAGGTTGTGCTTCACGGAATAGAGGGTGTATCAATCAAAAGAAGCTACATCGAAAGCTCTTTCGAAGAAGAAACAACCGTATTTGCACAGCTGACAGATACAAATTGCAAGTATTTGGGCGGCATCTCTACCGACAAAGACGGCAACACGAAAATAATCACTTTTTTAGATTCCAACTTTGATGATTATTACGGAATCGGTGAAGATAACTGCGGATTTCCCACTCACCGCAAGGCGGAAGGCAGAATCATCGAAACGGAAGAAGGAATTAAAATGTTTTCAGACGATGATGTTTCCGATATTGTAGGTAGATTTACAATAACGATCGCTAATGTTTCTTACGATACGATCCGCCTTATTGATTATCAATACGGTAATCAAGGAGGAATGTTATGTGAGCATTATCTCGATAAAAACGGACGCACGATTCTTTGGCGCAGGTTCAACAAAAACGATTGGGCATATAAACGCTACGGAAAATTGTGGACAGACATGCTTCCCGGTAACGAAACGCTTACCGTAAACGGCGAAACCTACGTTCATTGGTACGACTGCATAACCGATTATTATTCTATAGCTTAACACAAAAAAGCTCCCCTAACGGGAGCTTTTCTTTCTATACTTCTGTTCTGCCTTCGATGGCTTTGAGTAATGTAAACGAGTCGGCATATTCAAGAGTTGCGCCAACGGGCAAGCCATAAGCTAATCGGGTAACCTTAACACCAAACGGCTTGATAAGACGGCTGAGATACATTGCGGTTGCTTCTCCTTCAACGCTCGGGTTTGTCGCGATAATAACCTCTTTAACGCTGTTGTCGATTCTGACAAGAAGCTCTTTAACCTTAAGCTGATCGGGTCCTACACCATCGACAGGCGAGATAACACCATGAAGCACATGATATTTACCGTTGAATTCGTGTGTATCCTCGATTGCTTCAAGCGCTTTGTTATCCTCGACAACGATAATTGTTTCGTTATTGCGTGAGGGATTGGAACAAATATTACAATGTCCGTCTTCGCAATATGCCATACAAACGGGGCAAAGCTTAACGTTTCCTTTTGCTTCCAAAATTGCATCCGAAAACCCACGAACTTCCTCGTCTGTCATTTCAATGATTCTGTATGCAAGACGCGAAGCGCTTTTTCTTCCGATACCGGGAAGGGAAGCAAAGCAGTTTACAAGTTTTTCAATAGAAGGTGTCATTAATCAGTGCTCCGATTAAAACATACCGGGCATATTGGGGATGCCACCGGTGATTTTAGCCATTTCTTCGGAGTTGGTGTC
Organism: Eubacteriales bacterium; assembly: GCA_045657425.1. Classification (GTDB taxonomy): domain Bacteria; phylum Bacillota; class Clostridia; order Oscillospirales; family CAG-382; genus Coliplasma. The sequence goes on from JAZOTA010000036.1 coordinate 40,356, forward strand.
TTCAACACGCTTGATGGCTTCATTAACTGCGGCTACAAGAATATCTTCAAGAGTTTCGATATCATCGGGATCAACAATATCGGGAGAAATGGATATGGAAAGAATTTCCTTTTTACCGTTGATATTAACGTTAACAACACCGCCGCCTGCGCTGATTTCATATTCACGCTCTTCAAGCTCTGCTTGCTTCGCAGCCATATCCTCTTGCATTTTTTGAGCTTGACGCATAAGCGAGTTCATATCCTGCGGTCCGCCGCCCATTCCTTTGGGAAGTCTTACTTTCATTTTAATTCTCCTTTGATAAGGTATTTTTCTTTTTAAAGTTCATTGATAAAAGAAACTTGGTCAGTGTTTTCTTTTGCGTTGTTAGCTTCTTCAAATGCAATTTCAACCCTACGTCCGAGCACGGAAGCAAACGCATTGGAAAGATTTTCAACACCCTCGATCTGAATCATATCAAGTGCGAATTTTAGACCTGAAATGATAATTTTATCGCCCTCTGAATAAACCTTTGTTTGTGTTAAAAAAGATAACTGCGAGGGGTTATTGGAAAGAAAATCATAAACGTCAGAAATGTTAGCAAACTCACTGCGTTCGACTGATTCATTTGAAACTTCGATTGTGTTTTCGGTAACCGGTGTAGAAGCTTTTTTGATTTCTTCGGTAGCAGTGGTATTTTGGGGAACTATTCCCGTTGCAGCGAGAACCGAAAGCTTCTTTTCAAGCTCGGAAACGCGTGCAGCCAACGCCTTCGGTGAGTCGGAAAGCGATTTGTCGCACATTCTGATTATCGCCATTTCAAGCACTGTGCGCTTGTTCATTGCATACTTGGTAATGCGGCTTTGCGTTTCTTCGAGCACCGAGCTTATATAAAACAACTGCTCAATTGTGAATTCTTCGGTGATATATGAATAATCTTTTTTAATTCTGGTGTTTTTACCGAATTTAGTTAACTGTTTATCGATGATTAAATCACGAACCGTAAGCGAAAGGTCATCAATAAAAACCGATATATCCTTTGAAGAACGATGTATTTGAGAAACAACGTCAATAGCAGACGGCACGTTCTTTTCGGCAATTGCATGCAGAAGTCCGAATATCATATCATCGCCCGCAAGTCCCAAAACGTTACGAACGGTTTGCTGAGTAAGGATATCAACGTTTCCGTTTGCACACGCTTCAAGCAAAGATAAAGCATCGCGCATAGAACCGTCGGCAAGCTTTGCAAGAAGGGAAGATACGCCCTCGTCAAGCCGTATATTTTCCTGTTCGGCTACGTATTCAAGACGCGCTTTTACGGCTTCTTCATCAATACGCGAAAAGTCGAAACGGATACATCTTGAAATAATCGTCGGCGGAAGCTCGTTCAATTCTGTTGTAGCAAGAATGAATACGATATATTCGGGCGGTTCCTCAAGTGTTTTTAGCAATGCGTTAAAAGCACTGTCGGTAAGCATATGAACCTCGTCGATAATATAAACGCGCTTTTTCAGTACAGACGGGGGATAGACGACCTCGTCACGAAGATCGCGTATATTGTCAACACGGTTATTACTTGCCGCGTCTATTTCAAGTACGTCGGTTGCACTGCCGGAATCAATAGAGCGACATGCAGAGCATTCGTTACACGGATTGCCGTTTTTGGAATTTTCGCAGTTTACTGCTTTTGCAAGGATTTTTGCAGACGAGGTTTTTCCGGTACCGCGAGTGCCGCAGAAAAGATATGCATGTGAAACTCTGTTATTTTCACATTGCTTTTTAAGAATGGCAGTTATATGTTCCTGACCGCTGATTTCATCAAAAACCCTCGGCCGCCATTTTCTATACAGCGACAAATACATCGAAAATACCTCGTATAATTAATTAATGAGATACAAAATATGACCATACACCAATGTCGAACACTGCTTCCGCCCGGAAACCGAAAGTTCCTCTCAAGACAGGCACCCTTGCGGCACATCCGTAGATCTGCTTAATGCTGCTTGGTTCCCCACCTGACATAATTCACAGGTACGAATTGCGCAAGGACCCGCCTCTCAACAAGGCGCTTTCGGTGCAACGACACAAACAGAGCCCTTGAAAGGCATTCACCCCCACTATAGCGGATTGTGGGTACAAGGCACCGCTAACTCCCCGGTTAGTATGGCCATATTTCATATCTCATTCGCGTTATTATACCATATAAGAATACCATTTTCAAGTGCTTTTTTAATATTGTTATAATGTTTTTAATTGACATTTATATATTAATGGAGTATAATGAATTGTTAAAGGAGGAGTCGATTATGGACAAGTCTGTATTTAAGATTTTTTTCTCAAAAGAAAAAGAAAACAAGTGGCTCAATGAGATGGGAAAAGAAGGTTATCTTCTTGATTCTGTCAGAGATTCAAATTATAAATTTATCAAACGGGAAGATGAGTTTTTCTTTTACTCAATAGAAAACTTAGGTTGTTCGCCAAAATCAGATGAAGCGGTTGAATATTTCAAATCTCGCGAATCTATGGGCGTCACTCCTATTCTCGCATCGGGCAATTGGGTGTATTTTGTTTCAAATAAATCTGAAATTGAATGCACTGAGGATATTTGCAAAAAGAATGCCGCAGTTTATTTTTGGCGAACTCTTTATTTGCTATTTTTCGCAATTTGCGGTGCGATTTTATGCGGATACCACATTTTTATGGCCGGATATTTGCATACAATTGAACAAGCAGGTAACGGTCAGATCCAGATGCTTTCCACAGACGGCAAAATTGCTCTGTTAAACGTGATTAAGACCGGCTTTAATTATGTTTTGAAAGCAATTAATGCGTATTTCAGAATTTGGACAGACATTTTCGGTGAAAACGATGCTGTTGCAGTTGTTGCGGCAGTTATTCCTATAGTTATTATTTTGCTTATAATTGCAACCTTCAATTTGGATTCATATATCGGCTTTTATAAGCAACGCAAAGCTTTACAAAATACAGTAATCGAATTCGCCACCGAAACAGAAGCTAAATTCGAAAACGAAAACTCTGCCGAGACGGAGGTAGTTGATGATGCAAAGTAAGAAATACAGCATAAAGCTTTCGGAAATTGTTGAAAAATATAAGCTTCAAAAAGTATACATTCCAGATAATTTTGAAGATATATTAGTCTACCGTTCGGATTTAAGCCGTCCCGGTCTTCCTTTTACCGGATTTTATGAGGATTTTGAAAGTGAACGTTTGCAGTTGATCGGAAATATGGAGCATAGCTATCTTGCTTCCTTAACTTCCGAGCAAAGAAGAGCTTCGCTTAATAAGTTTTTTTCGTATGACATTAAGGCACTTATTGTTACTTCGTCGCTTGAAATTTTTCCCGAATTATTGGAAGAAGCACAAGCAAGCAACACACCTTTGCTGACAACCGATTCGCTCACTTCAGACTTTATGGCTGCGGCAACCTCGGGACTTCACGTTTCTCTTGCCGAAAGAATTACTCAGCACGGCGTACTTGTTGAAGTCTATGGAGAAGGTGTTTTAATCCTTGGTGACAGCGGTATCGGTAAGAGTGAAACGGCAATTGAATTGGTGAAACGCGGTCACCGTCTTATTGCCGATGATGCCGTTGAGATTAAAAAGGTTTCTGCAATTACACTCGTTGGTAGTGCACCTAATCTTATTAAGCACTATGTTGAGCTTCGCGGTATCGGTATTGTTGACGTAAGACGTATTTTCGGTATGGGCTCTGTTAAGGAATCCGAAAAGATCGACCTTATAATCAATTTTGAAAACTGGGTACAAGGTAAGATGTATGACCGTTTCGGTCTTGATTCTGAATTTACAGAGATTCTCGGAATTAACATTCCATCTATTACTGTTCCCGTAAAGCCCGGTCGAAATCTTGCAGTTATTATCGAAATTGCGGCGATGAACCACAGACAAAAGAAAATGGGCTTCAACACCGCGGCTGAATTTGAGGAAAGATTGAAACAGCAAGCGGGAATTTTTGATTAATTAAATTTGGAGGATAAATATGTATTATCTCGGTATTGATTTAGGCGGTATGTCAATAAAGGCCGGTATTTGTGATGATAACGGCAAAATTTTGTTTTCAGATACTTGTGTAACAGTGCGAAACGAAGACGGCGACCGTATTATGAATGATATGGCAAATCTTTGCCTTAAGGTTATTAAAGACGCGGGCTTGACCGTTGAAGATATCGAATACGCAGGCATCGCATCACCCGGTAGCGCCGATAGTGAAAAGGGCGTAATCATTTATGCGGCAACTTTGCCTTTCCTTAATTATCCCATTGCAAGCAAGCTTTCCGAAAAAACCGGTATTAAGAAGATATATATCGATAACGACGCAAATGCGGCGGCTAAGGGCGAAGCAATCTATGGCGCGGCAAAGGGTTATAAGGACTCTTTGTTTATAACCATTGGCACAGGCGTCGGCGGCGGTATTATTATCGACGGCAAGGTTTATTCGGGCTTTAATTTCTCGGGCGCAGAGCTTGGACATATAGTTATAGTTAAAGACGGCTTGGAATGTCCTTGCGGCAGAAAGGGCTGTCTTGAAAGCTATGCATCTGCAACAGCGCTCATAAGACAAACAAAAGAAAAGATGGAAACCAACAAGGACAGTGCTCTTTGGAAGGTTTGCGACGGAGATATTGAAAAGGTCAACGGCAAAACCGTATTCGACGCAATGCTTTTGGGCGATGAAACAGCTAAAGAGGTTTATAAGGAATATATCGAATACGTTGCTTGCGGTATAACGAACTTTATAAATATTTTCCAACCCGAGGTTTTAAGCATCGGCGGCGGTATTTCAAAGCAGGGCGATATTCTTATTAATCCTATCAAGGAAATCGTTGAACGCGAGCAATATTCTCGTTTCAGCGATAAAAAAACTATTATTAAGGTTGCAGAATTGCAAAATGATGCAGGCATCATAGGTGCGGCATCGCTCGGCAAATAACGGAGATATAATGGCATATATTTTAGAAACCGACACCCAAGTTTTAAATACAATTGCATTAAGAGGTATTGTTGTTTTTCCGGGAACTACAACCAGCTTTGAAATTGGCAGAAAAACCTCGATTAATGCACTTAAAAATGCAGAAGCGCTTGATGAACCCTTGTTTCTTGTTTCGCAACACGATGCATCTGTAATAGCACCTACGGCGGGTGACCTTATGCGCGTGGGTGTTGTTGCGCGTGTTATTCATTCTGCGCGTCTTAACGACGGAAGTATTCAGGTCGTTGTTGAGGGCATTCGTCGCGCTGACCGCGGTGAAACGCACGTTGATGACGAATGCATAACCTGCGAAGTAATTTGCGATAAGCCGAGACGAACATCGTCTTTTGCACAGGAACGCATTGCTACAAAAGAATTGTTCAAGGTTTTTGAAGAGTATCTAAATTACGTTTCAAAGCCCACCGATGAAATTATCGAAGAGGTCAACAAGTTGCATGATTCCTCGCAAATTGTCGACTTTTTGGCAAGTAATTTCGTTGTAAATATCGATGAGCGAAAAGATCTTCTTGAAGAATACGATACAACAAAGCGTATTAAACGTCTTTGTGAAATTTTTAAGAAAGATATTGAAATTTTTAATCTCGACAGCGATATTCAACAAAAGGTTAAATATAATCTTACAAAGCAGCAACGCGATATGTATTTGCGCGAGCAAATGCGCGCTATTAAAAGCGAGCTTGGAGAAGACGCGCATTCCGACGATTTGGAAGACGGCGATGAGTATTATTCTAAAATCAAGGATGCAAAGCTTCCTGAAGATATTGAAGAAAAGCTTCTTTCGGAAAACGCAAAGCTTGCAAAAATGCCTTTTGGCACACCCGAGGCGACTGTTATAAGAAACTACATCGAAACCTGCCTGGAGCTTCCTTGGGGCAAAAAGAGCAAGGATAGAGTTGATATAACAGAAGCTAAAAAGATTCTTGATAAAGAGCACGACGGTATTGAAAAGGTTAAGGAAAGAATACTTGAATTCCTTTCGGTAAAACAATTAAAGCCCGATCTTAAAGGACAGATTCTGTGCTTCGTTGGCCCTCCCGGTGTTGGTAAAACATCGGTCGCAAAGTCTATTGCAAATGCCACTAACCGAGAATTTGTAAGAATCTCACTTGGCGGCATTCGTGACGAAGCAGAAATTCGCGGTCACAGAAGAACTTATATAGGTTCAATGCCCGGTAGAATTATTAATGCTCTCAAGCTTGCGGGTACATCGAACCCTGTTATGCTTTTTGATGAACTCGATAAGCTTACAAAGGATTCTCACGGCGATCCTACAAGTGCTATGCTTGAGGTTTTGGACTCTGAACAGAACAATTCGTTCCGTGATAATTTCCTTGAAATTCCCGTTGATCTTTCGGAATGCCTTTTCATTGCAACGGCTAATACTACCGAAACTATTCCTGCGCCGTTGCTTGACCGACTTGAAGTGATTCAAATGGATAGTTATTCGGATAAGGAAAAGCTTGCAATTGCAAAGAATCATCTTATCCCGAAGCAATTAAAGCTCCACGGACTTAAGCAGTCTGTTTGCAAAATTAAGGATGACGCGATCAAGCTTCTTATCACGTCCTACACGCGCGAAAACGGCGTCAGAGGTTTGGAACGTGAGATCGCATCGGTATGTCGTAAGAGTGCGAAACGCATTGTTGAGGGCGACACGAAGGTCATAGTGGGTGTAAAAGAAGTTAAAGCTATGCTCGGTTCACCGAAATTCACTCCCGATAAAATTTACGATAACGATGAAGTCGGTATCGTAAACGGTCTTGCTTGGACTTATCTTGGCGGTGATATGCTTCGAATTGAATGCAGTTCGATGAAGGGTAACGGCAAGCTTGAGCTTACAGGTCATCTCGGCGACGTTATGAAGGAAAGCGCAAAAGCGGCGGTCAGCTATATTCGCAAGCATTGCGACGAATTAGGTGTTGCCGAAGATTTCTATTCAACGCGTGACATACATATCCACGTTCCCGAGGGAGCAATTCCCAAGGACGGTCCGTCGGCAGGTATCACAATTGCCACTGCTTTGGTAAGCGAGCTTACCGGTAGAAGCGTTAAGCAAGAGGTTTGCATGACCGGCGAAATAACGCTTACGGGCAGAGTATTGGCTATCGGCGGCCTGAAGGAAAAATCGATGGCTGCTTTTAAAGCAAATGCTAAAAAGGTTATTATTCCTTACGAGAATTTATCCGATATTGAAAATTTTGATGAGGAGGTTAAAAACGCACTTGAATTTATTCCGGTTAAGCATATATCCGAGGTACTTTCTTATGCGTTGAATCCTTGATCATGGAAATGTCATTTGGAGGAGTTAATCTCCATAAAACCGATTTGAAAATGACGGCAGGATTGCCTTGGCAGCTTATAAAGGGCGGTGTGCCTCAGGTTGCCTTTGTTGGCAGATCAAACGTAGGTAAAAGCTCTCTTATAAATTCGCTTTTGGGCAGAAAAAAGCTCGCACGCGTTTCTTCGGAGCCCGGCAAAACAATAACCGTTAACTATTATGAGGTTGATAAAAAACTGTGTCTTGTCGACCTTCCCGGTTACGGCTTTGCAAGACGTGCAAAAAGCGATATTGGCAAATGGTCGTCGCTTACCGAAAACTATTTTGTAGATAATACTGCGTTGACTTATGTTTTACAGCTTATCGATATTCGCGTTGGAATTACCGAGGATGATAAAATGATGCTCGGTTATCTCGACCATTACGACGTCCCTTATATGGTAGTCGCAACAAAATGCGATAAGCTTAACAAAACCCAGCTTAACGAAGCGTGCGCAAAGCTTCTTTCGGCGGGAGTTTTGCGCAGTAATACCGAAGTGATCTTGTACTCTTCATTGAAGGGCACGGGCAGAGATTTGCTTTGGTCGAAAATTATAGAAAAATCACTCGGAGGAGCAGATGATTCACAGTAATATAACGCTTTTGGAAAACGGTCATATCGCATTTTCAAAGGCAGACGTAGTCGATCTTGCTAAAGAATACGGTACTCCATTATATCTTATTGACGAAAAGCGCATTCGCGAAAACTGTACAAAATACAGAAATACCGTTATTAAGTATTTTGGCAACGAGAGCATACCTTTGTATGCAAGTAAAGCTCTTTGCTGTAAGGAAATATACCGAATTGTTTCGCAAGAGGGACTCGGAACCGACGTCGTTTCGGGCGGTGAGCTTTATACCGCATTGAGCGTCGGATTTCCTGCCGAAAAGATTTATTTCCACGGAAATAATAAAACGGATGAAGAAATTATCTATGCATTAAATAGCAATATCGGCGCATTCGTTATAGATAATTTTGATGAGCTTGAATTTGTAAATGAGCAAGCCGGAAAGTTAAATAAGGTTCAAAATATCTTGTTAAGACTTTCTCCCGGTATTGATCCGCATACTCACAGGGCGGTTGTTACGGGCAACGTTGATTCAAAATTCGGTGTTGCCATCGAAACGGGGCAGGCAATCAAGTTCGTTGAAAAAGCGCTTCAATGTGAAAATGTCAATTTAGAGGGTATTCACTGTCACATCGGAAGCCAGATTTTTGATAAATTCCCGTTTACCGATGCGGCGGCAATAATGCTCGATTTTGCTCTTGAAGTCAAAAATAAGCTTGGTTTTTCATTTAAAAAAATCAACCTCGGTGGCGGTATCGGTGTGAGATACGTTGAAGATGATCCTGTTATGGACATCGACGACATTATGGGCGAAATAAAAAACGAGTTGGATAAACTCGTTTTTGAAAGAGGCATTGAAAAGCCGATATTCTTATTTGAAATGGGACGCTTTATCTGTGCAGATGCAGGTATGACACTTTACACTGTCGGCTCTGTCAAAGAAATCGAGGGTTACAAAAAATACGTTTGCATCGATGGTGGTATGCCCGATAATCCGCGATATGCCCTTTACGGTTCTAAATATACCGCATACAATGCTTCGCACGGTGATAGAGAATTCAACACAGTTGCGTCTATTGCCGGACGTTGTTGCGAAAGCGGCGATTTAATCGGCGAGGATATGAAGCTCCAAGAATTTGAGCGCGGCGATATTATGGCAGTTGCTGTAACCGGCGCATATAATTATTCGATGTCATCGAATTACAACAGAATTCCGAAGCCGGCGATGGTTTCGGTAAATGAAGGCGCATCTAAGCTTATTATTAGACGCCAAAATTACGAAGATATACTTAAAAACGAAATTTAAAACAGTGATAAAAAGCGTGGCTTTTTTGCGGTTACGGTCATACCGTCCAAGTAACCCAAAAGCGCGCTTTTTTTGCATCCCTTAAAGGTTAAGGAATAAGCACAAAGGGCCTGTGATTTGTAACCCATTTCACGGTCTTTTTTGTTTACGGCATATTTTCCGTCACCAAGCAACGGGTGACCGATATGAGCAAAGCTAACTCTGATTTGATGTGTTCTGCCGGTAATCAATTCAACTTCGACCAAAGAAAAACGCTTGTCCGAGGATACGGCAATGGATTTATAAGCGGTAACTGCTGTTTTTGAATTCTTGGTATAGTGATCCCTAACCTTAACTATGTTGTCTTTCGATTCCTTTTCAAGCAACAACTTGATCTCGCCATTCTTAGGCGTTAAAACGCCGTGTACGGCAGCGAGATAGATTTTCTTGATAAGGCGCTCCTTGATAATGTCGTTCATTTCGCGTAGCGCCTGGGCGTTTTTGGCGGCAATAACAAGTCCTTCGGTGTTTCTGTCAATTCTGTTGCATAGGGCAGGGGCAAAGCTGTTTTCGGCTTTGGGAACGAATTCACCTTTGTTTATTAAATATGCAGTTATTCTGTCAATTAAAGTGTCGCCGTCTTCATTTGTATCGGAATGAACGAGCAATCCCGACTCTTTATCAACTATGAGTATATTTTCATCTTCATAAACAACGTTGATATCCGCTTTGGCAATAGCGCGTTTGGGTGCCTTTTCATCAAGCACATCATCGGGAGCAAAGATACGGATAAGGTCGTTTTCACAGACAATATAATTCTCTTTTGTGCGACTTTTGTTAACGGTGATATCTTTTTTTCGTATCAACTTGTACATCATCGAAAACGGAAGATTCTTAAATTTTTTAGAAAGGAATTTATCCAAACGCTGACCCGCATCGTTTTTTCCTGCAACTATTTCTTTCATAAAAACACCTCTGTTTCAAGCGTGTGTTAAAATACACAAAACAGTTAATTAAACAGTATCGCAAAAGCGAAATACTCTTCTTCGTATTATAACATTAATAAAATAAAAATACAACAACAAATTTAATATAAAACAAGATATTGATAACATCGAGGCTCAACAACACAACATACAGAGTCGGTTGCCTCGGTATACATAATGTGGTTTACATAATTATATGTCATAATTTACAATTTGAATAATCTTTTGCAAAACCCCTTGAAATTGTTAATATTTTGTATTATTATATCATATAGCATCATTCAATTTCAGAGGTACATAATATGTCGGAGTATAAGAATCTTCTTTTTGTTGGCGGTGGTAATATCGCCGGCGCAGTCGCTTGCGGACTTGTTTCGAGCGGCGCAGTACCTGCTGAAAAAATTTCTGTTTATGATATCGATAAATCAAAGCTTGATAAATTTGCACAGGTTGGCATAAAAACCTTTTCGATTTTATCGGAAGCGGTTAAGGATGTACAGTATATTTTTCTTGCTGTAAAACCCGGGATTGTTAAATCTGTTATGGAGGAGCTTTCCGGATTTGATGGTCTTCTTGATAAGGTTATTGTAGTTTCCTTTGCTGCATCGGTTGAGATTGATCATATTGAACGAGCTTGCGGTAAACATATAGCTGTAATACGCACAATGCCCAGCACACCCATCCTTGTTGGTGAAGGTGTTTTAGCGGTTTGCCGTAATGATAAGGTGAATTCAAAGGATTTTCAATTCTTCTGCAGAATGATGTCAGCGGTTGCTCACGTTACTGTCATTTCAGAAGATTTAATGAATCCGATTATTTCTGTACACGGTTCTTCGCCTGCATATGTTTATCTGTTTGTTAAGGCTATATTGGATGCAGCCGAAAAGCAGGGAATTGAACCCAATGTCGCGTTGCCTTTGATACTAAAGACTATTAAAGGTTCTGTTACCATGATTGAAAAGAGCGGCATTTCCATCGATCAGCTTATTTCAAACGTTGCTTCGCCTAACGGAACAACTCTCGCTGCACTTAATTCTTTCGCAAATGACGATTTTTGCGGTGCAGTTGACCGCGCAATGCAAGCTTGTACCGAACGCGCGAACGAAATCAGTAACGAATTGTAATCTTTTTTTGCTTGTCCGCATATCACTTTATTGGTGATTAATATGAATGCTGACAACAAATCAAAAGCGGTTGTGGTTTATGCTTCTCCGAAGCAAAAAGGATTTAACTTTATACACACTTATTCAGAAAGAATCAACTTGATTCTTTGCACTTATTTCAATAAGCGCCGCAAGTTATTATTTTCCTCTTTAATTGTCTTTTCTCTGTTTTTTATGGCAGGGAATTGTTTTGCGGCTCACTACCTTTATAAATTGCCTTATATACTTGATGTGTTTTTTGATAAGTATTTTATTAAAGCTTTTCTTATAGCATATCCTATTATATTTGCAAGCGGTTATACTATTTTCGGTAGTGTTTTATCCGTTTGCTTTTTTGCGCTTTTTTCGTTCTTTGTTGGCAATTTTATTTACTGCCGCTTCAGCTTGATTCATTTGGATTTTGTGTATGTCTTCTTTTTGTTTTTGGTAATTACGGTCATATTTTTTATATCGTTATTTTATTGCGAGACATCTGTTTACTATTCAAAAAACAGATTTGCAAATAAGATTATATTTTCAAGACCGTCTGCTATTTATTCGATTTTTTCGTTTACTATTTTTTTCATATTGTTCATATTTTTAACTTTATTAAAAAACTATTTTTGGTAGGATAACTATGACTGGTTGTGAACTTAACAATAACCTTGTATCACAACTTAATACTTATTTTGATTACTTGCAATGCGTCAAAAAGTCTTCTAATAACACTCTGCAGGCATATCAAAGGGATCTCCAAAAGTTTGTTGACTATTTAACGAATATAGAAGTTCATGACTTCGCTGTTGTAGATTCGGAAATTATCGCAAACTTTAAGATTCATTTGTCTTCGATTGGTCTTTCATCGACGTCTGTGAGTAGAACGCTTTCATCGATGCGCGGTTTGTATCAATTCTTCGTAATGAACGGCACTTGCGAATCGAACCCTGCAAAGGTTATTCATAATGATAAGGTTGAAAAGAAGGAAATCGCCGTTTTGACGTCGAAAGAGGTTGAAGCATTACTTTCTCAACCCGATTCCAACGATATAAAAGGGATCCGTGATAAAGCAATGCTTGAAATTCTGTATGCCACCGGCATTAAGGTTTCCGAATTGATTGGCCTAAACGTTGAAGATTTTAATGCGCAGTTATCGTTTATCAAGTGTGGCGAAGGTGATAAAGAAAGATTTATTCCGATTTATCCTGTTGCCGCCAAGGCGGTCGTCACATATCTTGAAAAATCAAGAAAGCTTTTGGTTTCTGACCAGAGTGAACGCGCATTGTTTGTTAACGTGACCGGCGATAAAATGACACGCCAGGGCTTTTGGAAAATACTCAAAGCTTACGCTGCTAAGGCTAACATCAATAAGACGATTACACCGCATACACTCAGAAATTCTTTTGCATCTCATCTCCTTGAAAACGGCGCTGACATTCACGATATTCAATTGATTCTCGGACATTCCGATATCGCTTCTACTCAACGTTATGCACAATTTTTGAAGGATAAGATGAAAAACAGTTACATCAAGTTTCATCCGCGCGCGTGAGGATATTAAATGGGAAAATTATTCAACTTCTTTTCCGGTCATAACAAGGCAGGGAAGGGCATTACAAAAAAACAGGTAGAGTTTGATAAAAAGCTCGGTTTCGGTTTTTTCTTCAAGCTCATGAAAACACGTCTTGGTAAATTTTCGGGCACCAACCTTACTTTTGCACTTTGCAATATATTCTTTTTTGTCGCCTTGTTCGGTTTGGCAGGACTATTTGACGATTCAACAGCAACGGCCGCAAACCCATTGTATGCCCAGATAAGCGCCGCGGCTATCAACGATACGGGCCCGGGAATTGCATCGCTTTATAGCGTTTATTGCGCATCTACGGGCATAAGAATCGTATCCGACGTTTCAAACGCTCTTATGAATACGATTTATGTATTGATACTCACCTTTGGTGTTTCAACGATTGGTATGGTTTATAATATCCGTAACGTTTGCACCGGTGAATACGTTGACACTTGGCACGATTTCTTCTATGCAATTAAACGCAACTTTAAGCAGGGAATTATCATTGGTATTTTAGACGCTGTTATAATTTGTCTGCTTGTTTATGATATCCTGGCTTACGGCTCTGAATCCGGCAACGAGTTTATTTGGTTAGTCTTTTATTATGCGTCGATTGTGTTCATCGCAGTTTACTACGTAATGAGATTTTATATCTACTTGCAGCTCGTTACGTGTGAAATGTCGATAGGTAAGATGATCAAAAATTCTTTCCTTTTGACTGTACTTGGCATTAAGAGAAACTTTGTCGGATTGTTGGGCGCAATTTTATTCGTATTGCTTTTGTTGTATGCGTATATATTGCTGCCGCAGTTTACGTTTATATTGCTTTGTATGTTTGTATTTTCGTTCTTGACGTATATCGGTGTTTACTGCGCATATCCGATTCTGAAAAAGTATGTAATTGATCCGTATTACGAAGATCATCCTGATGAAATGCCCGAAGATCCTTGGTCTACAGAAGATCCAGTTTTCATCGACAGAGGATAACGTTTATAAAGGCCTATCAAATTTTGATAGGCCTTTACATAAGCAATCAAACACAACCAAAGGGAAGTTTTATAAATTTCCCTTACCCCTGTTTTGGCACATTATATAAAATGAAGATTTTATATAATAGAGGGAAGTTAAGTTCATACATAAAGACACCTCTTGGAATTTAAGTATTTCCAAGAGGTGTTTTGTAATATGTTTATTGTAACTATACTCTAAAAGCTTTGGAATACTCCAATCGGAAAATCTTTTGAAACATCCTCATTTGGATCACTTGTAATTTCCGTAATGGGCAATATTCCGCCATAATCATACATGTGTTTATTTGTTAACGAAAAGCAATCAACTTTATGGTTTGCGCAAAAATCAACTATATCATCACCATATTTAAATGCATTTAGATTACCGGTAAAAGCCAACGTGTTATCCGATATCTTCGCAGCACATCCTCCAATAAGTCCGTGGCTGTAACCGTTAAGGCCAATCTCACCATCGTCACCAATTGTCAATACGTCGTATCCTTGGTTGCGAAGCGCAAGCCCGATCAATTTGTCAGACGTGATAAACGCCTCTTCGTTGACTAATACAGTACAACATTTTGTGTAATTCTGACTTAAGTAAATAATTTCCTTTTTCTCATATATTGCATATGCCTTTATAAGATAATCGACGTTTTTACCGCAGAAAAGCTTATTATTAACCGTGAAATTGTTAAAAGGACAATCATACGGATAGATATCTTTTAACTCTGTTTCGGTTTCTCTAAATAACTTTAAAGGAAGACCTTTACAAAGATATTTTGGATCACTTTCGCAGATCCACATACCTTTTCTGAAATTATTAACCAAAATATCAGGATGATACGCCAATTCGCCACTCATATTTTTTGATTTTCCGAGTGTATACGGTCGAATCATCATTGATTTTAATTCATTAATCAGTTCATCCGGCATTAAACCCGAAACAAAAACACGCAAAACACGTGATTTTGGTAGATTCGGATCGCAATATCTTTCCTTCATTATATTCTCCAAAAACAGTTCAATTATCTATTAATTTGAGAAGATCAAATACACCGCGCAACGGAATAATTTCAACATCCTTGGGTACTTTCAGATTTTTAACCGAGCGAAAAGGCACCGCAATGCGTTTAAAACCAAGTCGAACAGATTCATTGATACGCTGACTTGTATTGGAAACAGATCTGCATTCTCCTGCAAGACCGATTTCGCCTAAAACGATTAAATCATCCGGTATGGGTAAATTTTTATAAGATGAAATCATTGCCAAAGCACATGCCGCATCGCTTGCTGGTTCTACCAAACGCATACCTGCGGCAACGTTAACGTAAACGTCTTGTGTAGAAAACTTTAAGCCAAGACGTTTTTCGAGCACAGCAAGCAATAATGCAGTTCGATTGTAATCGAGTCCGGACGACATTCTTCGCGGCGAAGGATAAACTGTTTGCGTTGCAAGGCATTGAACTTCGGCTATAAGCGGCCTGCTGCCCTCCATAACGCACACTGGACAGTTTCCCGGCACTCCGTTAGGTCTTTGTGACAACATCATTTCCGAGGGCTTTTCGATCTCGTTAAGTCCCTCGTCGCTCATTTCAAAAACACCGATTTCGTTGGTTGAGCCATAGCGGTTTTTTTCAGCACGAACTATTCTGTAAGCATGTTGCTTGTCGCCCTCGAAATATAACACCGCATCGACCATATGCTCCAAAACCTTTGGTCCCGCAATCGAGCCCTCTTTATTTACGTGGCCGACCAAAAGCATCGAAACGCCATCTTCTTTAGCTTTTCCGATAAGTCGAAGCGCACACTGTCTAACCTGTGTAACACTGCCTTGTGATGACGGATAATTATCATCGTACATCGTTTGTATCGAGTCAATAATGACAACCTCGGGCGATACGGCATTGATCTCGCCAATAATATTATCAATATTATTTTCACTAAGTATATAAACCTCATCGTGATCAACGCTTAAGCGTCTGCAACGCATTTTAATCTGTGCCGCAGATTCTTCACCCGTAATATACAGAACCTTACCGTTATTACCCAATGACTCACAAATCTGCAACAAAAGGGTGGACTTCCCTATTCCGGGCTCACCCGAGAGCAAAACAACAGAACCCGAAACGATGCCGCCGCCCAAAACTCTGTCAAACTCATTAATACCCGTTCCGATTCTTTCTTTTTCAAGAAACGAAACATCTTTAATTTTGGTTGCCTTTGAATTTTGTGCTACGATATTGTTATCAGGGCGTGATTTTTTAATTTTAGAAGGTACTGCTTGAATAATTTCACGTTCGATAAACGTATTCCATTCACCGCATTGTGGACATTTACCGTACCATTTTGATGCAATATACTCGCAATTTTCGCAAATATACTCAGTCTTCATTATTTTTTCTCCAAATAATCGGCAACGCCGCAATAAATTGACAGCGCTAATGCTTTTTTATAATCAGAACTTTTTAACAAGTTAGCTTCTTTGGCGTTTGAAATAAATCCACACTCGACAAGTGTTGAGGGCATTTTTAATTTTTCTAACAAATAAATCGTATCTTTACTGTTTGCAACAATGCGTTTGTTATCGATTTGAAGCAATTTGACGTTGTTTTGTATCGATTCAGCGAACAATTTTCCCTCATTATTTCCGCCGTAATAAAATGCTTGTAACCCTTTACAGTAGCTTGCAGGAAATTTATTCATATGAATGCTGATAAATACTGCGTTATCAACGCTGTTAGCAAGCTTTTCTCGGTTTCTTATATCATAAAATTTTTTGCGACTCTCTTCGCCGTTGTTATAAAGCAACCGGTCATCATTGCGAGTTAAAAAGGTTTTATATCCGTTTGATATAAGAATTTCATTAAGCAGGTTCGAAATTTCAAGGTTAAGCTCCTTTTCTATGAGCTCGTTTGTAACCGCACCCGGGTCTTCCCCACCGTGTCCTGCATCAATAATGACGGTAGGTATTGTTGCCGAGCTGCTGATTTCGATCTGATTGCTCGATCTTAAGCCTTTATAGCCCATCGACGTAAACATTGACGCCAAAAAGTAAAATATCAACGAAACAGAAAGGATTATCGATAAGATTATCAAGCTCAAGCGCGCTTCTTTATAAATGTTAAAACGCATATAAACCTCACAAAAAATATTTGTAAATCTATATGCGATCTAACGTATCACTATTACTTTATTCTTTGTTTTTAGGTTTACGTTCAAGCGGACCGTCAAAGGGAGGTTTTACGTTCATACCGAATAGTCCGCGTATTGTTTTATCTTTGCAGCCGATTGCATAACCAAGAAAACTTGCTAATATCGACGGAAACAAGGTTATTATAACGTAACCGATTATGCCAACATATTTAGAAAGGTTGTAAAGACTCAAAAAGCTTCCCTGACACGCATAGAAAAGCAGTAACGGAATTGGTGTATGGTCTTGACCTTCGGGTGTTGCCAAAATTACAATAATAACAACAACACCTATTAAAATTACAGGAAGATAACCAATTAAAGCAATTTTCAACCCTTTTAATACGTCGGGCTTGGTACCCTCAGCACGATGCTTAATACCTTCCTTAACTCCTGCAAAGAAAGAATCATCATAATGCATGAAGCAAAGGAATCCGACTGTAAATAAGCTTGCTATGATTGCGATGCCGCTGAAACCACCCGAGCCATCCTCTAAAGTAAGAACAGCAAGACCAACCATTATGCCGAGGATCGACATAACGAGATGCGTCATCATAAATTTAACGATCGATTTTGAATTTTCGCGAATAAATTTTATCATAAAATCATCCTCTTTTAGATTTCGCAAATATGTAAAACACAGCTAAAGCAAACACTACCAAACAAACGCCAACACCAAATAATGATAAATACATGTATATATTATTTGTTTCGGCATTCGGTCCAGAAACGTTTTCAATTAAATTATCTACTTCAATGAATCTTTCTCTTAAATTTGATTTCGGATCAACATGAGCATAATACAGCTTGGAATTAGCTTTATTTAATGGGTCAAACGTAATCTTTGCCGAGTTGGATGTCATATGTACAAACTCGTTTGTTTTGCCGTCTTTAAGAATCTCGCCTCTAAGATCTGAATAACCGATTCTAATATCGCTAACGGTAGTATCAAGCGGCTTAAATTCCAAAACAATACCAAGTTCTTTATCGTTCTTTGCGCCCTCGCCTAAAGAGATAACCGCATAACCCCAATGATAAACACCTTCAGAAGTCTGCCTTGAAAAATCCTCGACGTTTTCTTCTAAAATAAGAGTGTTCCATTTTTCGGGAATATAGTGCTCAATGTTTACAAGCTCAAGCGTATTGTGGTCATATTCGATATCGTACTCGATACTGATAATGCCATCCTTAACTTTAATATCACTGAAATATGCCGTAACTACAATGTTTTCACCGTTAAAGTTATAAGAAACGTTTAATTTTGCATCAGCGTCAAATACATCATCAAATCCCGGTTCGGCAGAAACCGACAAGGAATTTAACGCTAAAAAGATAACGACAAATAACCAAACAATTACTTTTTTCATTGTTTTACTCCGCTTTTTTCTTTTTGGTTTTACTGATTTTTACAAGTAAAACTATTACAACCATAACCATTATTGCAAGACTTGCGGCAACGAAAATCATCTTTCCGTAAGCAGGTCTTTCAAGATTGATTTCGGTGTTGCTTGTTTTAACTTCACGTTTGGTATACTGCTTTTCGGTAAAACGAGCATAAATTTCGGTTACTTGATTTGAAACGGGAACATCATTTATAACCTTTTCCCCACCGTCTTTTGCGGTGTACCAACCTATAAATTCATAACCGGTCTTAAAAGGATTACCGGGGAGCGAAACTTTATCTCCAACCTTATTTTCGTAGGTCACAACCTTGTTTTCATCAGTTATAAACCTTACTTTACCGGCATCGGATTTGCCGATGAAAAGATAATCAAAGTTGACAACTTCACCGTTAGTAGCATTGGTAATATAAATACTGTTAATAACCTTTTTGCCGCTGACAAATTCAGAAAGGTCAATATAGCCGTTCCACGTGCCTCTGATATCACTCGGTGCGTTATTTACGTATCCGAATTTCGAAGCAATTTCTTTGTTTTGCGAAAAATTCAAAGAAGTACCGGCAAAATTAATTTGTATGTTCCATTTTGCATTTTTATCTGTCGATACACCAAAATACAAACGGTTATATTTATCAAGATCCAAAACGATTTGATCCGAGCCGTTAACCTCGTATTTGGGATTGGGATCATTGATATTTTTATTATAATAATTATATCCCATTGTTATCCAATGGCCATTTGCATCACCGGCTTTGTTGAATATCGAAACAACACCGTTATCGTTAATAGACGTTTCGATTTCTTGTGTGCCTGATGTTCTCTTAAGCAAATTAAGGTCACTCGGTAACAAATTAAGCGCCACTTCAATAAAATCTGCGTTCGGGAATTTGTTATCCTCGTTCATTCTGAAGTTTTCGCTCACGTAATCATAACCGGTAACTTCGATTCTTTCGCCTACGGGATTAGAATATTCGGGGGCTTCATCGGGTTCATAATCGACCTCATATTCCCACAAAACGAAAATTTCGGATAAACTCTTAGCGTCGTTATATTCAACTTCTGTAAAGAATGCTTCGCATCCTTTAAGACTCAAATCATCCTCACCAACGTTGCCGACGAATTCGGGTTTATGCATAACGTTAAAAGAGCTTGTACAGATAGAACGGTCGGCGTTTATCAAATCAAGATCATAAACGAAACTGTCGGAATAAGACGGATAGTAGTTATTGGGGTCTTGACCGAACTGAGAAGCAACGGGCGAATAGGTTTTGGAAATAACCTGTCCCGCATCGTTAAAGGTCATCAAACGCACAAAGCCTTCGCCGTCGCAGGTACAACCGTTTACAACGTGCTGAGGACCCACGCCCAATTCAGCAAACTGATAGTCCGCCAAAATTTCAAGAACATATCTATCGGTATCGCCAACCTGTTTGATTTGATCGCAAACGCCCTCGTTATGACCACAAAGAATCATTTTAACGTTTTCATTGGGAACAACAATCTTTTCCCAAATCACTTCAGCTCTGTCACACGAATAAGCACCCGAAGGAAGCAAATATTCGTGTGTGCAAAGAACGACGTTTCTTGTCGGATATGCCTTGCAAACGTTATTTGCCCAGGCAATAAGATCTTCATCATTTTCTTTTTGGTTACCGATATAAAGGAACACGAAGTCATATCCACCAAGAGAAATCAAATCATAATGGTGCATATTATTGTTAAGACTTCCTCCGTACCAATCGAAGTCCTTATATCTGTCTTCGCCAAAATACTTCCAATAATAGTCGTAGTTTTCGCTTGTATGAAGTACGTCGTGGTTACCCGAAACAACGCCGTTGGGAACCAACGCATCGTCAAGTATCTTTTGAGCGGCAGAGGCTACCTTAAATTCATTATGTGCGATTGCATCACCTGCATCGGTTTGATCAACAAGGTCGCCGGTATGAACGTAATAACCGATATTACCTTTTTTGTATTGATCAACAGCATACTCGTTTATTTTATAATAAAACTCATTCAAGTCTTCAAAACGAGAATAATACTGAGTGTCAGAATTCCAAAGTAAAGTATCACTTCCGTTGAAAACTACCTCGGGCATTGCGTTAATTCTCATCTTTTTCTTGTAAGAGTAGTTTTCCAAAGGAACGTAAACCGAAACAGAAGCGCCGCTTTTTACAGAAGCAATTTTATCCCAAGCAGAGGTGTTGTAGTTCCATGCTTTAAGGCAAATATCACTACCGTTTCCTGTGGTGCCGCTATAAGACACCAAAACCTCATCGTCCTTAACGCCGTCAACGTTAATAACAAAAGATTGATAAGGAACACTGTCGCCGATGGATTTGGTAACAATCTCCGCTTTGTCATCAAAGGAAACGAGAACCTCATCCTCAGATCTCAAAAAGTCCTGATTTAAGGCGCCGTAACGGTTTTCGAGCATTCTTATATCTTTAAGTAATTGTCCCGAATAGATTTTACCGCTGCCAAGAACGGAAATATTAAGATTTTCCTCAAAAAATTCAACGTGGTAAAGCTTTTCGGTTACTTCAAAACGAAGCGTGTTGATCGATTTATTACCCACAGCGTCAATTGCGGTTACAACAGCAACGTGCTTGCCTATTGAAAGCTTTTTGGGGTTAATCGAAACGGATCTCTTGCCGTCAACCAAAAGCTCGGTCTTAACGCTTGAAATGTCGTTTGCGTTAAAAGAAACCTTTTGAAGCTTTGAAACCAAAGCGCCGTCCTTTACCGAAAATTCAATAACAGGCGCGCTGTTATCGACGGTGAATTTCTTTTCGGAAACAACTTTTCCGTTTTTCTTGAATTGCGCAATATGGTCACCGTCGTTAATTTTATTTGTATCAATAATAAACATTCCGTTATCTTTGGAATAATCGAAAACGTAGCCGACATAAACAGGAACGTTAGGAGTGCTGCCGCCGAGTCCTGTATCGGCAATCCAACCGTCGCCAACCGAAATTCCTGCTTTATATTCAACAGATTTTTTGGTTACTCCTGCAGAGCCGACAATCGGGAGATAGTAATTAGCCGATTTGGGAGCTGTAAAGCCGATTCCCTCAAAGCTTACTTTTTCAACAACAATATCATCGATATTTACTTTTCCGTAGACGATATTTTCGTTATACAGAGTATTACCTGCGCCAAGAACGATGCGAAGCTCATTTTCGCCGTCAATAAGATCGGTTGTTTTTATAGAAACAACGTTTTCGCCGTCGACGAGATTAACAAGCTTCTTACCGTTGAGCTGTATTTGGCTCAATGCGTTACCGGAGTCGGAAACCTTAATATGAGCAGTAAACTCAAAATCGGTTGATGCTTTATAATCAACACCGTCAATAGTAACGGTATCAGCATCATTATTATCAAACACAACAACACCGCAAAGCATCTCCGGCGATGCGGCAAACGCGGTTAAAGGAAGGCACGATAACACTATAATAGATAATAAAATTGTCACTATAATGCGTTTCATAATTTTAGACTCCTGATATTCCTAATTACCTATATTATAGTATTTTTTTACCATTATGTCAAGCATTTGAGCGTTACTGTTATGTGAACAAAGCTTAAATAAATACTTGAAAATTAATGTAAAAAGAATATGATGATTTTATCGTTATATATCGATGAATATAAATAAAGAAATGCCCTCAATGTGGGCATTTCTTTATTTATAAAATTACTTATCGTTATTTAATAACATCGATAATGGTTTTAGCAACCTTTTCCATGCCGTTTTTATTGGGATGAAGCTTATCGACGGTAAATTGTGAGATATTCGAAGGAGTAATTCCGCTGTTGTTATAAAGGTCGATCAAATTAACTCCCATATTTGCCGCAATGGTTCTTATCGCTTCGTTATATGCAGATTCATCGATTCCCTGCTTATTGGTTGAACCGGAAAAACGTTTTCTATCAGGCAAGAACGTACAGCAATAAACCTCAACGCCCTCATATTTATCCAATATATTTTTAATCGTTCTTCCATACGCTTCGCTGAAATTGGTCGGGGTAACCGGAGGCTCGGTCTTGCCGTCGTAAG
This sequence comes from Eubacteriales bacterium, assembly GCA_045657425.1. Taxonomy (GTDB): domain Bacteria; phylum Bacillota; class Clostridia; order Oscillospirales; family CAG-382; genus Coliplasma. The sequence goes on from JAZOTA010000036.1 coordinate 62,886, forward strand.
CCCCTACGGCCGTTCCTGCGGCATAATCGTTGACACCCATAAAGACTACCACAACGTCGGGCTTCGCGCCATTTGAAGTGTTGTGGAGGTTCCGTGCTCGCACGTTATAGGTTTGAGCGGAATTCACAACCGATCCCGACCAGGAATTATTGACAGCAATTTCATATCCAAGCTCTTTTGCGACGATATGCCACCATGTATCTTGAACGGAAAGATTTGCACCTGCATAATTGTTGTTAGGGTACCAAATCGCATTGCCGCCGATTGAATTATTGTGCGACGTATTGTTTGACCAACCGCTGAAGGTAGAAATACTGTCGCCAAGAAATGAAATATATTTCTTTCCGTCGTTGTCGGTGTTGTTATCTGCTTCGGAATTCTTATAACCTTCGATTTTAAAGATCAAAGAATGGTTGTTCCCACCCTTAGATTCAAACACTCGGTTCCAAAAGCCGTGAGTGCCGTTGTTGCGCAAGAACATCGGCAAGACAGCCATATCGGTATCACCGAAAGCAAGTGTTTCATCAGGAGCGACTACAATTTCAAGATCATTTACAGTAAGCCAATCTCCGCGTTTTACGTCCGAAAGCTTTCCTGTAAAATCCAATACAATCTTTTTACCGTTTTCAACCGTGCAATCATTCCTTGTAGTTGTGAAGTCCGATTTAACAACGTAAATCGGCATATACAATTTTTCGGAATCAACGGTATAACCGCTCGCAAGCGAGTCAAACGGGAAAGAAATCGAAGTAATTACAGTGTCCGAAAACAACGTCGTATCATAAAGTGCGAAAGGAGCATACAACGGAAGAAAAGGCGATTCGTAATTGCTAAGATTCGAGCTGTCGAATAACGAAACGATTTCCTTTTTATTGTTTTCGTTAGGCTTTTCAGGTTCAGACGTATCATCCGAGGTATCACTAACATCTTCGCTCGATTCGTTCGATACTTCGTCAGATACTTCGTCCGATGTTTCATCAGAAGTGTCCGCGGAAGACTCAGGTTTGGTTAAAGAGGATTCGCTGTTACTGATTACGATATTACTTGAATCTTCTCCGATCACATCGCTGACAACGTTACTGATCTCGGATATATCTCCAATTATCGAGCTGTCGGCACCATCAGAAACTTCTGAGCAACCAACCGCTGTAGTAACAATTATGAGAAATGCAAATAATAACAATAATATTCTTTTCATAATTCAAACCTACACATTAATTTTTAAATTTAGGCGTTGCATTAATTCCTTGCTTGGTTCGTGAATATGATCAAATCGGAAATTTAAATTCATATCGTCATACTTGACTTTGCATATCTTTTTAAACGGCAAAAGCTCGATTTTATCAACGCATCGGAATTTATTAGCAAGTTGATTTAAAAAATCGATGCACTTTTCGTTATCGTTAAGTGTAGGAATAACAACATTTCTTAAAGTTGTCGGTATTTTCATTTCATTAAGCAATTCAAGAAAAGTCATTGGATTTTTCAAACTGCAACCGACATATTCTAAATAATCGGCATCGTTATCATACTTAACGTCGAGCAAAACCCTGTCAGTTACACTCAATGCTTTGACAACTTTATCGTTATTAACGCTTCCCGATGTGTCGAGACAAGTGTTAATTCCCTCATTGTGACATAAGGAAAACAATTCATATACGAAATCCGCTTGAAGCAACGGCTCACCGCCCGAAACGGTAATCCCGCCCTTTGAACCGTAATATGATTTAAAGCGCTTTGCTTTTTCCAAAATTTCCTGCGGTGTATATTCCTCACCGCCGTCAACACTCCAGGTTTCGGGATTGTGACAGCATCCGCAACGAAGATTGCATCCTTGCATAAAAACCACAAACCTGATCCCCGGACCGTCAAGCGCGCCAAGACTTTGAATAGAATTGACTTTTCCTACCGTCATATGCTTTCGTGGAAGGTGCGCACGATAACCTCGCGTTGTTGCTCACGCGAAAGCTTGCAGAAATTAACCGCATAACCCGAAACTCTTATTGTAAGGTTAGGATATTCTTCGGGGTTTTCATAAGCCTTCATCAAGGTTTCACGATTAAGCACGTTTACGTTGATATGATGCGCCTTATTGGCAAAATAACCGTCAAGAATAGATACAAGATTATCGATTCGTTCGTCCTCGCTCCTACCAAGTGCTTGGGGAGTGATAGAAAACGTATTCGAAATACCGTCTCTGCAATCAGCATAATCGAGCTTTGCAACCGAGTTGAGCGAAGCGAGAGCGCCGTTCTTTTCACGGTTGTGCATCGGGTTTGCACCGGGCGCAAAGGGAGCGCCGGCAGGTCTACCGTCGGGCGTTGCGCCTGTATGCTTGCCGTAGGTAACGTTAGAAGTAATAGTAAGCACCGAAAGAGTATGCTCTGCATCACGGTAAGTTGGAGTTTTTCTGAGTTCGGTAATGACCTTGTGCGAAATCTCTTTTGCAATCAAATCGACTCTGTCATCGTCATTACCGTATTGAGGAAATTCGCCAACAGTTTCAAAATCAACGATATATCCGCGCTCATCCTTAATAGGATGCACATTTGCAAACTTAATTGCGCTCAAGGAGTCGGCAACAACCGAAAGTCCTGCTATACCAAACGCCATAAAGCGATGAACGTCGGTATCGTGCAAAGCCATCTGAATCTTTTCATATGCATAT
>JAZOTA010000037.1:0-2700 GCA_045657425.1 Eubacteriales bacterium
AAAATGGCAGAGGTAAGAGTTAAGGAGAACGAAACCATCGATAGCGCTCTCCGCAGATTTAAAAGATCTTATCTCAGAAGCGGCGTACCTGCTGAAATTCGTAAGAGAGAACATTACGAAAAGCCCAGCGTAAAGCGCAAGAAGAAGTCCGAAGCGGCTCGTAAGCGCAAGTTCAGATAAGCTTCTGAAGTTTTGTTGATTTAAAACAAAATACAAACAATACAACGGCCAACACCGTTGTATTTTTGTTTTCTTATTGATTTTTTCAATGAGTTAGGTTATAATTAAACGATATGATTTATTTCGGAGGTAACAATGAAACGAGCTTTAATCGTCTTGCTGCTGTTAACCTTGGCTTTGCCCTTGTTTGCGGCGTGTGAAGACACAAACGTAACCGATGCTTCAAGCGTAACCCCCAACAGCGATTCTACTTCCACCGAATCGGAGGAATCTATTATGCAACCCGATACAAACGCGGTAACCGTTTGGAAGGATGAATATTCCGACGGAGCTATCAAGTCCGCAAATGACGTCTATGCACTTAAAGCGTTCAAGGACGGCAATTCTACCGACGATTACAAATCGCTTCCGTCGGGCGATACACGTTTTATTTTCGAGGGTAAAGAATCCTCGCGCGCGGTCGTTTTGCCCGAGGGCTATGCGTTAACCCTTCCCGGAAACGGTATCACGCCCGATTTCTCGCTCGGCGCACTCAGAAGTAAATACGAGGGCGAAAATTATCTTCTCACCGTTTCTTACGAAAACCAAAACCCCTATGGCGCGAACCCCAACGGATGGAAGACCTATTACGACGAGTGGCTTGCACGTTATTTCGTAAATAACGAATTTTTAATGGCGAACAGTATCCGCCGCACCCGTCAGTACGGCGAAACAAAGGACCTTTTAAAGGGTTACGTCGTTAACTATTTCGATTTTCGCATCAACGTTGCGTCCAAAATGAAATACGATTGCTACAGCATTGCAATCGTGCGCCCCGAAAATAACTATAAGTATTTCTGGTTCTTCGTGCTTAAATCCGACGAAATTATGACCGAGCAAATGGATGCAATCGTCGCTTCCTTTAAGGAAATCGAAAAGCAAGGAACCGCCATTAACAACGTCGGCGCATACGAGCTTAAGATTCCCGAATTTTGGAACGAGGAAACCAAGGCGTATTACAACAAGCTCCTTAACCAAACAACCGTCGACCTCGGCGCATTCTTCCAGGGCAGAGATCCGACCTATATGGATTGGTTCGTTTCGGAAGAGGGCATCAACAGTAATCTCGACATCTATATGGACTATCTCCATATCGGCTGGTACGGTGCAGACTATTCCCAGAACTCGCTTGACGTTGATTATATGAAAAAGCACGCAGGCGGTAACGGCTTCAACGGCAAGCCCGTGCTCGAGCTTACTTATCAGTTCACAACAACAAATAACACACTCGGCGGTTATACCCCGATGTTCGATATCTGCCGTGGCAGAGTTGACGTTCAATTCCGCAAGCTCGCACAAGATATTAAGGCATACGGCAAGCCCGTTCTTTTCCGTCTTAATAACGAAATGAATACCGACTGGACCTCCTATTGCGGTATGCAGACCTTCAACGACCCCGATATTTTCATCGACACCTGGCGTCGCCTCTACGACATCTTCAAGGAAGAAGGCGTTGATAACTGCATCTGGATTTGGAACCCCATTTCCACCGGTATGACTATCCAAGCAACCGGCTGTCCCTACAGTAACTGGGGCGACCAGCTTTGCTATTGGCCCGGCTCCGATTACGTTCAAATGCTCGGTCTTACCTTCTATCAAATGAACAACGACTCGGAAATCGAATCGTTCAAGGATATGTACACCAAGCTTTATAAGACCAACACCCCTTATTTCGATAATTTCCCCGCAATCATCGGTGAGTTTGCTTGCGGTGCAGGCGGGGAGGTCGTTTATGACTGGGGTAAGGGTGGCTACGTTCCCGTTCCCGACCTCGAAACCAAAAAGCAATGGCAGGCCGATTGGATAAAGGGCATGTTCGATTGCTTTATGAAGAATCAAGAACCGGGTTACGAATTTGCGAAAAATATCAAAGCAGCGGCCTGGTTCTCCTGCAACGACTATGCGAACGTAGACGGCGTTGATAAGGTAATCAACTACCTGCGCCTCGATACGGGCGTACCCAAAGCACTCGAGGCATTCCGCGACGGCTATGCCAAATTAAAAGAGGCACGAAAGTAAGATGTTTTGCGAGAGAAGAACTTTTTGGAAAAAAGTTCCTCTCTCGCGCTCTTTCTTCAAAAACTTTAATTATAAAAGGCACTCAAACGAGTGCCTTTTTAATATTTCTATTTTTAAAAGTTTTTGGGGAGAATCTGTGCATAAATTTGTTACGTGGCGGGCGATTCGTGAATCGCCCCTACGGGTGTAAATTTATAGGGTTGTTTTGATATAATAACGTTCGTTTTATTTGTTACGTTTCGGCTTTTAAGCTCGACGTTCGTTTAAAATCGTAGGGGCGATTCGTGAATCGCCCGTTTGATACGGTTTGGTCGAACGAAACGTTAATGCGAAAAACGGTGCATAATTGAAATCGGTTATTTAAAACAATAACGTTAAATTTATTCGTCGTGTGCGTTAGTGTATTATAAATAATATTATATCAAAAGTTTTTGGGGAGAGAGCACGAGAGAGGGGCTTTTT